>CAYSKN010000295.1:0-3186 GCA_964431565.1 uncultured Gemmatimonas sp.
CGGGTGCGCATGCAGAAGGTGATGCAGGCGAACTGCGCGGTGTTCCGCACCGGCGAGGTGCTGCAGGAAGGCCACAAGCTCATTCACGATGTCCTTGCCGGCGCCTCGGACATCCGCATCACCGACCGCTCGCTGATCTGGAATTCCGACCTCGTGGAGGCGCTCGAATTCGACAACCTGATCGAGCAGGCGGTCGTCACCATGGATTCGGCGGCAAACCGCACGGATGTGCCGTTGCCCGCGAAGCCCTCGCGGTGGGCGAGGATGAGCGGCTGATAGAGCGAAGTGCGGAAATGGGTGAGTGGTTCCTGGCAGGTCTCAGGGCGCTTGCTCATCCAGCGATCGTCGGTGTGCGTGGCAGAGGACTGATCGTCGGGATAGAGCTGCGTGAGCCGGCCCGCCCCTATTGTGAGCTGCTTCAGGAGCGTGGCCTGTTGTGCAAGGATACCCACAACACCGTCATTCGTCTGGCGCCACCGCTCACGGTAGGTCCAGAAGATCTGGGTTGGGCTCTTGCTCAACTTCAGGCCGTTTTCACCACGTAGGCGAACGGACCGTCCGGGCTGGTCCCGGATGGTCCATGTGCCGATCCGACTCGCCGGGGAGTATCAGCTTGGTCAGACACGCGGAGAGCCGTGGTGGCGTTCCCATGCTCATACAGGTTGCATTGTGATGGCATGATGTGTCGTGTGCGGTGTCATGATGAAGGCACCTCATGTCCAGCCTGCTCTCCCTTCATGACGCCACCATCGAATGGCGTAGCGGTCTGCCGTCGCGCTGTGTCGCGTCGGTCAGATATCTCGATACGCTGACTCTCTGCATCGACCATGGTGACTGCGTGGTGATTCGCCACCGGGATCCGGCGTCTGCGCGGGTCCTGCTAGCGGCACTTGCCGGGAGCCCTCTGGCTCTTCATCCGGCGTTCTGGCGTGGTGATCGCCGCGCATCGGTTGATCTTCGCATTCGTCGTGCTTCAATACGAGCAGAAGCATTCGCGGGTATACTTTCCGGATGGGGCACTGCACGAGCGTCTCCTGCACATCCTCGGCCCGAATCGATGCTCCGAGCGGTAGCGGAGCGTCCGGCGGCACACTTCCGTGGTGTGCCGCTGGTCCATCTGTTGCGGGTCTCGCGTTGCGGCGGCATTTCTCTCAGCGAGGCTGCACATTGTGAACAGTGGGCACGCCGTCAGTGTGAGCGTGGAAATGCGGTGGTCCTTCTCGCTCAGTCCGCACCAGTGTCACGCCACGCGAGTGCATTCACATCAGCGCCCCGTCAAGGTGCCCATCGACCGGCAGGAAGTACTTCGGAATTCCCCGATCCGGGAGAAGTGCGGGACGGTCGGAGCCGGCATATTCGCGAACTGTATTTCCGGGATGGACGTCTCCGTGTGAGGGACGTTTGATGGCAAGGATGAGCGCACAGCGGCATTGATGTGCGGAAGCGGAGTGCTGCGTACGCCCGGACGTCGGCTAGATTCTCCGTGACGATCCGATGTTCGGCTCCCGGCTGCTTCCATCTTATGGGGTCGGGGCGTCTCTGTTGCCGGAGGGCCTCTCCATTACCGATTCTCTCGTTTCATTGCCCATGCCAGAGTTCCGCCTGTACAACACACTCACGCGTCGCGTCGAACCGTTTGCGCCTGCCGATGGTCACACAGTGCGAATGTACACATGTGGGCCCACGGTTTATAACCCGGCACATCTCGGCAATTTCCGTACGTTCCTGTTCGAGGATCTTCTTCGTCGCGCCATCGTGCTGGCCGGCTGGCGGGTTGAGCAGGTGATGAACCTTACGGACGTGGATGATAAGATCATCCGGAAGGCTGCAGCGGAAGGCCGGGACATCAGAGAGATCACGGAGCCGTTCACTGCGCTGTTTCATCAGGACCGTCGCTATCTGCGCATCGAGGACGCTGAACTGTATCCAAGGGCGACCGAACACATACCGGAAATGATCAGGCTTGTGGAGCGTCTCATCGCCAACGGTGTTGCCTACCTTGCGGACGATGGTTCGGTCTATTTCGCAATCGATCGTTTTGCAGATTACGGCAAGCTTTCTCAGCTCGACAAGCGGGAAGTGCGTGCCGGCGCCAGGGTCACACAGGACGAATACGCCAAGGAGAACGCACAGGATTTTGCGCTCTGGAAGAGCGCCAAACCCGAGGATGAGGCCACTGGCGCCGCATGGGATTCGCCATGGGGGCGTGGCAGGCCAGGCTGGCACCTTGAATGCTCGGCCATGGCTATGAAGTACCTGGGTGAGACCTTCGACCTTCATGCAGGCGGAATCGATCTGATCTTCCCGCATCACGAGGACGAGATCGCCCAGAGCGAGGCCGCTACCGGCAAGCAATTTGCGCGCTGCTGGTGCCACGGTGAGTTCCTGCTCACCGACGGTGCCAAGATGGCCAAACGGGTAGGAAATGTTGCCAACGTGGTGGAACTGCGTGAGCAGGGCATTAGCGGGGCGGTGTATCGGCACTTCGTCTTCAATGCGCACTATCGCAAGCAGCTCAACCTCACCGAGGAATCGCTCGAACAGTCGCGTGCTGCAGTGAACCGTATTGGTGTATTTGCACGGCGACTCGCCGCCGCTACAGCGGGGACCCCCGGGCTCGGACTCGCCGCCGTGCGAGGGGAGGGCGCCTTCAAGGCGGCGTTGTTCGATGACCTGAATGCTCCAGAGGCAATGGCGGCGCTGTTCATGTTCATCTCCGAAGCGAACCGGGAGCTGGACGTTGCTACGTCGGACCAGGACAGCAACGGAGCAGGGGCAATTGCGCTTGAGCGGGCGCGTGAGGCATTCAGGTTGATGGACGGAGTGCTTGATCTGGTACCCCAACATGAGGTGGACGAGGGTCTTGGCAATTGGGTCAAGGAGCGGCTGGACGCTCGCCGGCTTGCCCGTGAAAGGCGGGATTTCACGACTGCTGACGCCATTCGTGACGAACTGACAGGGCGTCGCATCTTTATTGAGGATGGACCGCTGGGAACACGCTGGTGGCAGGGGTGATGGTGCCGGACCGCACTCCGTCTCAGGCGCACCCGCGGCATCGAAGGCAGGCAGCCCCATCTACCAAAAGGGGCTTTGGTCAATTATCCTTCGCGACTCCGGGAGTTCGGGTCCAGCGCTGACGTAGCTCAGTTGGTAGAGCAGCTGATTTGTAATCAGCAGGTCAGGGGT
>CAYSKN010000296.1:0-3178 GCA_964431565.1 uncultured Gemmatimonas sp.
ACCGAAACCGCCTGCACGCGATGAGGCCCGCTCGGCGCCCGGCCGAACCCCCCCACCCATTGCCCCCAGCCGGCGCATATCGTCGTACTGCTTGCGCTTCTCAACATCACCGATGACGTTGTACGCCTCCGAGATCTCCTTGAAGCGGTCTGCTGCCTTGGGATCATTGGGATTGGTATCAGGATGAAATTTCTTTGCAAGCCGTCTGTATTGCTTCTTGATCTCTTCGGCGGTTGCGCCAGAGGAGACCCCCAGGACGGCGTAATAGTCAGTGCCGTTGGCCATGAATTGCGAAGCTCGTGACGAATGTCGTCATGAAAGACATGACGACGCTGATGGGGACGCGATGACTCAACATGAATACCGAAGCAGGGCCAGAAGTCTCCTCAGGCGCCGGCCCACTGTTTGACGACCACCCGCGCAGGACGTAGTACCTGACCATTGATCACATAACCGACCTGAAAGCAGAGAGCTACCTCGCCATCCTCCTCCGGCCCCGATGCAGGTGCAGTGCTCATGGCTTCATGAATTGAAGGATCAAAGGGCCTGCCGACGGGATTGATCACCTCGAACCCATAACTGGCGAGGGTCTTCATAACCTTCCTGTCAACGAGCAGTACACCCTCCACCAGCGTCTTCGTATCCACGGTCAACGGGTCGACTGTGGCGAAACGATCAAGATCATCAAACACATCAAGGAGGTCACGAACAAGATCACCCTGCGCCCGCCAGCCCGCTTCCTGCCGTTCCTTGATCGTACGCCGACGGAAGTTCTCGAACTCTGCAGCCAGGCGCAGATGCTTGTCCCTGGCCGCCTCAAGTTCACGGCTACATTCATCACCCGAGGCCGGAAGTCCGGGCGAGGACAGCGCGGCATCTTCCACCGGCGTTCCAATAACATCGCCATCGGGGGGGGTGTTTTGTGCGACAGCATTCGGATCAGTCATGGCTTTCCTGTCAAATTGCAGGCGAACCGCCAAACCGGCTCACCGTTCAAGTTCTTGTTTGCGAAACGCAGACTTCCGGATCAGAAGGATAGCACCGCATGCTACCCCCAGCGATGCAGCCGGCATTATGCGGCTATTGTGGCCAATTCAGCAGATCATCATCCTCGCGACACCCACCCTGCCTCCGCCGCCGGAGCATCAATCACCGCATCGCCGGAGAGCATCCGACGCAACAGGTCCAGTGCCAGTTGAGTGGCACGGTAGCGAATTTCGAAACGATTGCCCGGGAGGCGACCACGAACCGCCCGCACCGTACCCTCCAGGTCGACCGCCACCCAGACCGTACCCACCGGCTTGTCGGGAGTGCCACCGTCAGGACCGGCAATACCAGTGATCCCGATCCCGATCGATGCATCAAGGTTGCGGCGGACGCCACTGGCCATTGCCCGGGCTACTTCTTCGCTGACCGCGCCGCACGACACGAGCAACCCCGAAGGAATGCCCAGCTCCCTTGTCTTGACCTCGTTGGCGTAGGCTATCACGCCCCCCTGCATCGAACGGCTCGCGCCGGACACACTGGTCAGCCGCTCTGCCAGCATACCACCGGTGCAACTCTCAGCAGTCGCAAGTGTCAGGCCGCGTGCTTCGCACTCGCCGAGCATGATAGCAGCCAGGTCATCTGCTCCGTCACCGTAAATGAAGCGGCCGACTCTTGTGCGAATGAGACATGCCGCTGTGTCGAGGGCATGTTCAGCTTCAAGCGCCGGCAGTGACCACGACGTCAGACGAAGATCCACACCATCATTGCCCGGGATGAACGCCAGCGGCAAACCGTTCACTCCTGCTGCAAGTTCCCCAAGCCTGTCTGCGAGCGCCGACTCGGCAATGTTGGCGGTACGCAGTGTCCTGCTGCGAACCACAAGACCATCCGCAGGGAGCCGCTCACGCAGAAACGGTATCAAGGTATCGGCCAGCATCCCGCGCAACTCGCGAGGAACACCCGGAAACATCGCCACCCATCTGCCACGTTTGTCCTCAAGCCATATCCCGGGAGCCGAGCCATGTCCATTGCCAAGAATGGTACAGCCTTCCGGCACCTGCGCCTGCTGTCTGTTGCTCACTGGCATCTCATGACCGAAACGGTCACGCCAGCGCTGCTCCAGGCGTGCAAGGATCTTCTCGTCCAGCACCATCCTTCTGCCAAAAATCGAGGCAATGGCAGGCTTTGTCTTGTCATCGGCGGTGGGACCCAGCCCTCCGGTCGTGATCACCGCTCCTGTGCGATCCAGTGCCTCACGCACCGCGGCCGCAATCACATTGGCGTCATCACCACACGTTGTACGCCTTACGATGCGTACCCCAAGGGCCGCAAGCTCACGGCCGATATGGGCGGCATTCGTATCAACCGTGAACCCGAGCAGCAGTTCATCGCCAATGGTGACAATTTCGAGGTTCACCACTGAAATATATCATCAGATCGGAGAGCTCCCGTGCACAACCCAACCGAAGACACGGAGGCTGTGCGGGCGTATGGATTCTGCAAGGTCAGGATTACCCCTGCTGCAGAGCCACACTCGTTGCATTCGCTGCTGAATCAGCCATGCGCAGCCGGCACTTCCCCGTCGATAGATCGTGCCGTGGCTGCCATCAGCCCGCCCTCACCAACGATACCGAGAAGCACACTGACGATCGCTGGATCAAAGTCCGTTCCCGCGCCCCTCTCAATGAAGTCGATGGTCGATGCGGTGTCCCACGCCACACGATAAGGACGGTGGGTCCTCATGGCGTCAAAGACGTCACACACATGAATGAGCCGGCTGGCATGATGGGGCCCCCGTCTGGTGTGGCGTAACGGGTAACCACCACCATCCACTCTGATGTGGTGCTCAAGGGCCACAGCTGCGCAGAGATCCAGCCGGCCACCACACTCCAGAATCAGCCGTGCACCCGCCACGGTATGCGACTGCAGGATCGTGAGCTCATCCGTGGTCAACGAGCCAGGCTTCAATTGCACCTGGAGTGGAACCCGAACATTTCCGATGTCGTGAAGGAGACCGGCCATGCCATAGGCATATACCTCCCGGTCTGTCAAACCGAGTCTCCGGGTCAGCGCCATTGCAAGCGCTGAGACGTTGATCGAGTGCGTGTTGAGGTACTGATCGAACTCCGTCAGTGCTAGAGACGGAACGAAGAGGCGTCCCGATCCATGCACCGCATTGGCAATCGATTGT
>CAYSKN010000297.1:0-3175 GCA_964431565.1 uncultured Gemmatimonas sp.
AATCCAACAATGATCAGATCGGCCGGAATGTTTCGCTTCTTCAGCATATGGATTGCTCGAGAGAGATCATACTTGGTCGACGAGCCGAGTTGAGGGCATTCCCCACATGCTTTCAGAAAATTGTCGCAGTTCATCGGATAATGGCAGCCGCCTGTCATCGGCCACATGTCTCGTAGCGTCCAAACGAGAGGCTTTCTTATTTTTTTCAGATCTCGAATACCAACGAGCCCCCCATTTATCCAATGCAGGTGCACGACATGCGCTTCAGCGTAGGCATTGGTTTTCATGAACGAAGACCCGATCAACCCCGTACTGAAGGTCGTCTTCGGCCGATGTGGATACATTAGGAGTGGGGCGTTATCGAGGCGTGCGCGCAACGCTGATACTAGTCTTGCTTTCTGCCCATTGGAGAGAGCAAGAACGGAATTGTCGGATGTATCATTCGGGCCGCTCATAAGCATTCGTGAATGGACCCCGAGATCTATCAGGCCGCGGTGCAACCAGTAGGCACCGCGAGCAGCACCCCCATCGATTGTTCCGCCGACCAGATGCAGTACTCTCAGCTCACGATCGGGCATGAAATCAAGCAGTGAATTGGAAGGAAGGTCTTGGTGACCAAAGGCGACGTTTGTTTTAATTCTTGCTGTCGGCATAGCAGGCGGATGTTCGAAATCGGGGTGGTCTCATCAATGCGTTGCAAGCTTTTCAATTTGCGCATTGACGGCCACATTGGCGACTGGGCAGAGCGCTGCTTCTGAAGAGCGTATTATCGAAAGACCATTTGCCGTGCTTCGCTTCTTGCCTGAAGATAACTCTTCTGCCGTTTACGGCCCCCATCTAGCTGCGTCAAAGTTTCGATTTCGTTTCTCTCTGTCTCCATTCATTTCCCAATTACTTCATGCGCATAGACGAAGAAGCGATGATAGGGATTTTCCAGGACACGATATGATTTAACTAGGGAGATGCCTGTGTAATCAGTGAGGATCCGCTCCAAAGGATAACCTCGCTTGTTGAGTTCCCAATAGTGTTCACCGTCGAACTCATGTATCCGGGGGCTTGACAATGGGTGAGGCAAAAGGAATTCACGGGTTCCGAGCTTTGGCAGATCGAGTCGATAGAACCACACCGGCTTGGCATCTGGAAGGCTGATCACGACGTGCCGCCTGCTGACGCGAACCATCTCGGAGAAGGCTCGACAAGATTGCTCGTACGGCAGATGTTCCAGGACCTGGAATGCGCAAACGACGTCGTAACTCCCGTCCGCAAGCGGGATTTCGGTGATTGACCCGACATGGTCAGGCTTCGACTCCGGATCCAGATCCAGTGTCTCGACAGAAATTCCAAAGGCACTCGCGACCGTCTTGAACAAACCGTGACCGGGGCCGACTTCCAGAACATTGGCAGGCTGCAGCTTCTGGATTTCGTCGAGTTGATGCCAGACGCTGGCCCAACGCGCTTTCGACATATAGCGAGCAAACTCGTAGTGCGTGCGGTCGACTTGTTTTTCAGGCTTCACTTCCGTACCTGCTAGGGGCTGGGTCATTGCTCGATGTGCCGCTCCGCCGAATTACCCATAGAATCAACCAGGCGTAGGCAAACGCGCCGAAGAGTGAAAATAGAGCAATCGCAGCGATGTCACTCCCGAACATCCCGTACCCTACGAAGAGCGCAAGAACCTTCGTTGAAGAACTGAAAAGTTCATAGACCAACAGGCCGCCTTGCAGCCGGAGCGCCGGGATCGCGGAGACAGCGGGCCTGTTGATGTACTGGAAGAAAAGCCAGATCGAGAGCCACTGAGCGTAGCTGCCCGCCGTGCGCCACTCCGCACCAAACACCGTGGCGAACAGGAATGGGCCGGCGACAACTACGAGCGCAAAGGGCGCAACTCCACTCAGGGCTAGCGCAGTGGTGGCCTTGATGATCAGCGCCCTGGCATCTTCCCCGCGATTGATCGCCTCCGTGATCCGGGGGTAAAAGACCTGCGTCACCGAATTGCCGATCAATCCGGCAGGAAGCGCAGTAACAGCGGAAGCGATCGAATAGAACCCGGCCGAAGATGCGCCAAAGAACGACGCCAACATCATCACCGGCAAGCTGTGAGAGAGTGCATTCAGCAAGACCTGTGGTGTGCGAAGGAGCGGGAAGTCGCGATAACGGGCGGCCAGTTCCCGCGCCGAGCTTGCTGGCTCCGCGACCTTCGTCTCGGGCTCGTTGTGCGTGCTCGAGCGGCGCCAGCCAAGTGCCATGAGTACTGCGCCGATGATTACGCCAAGGGCGTTCGTTACGACGAGAACGGCGGCAGTCGGATAGAAGATGCCGAGTCCGACCTTCGTCGAGCCCGTTAGAAGCGCCTGCCACACCGACACCTTCGCCACGAGCGCAAATGCATGTTTCCGGATCAACCATTGCCCCGCGACGGCGCTCATCACGGTAATGAGCATGTAGACCGGAATGAGGTAGACGAAGGCCGCAATCGCCCCGACGTTCAGGAGCGCGACGAGCGCCGAGCCGAACAGGTACAGCGCGAACGTGACGACGAGCGACGTTGCGATACCGACGTACATGGACGCGCGCATCAAGCCCAACGCTTCGACGTCACTTCTCGGTAGGACGATCGCGATCGGATAGCTCAAGGCGGCGACCGTACTCGCGACCCCGGCGATCGACATGAATACACCCATGCTGCCGTATGCCTCGGGGCCGTAGAGACGGGTAATGATCGGCGAGAAGGCCATCGTAATGGCCTGCGCCGCCGCACTTCCGCTGGCGACTACCATCACGCTTCGGACAAGGGGCCGCTTTCCGAACGCGAGGAGTCGCTGCGCAATGGCGTTCAACGCGCGACACCCCGGTCCGGCGGCGCAAGCTCGTTGTCCCCGACCTCTAAGTCACACTGCTGGATCTTCCGTTTCAACGGTTCATACCCTCTGGTCGCCGCATGCGGTGCGCCTGCAGCCTTCCTCGCATGGCTCTCGAAATCTCCGCCCACGCTACCGCAGTGCGCGCCCCACCCGAGACCGCACGCAAACCCGGTTTCGACCGGCCGGCGACGCTACCCGCGCCGCCGCGCGAGCCCTCACCCCGGCAGCGCCTCCACCAGGCCCGGGCTCAAGCTCACGCGCATCTCCCGCCCGAGCAACCCGAGAAACACCTCCACCCGCCTGGCCGCCGAAGC
>CAYSKN010000298.1:0-3169 GCA_964431565.1 uncultured Gemmatimonas sp.
CGCTACCGACCCCCGCAACAACCTGAGAGCCGGCCTGTTCAATGCCGCGGAGTACACATCCAACATGAAGGTGTTGGCCAGGGCTGCATCGCCGGATGGATTCCTTGGTATCACAAATTCGGACCTGGCATTCACAGGTAACTACGTCATCCAGGGTAATTACAACGGTCCGGTGGTATGGGACATCAGCAACCCGGCCAGCCCGAAGCTGGTGGTGGCCTACGAGTGCCCCGCGTCGCAGAACGATGTCTCTGTGTACAAGAACCTCATGTTTCTCTCAGCAGAGGCACTGAATGGAAGGGTGGACTGCAAGCCCGGCGGCGTGCGGGAGACTGTCAGCAGGGACCGCATGCGCGGAGTCCGTATTTTCGATATCTCGAATATCCGTGAACCGAAGCTGTTGGCCAATGTCCAGACTTGTCGCGGTTCACACACACACACTGTGCTTGAGGATCCGAAGGACAGCGACAATGTCTACATCTATGTATCCGGATCATCGGGCATTCGGTCTGCAGACGAATTAGCGGGCTGCGCGGGTGATCTGGCCAGCTCAGAGGCGGCATCATCACGCCTGCGCATTGAGATCATCAAGGTGCCACTGGCCGATCCATCCAGGGCATCGGTCGTGAATCGTGCCAACATTTTCGCGGGGTTACAGCAGCCAACCGGCCATGGTGCATCGGAAGCGGACAAGGCGGCAACAACACGGCAGGTGGCTGAGGCGCGTGCGCGCGGTGGATTCATCGCGCGGAATCCGCAGTCAGGTCAGGACCAGGTGGTGCCGCCTCAGTTGGTTGCTCCACTGCTCGACAGTCTGGCGCGAGTGCGCGGCGCCTCCGCACCCGGCGCAGCAGATACCGCAGCGGCGCGCCCGCTGGTTCAGGCCACACTGGACCGGATGTTTGCGGGTGCCGCCGGAAATGGCTCGGGCAACGGTGCGGTGAGTGAACGCTCGCAGTGTCATGACATTACGGTGTATCCTGCTCTCGGTTTGGCCGGTGGTGCATGTGAAGGGCATGGTCTGCTGCTCGATATCAGTGATCCTGTGAATCCGTTCCGTCTGGACGCGGTGGCAGACTCAAATTTTTCCTACTGGCACTCCGCAACGTTCAGCAACGACGGCGGCAAGATCCTGTTCTCTGATGAATGGGGTGGCGGTGGCGCACCCAAGTGTCGTGCTGGTGACAACGCAGAGTGGGGTGCCGATGCCATCTTCGAGATCATCAACCGCAGGCTTGTCTTCAAGAGCTACTACAAGATCCCCACATACCAGACGGCGAACGAGAACTGTGTTGCTCACAATGGTTCGCTGATCCCCATCCCGGGCCGCGACGTAATGGCTCAGGCCTGGTATCAGGGCGGTATCTCGGTGTTTGATTGGACTGACCCCTCACATCCCATCGAGATCGCATCGTTCGACCGGGGGCCGGTGGACAGCACCCGGATGGTGATGGGTGGCTCGTGGTCGGTGTACTGGTACAACGGCCATCTTGTCAGTTCCGAGATTGCCCGCGGTCTCGATGTGACTCAGCTGGTGCCCAGTCAGTACATCACGCAGAATGAACTGGATGCGGCGAATACGGTGAAGTGGAACCAGCTGAACGCACAGGGACAGCCACAGATTGTGTGGCCGCCCAGTTTTGCGCTGGCGAAGGCTTACACGGATCAGCTTGAACGTCGTGGATGCGAAGCCGAAGCTATCGGTGTTCTTCGTGCGCAGATTGCAGCAGCAGAGAAGGCTTCGGGTGCAGCACGCAACGCTGAGCTGACCCGGGCTGTGGCTGCAGCCCAGGGTGCGCGCGGTTGCGATGGAGCCAAGGTGGATCTCCTGGAAAAGGCACTGCGGGACCTGCAGTCGCCAACGATGTAGGTGGTTCGTGTGGTTAGATCCGTCTCTGATTTTTCCGATTATGAGTGAGCCGGACTCCATCCGTCTTCACTCACGGGAGCCAATTCGTACGGGACGATACGCCGTAATTGGTGCGGGCCCAGCTGATGCGCGTCGTGTATGGTTTGCCCTGCACGGATACGGGCAGCTCGCGACATCATTCGTGCGACCGCTGTTGGCCGGAGTGAAGGTGTTTCTTGTGGCCGGCGATGCCGATCCGTTGTTACTACCTGGCGCGTTCGTGCGGCTTGAGCGGCAGCTCGGGAAGTGGACTCCGGATGTCGGCGTGAGACCTTATTCAGGTGATCATTATCTTGAGCCAGTGACGCTCTTTGCACTCTTACAGGAGTTGTATGGTGAGGGCGACAGGGAGGGTGAGGGGGAGGGGGACGCATGAAGCTGGAGCGACATGCATTGCCAGTGCTGCTGGCGCAGTGGGCGCGCGCTGTGGATGGCTTCGATCGGTTGGCCAGTGAGCAGACACCCCAGGTTGCGTCATCACCTGTGGAGCTGGAACAATGGAAAACCGGTTACATGGAGGACCTGGCTGTGCGTCACGAGATAGCGCAGCGGATACGGGTGCGCCCGGCGAGTGCCGAAGTGCGCGATATGCTTGCCGAGTACGACGAGATCTTCACAGCGGCCACGAGTGCAGCCGCGGATTGCGTTGCCGGTAATTGCGAGGCAGCGGCGCATGGATGGACAGCTGACCGTGAGTGGTACTACTGGAGAGATCTCCGGCGTTCGGTGGAACTCACGTAGTCGCAGATACAGTGTTATGAGCGCCCCTTAATGCTGCGATAGGCGTACAGCACCAGCATTGCGCCCAGGATGCTGCCCAGGAAGCCTGCCCTTGCACCTGGTTCATAAACGCCGAGTTGTTGACCGAGCCAGGTACCGACCAGTGCGCCCGCAATACCCAGCAGCATGGTGATCACGAGACCTGCAGGGCCCTTGCCGGGTGTGAAAAACCTGGCAACAGCACCAACCAGAAGTCCAATCAGCAATGTGTACAGAAGATTCATGATAGGTGTCTCCGATGTGAAATGTCAGCGATTCATGCGTGCGATCCGGATGATCCGGATCGGTGGAGTGAGAGTCTGTGCCGTGGCTGGCTGCTGCTGGATCATGCGCACTATGTCCATTCCCTGAGTAACGTGGCCGAAGGCCGCGAAACCCTGCCCATCGGGGTTACGGTGACCGCCGAAATCGAGCGATGGTTGATCTCAGATGCAGAGGAAGAAGTCGGATGTGGCTGTATCAGGTCCTCCTCGAGCCATC
>CAYSKN010000299.1:0-3129 GCA_964431565.1 uncultured Gemmatimonas sp.
GTAGCCAGATAGAACACCAATCAGTAACCCGAGCAAGCCGGCTATCGTGGTGGAGGCGAGTCCAACCAAAAGAGACACGCGCCCGCCATAGATGATGCGGCTCAGCAGGTCGCGTCCGAGTGCGTCAGTACCGAGCGGGTACGACCACTGGCCTCCCGCGAATGCGGGCGGGAGCAGCGAGCGGTTGATCAGATCCTGAGCCAGCGGGTCATGGGGGGCAACGATGGGAGCCGCTAGGGCCGAGACGACTATGAGTGCGAGGACGACAATGGAGATCGCGATCGTCCCTGGCATGTGGCGCTTGGTCCGCATCCGTCCACGCTTAGTTTGGGTGGCAGCGTCAACTGCCATGTCAGGTGCCCACGCGCGGGTCAAGAAGAGAGTACGAGAGGTCGACAATCAGGTTGACGCCAACCACGATTACCGCGATGCACAGCGTCGCCGCCTGGACTAACGGGAAGTCGCGTTGACTTATGGCCTGCAACACCAAGCGCCCGAGGCCGGGCCACGCAAAGATGGTCTCGGTAATCACGGCACCGCCAAGAAGTGCGCTGGCGTCAAGACCGATAAGGGTGACGATTGGAATCGCGGCGTTGCGCAGTCCGTGCTTGATCACAACGGTGAACTCCCGCAATCCCTTCGCTCTCGCTGTGCGCAGCGGGTCGCTCCCGAGGATATCGAGCATGTTGGTACGCACGAGCCGCGCTATGCGCCCCATCGTGAAGGCAGCCAGCGTGACGGCCGGAAGTATTAGGTGCTTCAGGCCGCCGCTGCCGCCGGTAGGCAGCATTCGCAACGTCACGGAGAACAGCAGGATCAGCAGCAATCCGAGCCAGAAACCGGGGACACTCTGTCCGATGAGCGACGCGCCGATAGCCAGCCTGTCGAGAAAACTGTTGCGAAACACTGCACTAAGGATTCCAAGCGGTACGGCGACCACGAGCGCCAGCAGAAGCGCGGCAGAAGCGAGCTGAATGGTGTATGGGAAGCGTTCGAGGACGAGCTTGATGGCTGGTTGATGCTGCCAAAGGCTAGTTCCGAAGTCGCCCCGCAGTACGCCGCCCAGGAAGGCGGCGTACTGCGCGAAGAATGGGCGATCGAGGTTCATCGACTGGCGAAGGGCGTCGATGTCAGCTTGGGTAGCTGTTGGGCCCACCATCAGCGACACTGGGTCGCCGCTGAGATGAGACAGTGCGAACACCGTGAACGACACCCCTATTAGCACAAAGGCTGCCTGCGCAAGCCGTGAAACCAGGAACCGCGGCTTCATCTACCAGGAGACGTCTTCGTAGATGGATATCAGGTCATCCGAGCGCTGCTTCCATTGCCAGATGTCTTTGAGGCCGTAGATGGAGGAGTTATTCCAGAGGAAGATCCACGGCGGATCGTCGTGCGTGAGCCTGGCAACCTGCCTTGCCAGTTCGGCGCGTGTGGCGTCGTCGAACTCGCTCGCCATCTGGGTAACCAGCGCGTCAACGGCCGGGTTAGTGTAGTGGTTCCAGTTAAACGTCCCTGTGCTGGCAATCGCGATGCTATAGATCTCGTAGGCGTCAACGCCCTGCGTGCCCTGGATGGAGAGGGAGTACATCGGCGACTGAGACTTCTCCTGCGTCAGGCGCGCGACGAACTGACCGTACTCGACTTCAACGACCTTCACGTTGACACCGACAGCTGCCAGGTCAGCCACAACCGCCTGCGATTCCTCCGGCGTGAGATAGCGGGCAGTCGCGAGCAGCTCAATTGAGAAGCCGTTGGGATAACCTGCCTCAGCCAATAGTTCCTTGGCCTTAGCGGGATCGTATGGGTATGGCTCGATGCTCGGATCGTAGCCAAGGTAGGTCGGTTGAGGAATAGGCTGGCTAATGAGCGTACCGTAGCCACGTTGCAGTGCTTGGACGATGGCCTGTCTGTTTACGGCATAGTTGAGCGCTTGGCGCACCCGCACGTCCCGCAGAGGCTCCCCACCAGCGACAGGGCTGTCGGGCCAGAGGCCGATGTAGACGGCGCGCGGGGCCGGACCAGCCTGTACCTGAACGCCGGGTGTGCGCTCTAGGAGCGTGACCTGGATAGCTGGGATCTCCCAGATCAGGTCGACCTCTCCGTTCTGGAGGGCAGCCACACGTGAAGAGGGTTCTGGGATTGTGCGCCAAATGACCTGCTGGATGCCGGCCACGCCGTTCCAGTAGCCGGGATTGGCGCTGAACACGATGCGATCACCGCGCACCCATTCAGTAAGCATGTACGGGCCCGAGCCCACGGGTTTGGACGCGAACTGTTCCATGCCAACTTCAGCGAGGTACTTGGTCGGGAGTATGAAGGCATTGTCCGTTAGAGCGTTGGGCAGGAACGGGTCGGGCACGCTTGTATGAATCAGAACGGTTTCGTCATCAACTGCCTGGACGTCGGTAATGCTGCGGTAGCGGGACGCGACCACACTCTCCGGGGCGCGGTAGAGGTCAATACTCTCCTTGACCGTGTTCGCGTCGAGAATCTCGCCGTTGGTGAAGGTAACGCCTCGCCGGATGCTGAAGCGCCAAGTCGTCGCGTCAACCGCTTCCCACGCGGTGGCAATCCGCGGAACCACGGTGCCGTCTGCTTGGCGGTGCATGAGCGAGTCGAAAATCTGTAGGAAGCTGTTGCGCTCGAACAGGCCACCCGTTCCGGGCGGGTAGAAGGTAGCGGTCTCGGCAGACATGCCGAGAGTGAAGCTGGGCTGGGGCGGGGCACCTTGGGCAACGGCTGCCGATATTGCCAGCGCTGCCGCTAAGGCTATAAGGCGGTTCAAGGCTTTCATCTTGGCTCCCTTTGGCTTTGAGAGGCACGGTCGATTCCGGCTAGCTGAGGGCGTGTAGGGCTCTGCTCCTCGAAGAACTTGGCTGCGCTGTCGTCACCTCCAAATAGTGATGGGTGTGATAGTACACGAAAGACTTTCGGCGGAGCAACCAGGACTCGGGACCAGGCGGGTGATGTGCGCGTTCTCCTCGCCCCACTCCCACGAAGCACCGAGATTCCACCTCCATCCTCAGGCCGAACATTTGAGGGATCACCGCGCCGGTCTACCCATACCGGCGCACGATGTCAACGCCGGTTTGGTCTTGGTCATTTTCGCCGGTTCGTGCTTTACGCTTT
>CAYSKN010000300.1:0-3114 GCA_964431565.1 uncultured Gemmatimonas sp.
TCATGGTCACGCCGGCGGAGTGCAGGTTTCGGCCATCGATCGTAACGGTGGATCAAGGTGCGTAATCACGAAGAGCCATAAGCAGGTCACGGCTGGGGAAGCCGCCCTTACGCATTGGCTCCTCCCGTGTCTCCGTAGGCTGAGCTCGTGCATCGTCTTTATTAAGGGTGACAAAAGGCACTACCTGCGTTGGGAACCCATGGCCAGGCAAGAAGTTTCGCAGCGCCAATGCGCTGAGCAGGTATTCCTTTCTAAGCCGCTCTATACGCAGCTCCACAGCACGTTTCGCCGCTCGTTCGCTCTCTTTCGACTCTACTTGATCCAGCAGCGGATTCAGTTCCGTCAGCCAGCCTTCAGCTACGTCCCGCATCTGCTGCATCGTGTTCTCCAGGAGCTGCACACTGGGAACGCCATCAAAAACCGAATGGCACTGCAACATTGATATTCCCCTCAGCAACTCCTCATCGAACGGGGCTGTTGCTTCGAGCCATTGGCAAAACCGCTTGGCAACCGCTGGGGTACCTTCCTGCGGCGGCTCGAAGAAGCTGGATCCTGTGAGACTGAGGAGATTTGCTGCCTCTGCAGCAAGAAACTGCTTCAAGGCGAGGGCATTTATGTGACGCTGCACAATTCGTGAACTGTCCAGCTTCACGTCAGTCACGTGCGTCGGAGACGTGAATGGCCACAATGGATTCCGGAACACGTCCTCACCATGTGGCGTGGCGCGACAAAGTGTAACGCATAGTGCACGAGTCTCTCCGCGTCGTCCTGCACGACCGGCCCGCTGCCGGTAGTTCGCCGTGCTTGGCGGAGTATTGGTCATGGCGACCCCCGAGAGCCCACCGATGTCGACACCCATTTCCATGGTCGTCGAGCAGCTGAGTACGTTTACCTCACCGGTGCGAAATTGCTTCTCAAGACTCTGGAGCCGGTTTGCATCGAGCTGCGCAGAGTGCTCCGCCACGGTGAAATATGGCGCGAAAGTGAAGATCCGCCGGTGGAGTTCAGTCCACTGTCCCTCATTCTCCAGTCGCTTAACATCGGGAAGCTCTCGCACAGTGTGATCCAGCGTCTCCAAAGGTATCTTACGACCGTTGGAGGTCTGGCCGAACGGGTGCGGGACCAGCGGCATACGAAGCGGTGTGCCATGTCGAAATGCTTCGGGCGTGTCAGGCAACGCGAAGGGAGTTACCCCGCGAACTGCGGTTGCCAGGACTCGCCGGCTTAGGGGACAGAGCCACGCATCTGTCACCTCACGCAGCGCGATTTCGTGAACCGGATCAAGACGGAAGCCATTCGTGCCCTGTGTCAGCAGCGGCCTAATCTGCTCCCAGGCATCAGTGAGGCAGACGTTGATGTCAGCGAGGGCCTCCCGGTCACTGAGATCAGCCTTAAGCAGCCAGCGTAGCAAGGTTACCAAGCGTGTTTGCCTTCCCTTCGCAGCGGCTCGTGGCCAACGCTTCGTCGATCGTGGCGCGGTTTCACCGGGCTCCAGCCTTCGGACCCATTGGGACGGGATCTGCTCACCCAGCCATCGTCGCGCGACGTCGCTCATGGAAACGGCACCCACACCGCGCACCTGAAAGTCGATGGCGATGGTGAGGAACTGCCGCCACTCGTCGGATGTTAAGCCGCGCTGGCCCCAGCAGGCTGGGGGATCCGTTCGTGTAGCGAGCTTAGGATATTCCACAGCTACGAACCCCAACGTTTCCATGGAATTCGCGCGCTTCGGCCTCCGGGCAAACTCCCTAAGGAGCAGGATATCGGCACGCTCCTCCGGAGAGAGCTTCCCTATGGGGAGATGCTTCCATTGCTGCTCAAGCCATACACGCACGACACGGTCTTCGGAAAGACGCTGCCGGAGTTCATTCCACCCAAGCTGAGACGGGGCCGGACTTGAAATCGAATCGCGCTGACGCATGAGTCCTTCGAGGCGCCTTCGGAGTATTGGAGCCTCACGCAATGCGAGGAGATCCTTAAGCTCACGGATTTCGCTATCGAGCTCATTGAGATTACCAGACGCAGCAGCACTTTTTTTCGCGCGCTCTGCAGCAAGCACATGTAGTACAAAGCTACGGGCGTAGTTGCGTTCCGCATCAAGTCCGGCGTCCAACGCAAAGCGAGCCGTACCCTGGCGACTGTCCGTGAAGGTGATTAGTCGCCGCCCGCGCGCAGGCCGATCGACGGCCTGCTCGCCCTCAGGAAGTCGTTCGAGAATTGATGGAAGTAGCGTTCGCAGCGTGAAGAGCGCACCAAACTGAATACGGCGGAAAAGAGGATACTTCTTGTCTGAAGACAGGCCGCCACAACAGGCACACCGCACTCTGTCAACACCACGGCCTTCGTCGTTCAGTTCATAGAGAGTCACCGAATTTTCACTGCCAGTGACAACGCGGCCGTCTGCCAGGGCAATCTCAACTCTTGACGTCCCAACCTGTCCGCCCACCCGACTATAGAACGTGTCCAGACCGATTGTCGGTACTATAGGATCTAACCCATCATCCTGACCAGCACCAGAGTCGTCAGCCTCTTCGTCCTCGGGTTCATCAAGCGCATCTGCATCGGACCGGAGTGCAAAGTCATCGCTGTCAGAACGCGCCATCAGTTCGCGTGGAAGGAGGCGCTCACCCGTATCCTTCGCAGCGACTACCTCGGCACCACACTCATTGCACAGTGCAAGCTCAAGAACCACACTGCCGCACTCGCACCTGAGCCGGCGCTCGAAATATACCATCCCCCACAACCATTCATCGGCGTCCAGAATCGTGTCGGCAATGCACGCACAGGATGGATTGAGGCAGACCCAGAGACCGGCCGGAAGGCGATGATATAGGTGTGCACGAACGCGTAGGAGAGGTGCCAGTGGTGCGAGAGTCGCAGGCGCATCCATCGTGCACGCATCAAGCAAGGCCAGTGTGCGCTCCTGTGCCTGATCTCTTTCATCGTCGGCACTCGCCGATAGCGCGGAGCCCACCCGCGCACGCGTCAGCTCCGACAATGTGGCGGTTCCACTCTGCAAGAGACGATCACGCAAGCGTCGGACTTCAGGTGCTTCGCTCAGTATCCGATGGCGGTCTTTCGGCGAAAATGTAGTCAGCGCACTGACGTCCGGAG
>CAYSKN010000301.1:0-3106 GCA_964431565.1 uncultured Gemmatimonas sp.
TATCCGTTCTGCTCAGGACCAATGGCCTCCAAACAACCAAAGCGAAGGTTTTCATGAAATCCGTGCATGATCTGGCTGCGCTCCTGTTTCGCAATCGCACCGACAAACTCACAGAAACACAGTGGCACATTCTCCGAAGTACGGTCAATCATGAACTGGTCACCCGCGATGCAAACGTAACCTACCGTGAACGACTGGGCTTCGGTGACAGACTGGCCGACAATGTTGCAAAGTTTGGCGGGTCGTGGCGTTTCATTATCGGGTTCTGTGTTTTTCTCGCGCTCTGGGCCACATACAATGCTGCGCTCGCCCGGCAGCCGTTCGATCCGTATCCATTCATTTTTCTCAACCTCTTGCTGTCCATGCTGGCAGCTATTCAGGCTCCGATCATCATGATGGCCCAGAACCGCCAGGCGCAGCGCGACCGGATCGATGCCACTCACGATTACGAAGTTAACCTGAAGGCCGAAATCGAGATCATGGCTCTTCACGACAAGCTGGATCAATTGCGCAATGACCAGCTGGTCGCAATGTTGGGTCGCATTGAAGTCATGGCGGCTGATATTCAGCGAATTGAATCAAACATCAGAGCTTCGTGACTGCTGTATACAACTGCCCTTCAGATCGGCCAACTGAGTTCGTGCCAATGCCTCCTGAACATTCATGAGCGGCGATCACAGTATCGGTGCCCGCATAGAAGCGATTCATACCCTGCATGGCGTGCGCGCCGGATCTGCTCTGCTGCGGGTTGGCCACGAATTGCTCGCCGTGCAGGATGACGCATGGAGCGTCGCATGGATTTCGCTACCGGATATTGCAATTCGAATGCAGACGCTCGATGGCGATGGCCAGGCCCTTACCAAGATTCAAAGGCCCGATTTTGAAGCGGCAATGTGTGACAGCAACGGTGGCGTATGGTTACTGGGGTCTGGCTCAACGCCGGCGCGATGCGCCATTGTTCGTATTGATCCGATCATGACTGAAGTATCGATTCGCAAACTGCCTATGCTCTATGAATTCATTGCCGATGCACTAGAGCTGCCAGGGCGATCGAATATCGAGGCCGGCATATTGCTCGACCATAATCGTTGCCGGCTGTTCCATCGCGGCGTAGGCTCTGAGCCAAGTGCAAGCATAGATGTGCCTGTTGAATCGCTTGATGGTGCGGCGCCGGCAATGCTGGGCAGGGAGCAGTACATACTCGGCTCGGTGAACGGTACGGCGCTCCAGCTTTCGGAGGCATGCCGTCTGGACGATGGCCGGATTGTTTTTCTGGCGGTTTCCGAGAGCACTGGTGATGCCATCAACGACGGACCTGTTGCAGGTTCTGTGATCGGAGTGATTGACTCCGGCTCCACGCACGGATGTCGAACCCTGCGAACAACGCCACTGCTGGAACCGGACGGCGCACCCAGCTTGCGCAAGCCCGAAGGGCTTGTCATTGACCCGGATTGCCTGAACGCCTGGATCATTACCGATCCCGATTCCACGTCCTTGCCAGCTGAGCTGTGTCGTGTGAGTCTCAACGGGTTTTCCTGATTTGCCATGCGGGCGATCATGCGGCAGGTATCTGTACTGTGCACCATACTGGCTGCGTTCTGGCTTGTCTTCTTGATCAACGGCGCACTTGGTGGCGCGCTGCTGCAATTGGGTATTGTGCCGCGCACAGTTGCCGGCCTGCGCGGCATCCTGTTTGCACCATTCCTGCATGGCAGCCTTCAGCACTTGATGGCCAATGCAGTTCCATTCCTTGTACTTGGATGGATGGTGATGCTGCGCAATGCCCGCTATTTCATGCCGGTTACCGTGTACGCAATGCTTGGATCCGGTCTTGTAGCATGGACGCTGGGCGCACCGCGTTCCGTTCACGTTGGCGCCAGCGGCGTGATTTTCGGATACCTCGGATTTCTGCTGCTCTCGGGCATTTATTCACGGAGCGCCAGGGGCATTCTCATGAGCATCGTGACGGCGTTATTGTGGGGAGGTCTGGTGCTGGGCATTGCGCCAGGCCAGGCTGGCATCAGTTGGCAGGCACACCTGGGCGGGTTCGCAGGTGGTATTATTGCTGCGAGAAGGTTGAGGAGGTGAACGTGAGGTGCCCGCTGCTCTCAGAGCGCCAAGGGGCGGCCAAAATAGCCCGTGGCTATCACCACAGAGTTGGCCGCGGTAGAGTGGCTCACACCGGTTCGGGTGATGGACCTTAGCAGCCAGCGTGCAGGCGGCACGGGTTCCATCTGGCCCACTCGGGGGTCAACACGAACCGGCCTCAGCGACTCCACGGTCTCGTACAGCCTGAGGTCCAGGTTGCAGACCTGAGCCACGCCGCGGTAGTACGGGAGCGCTTCCCGCCGCGAGGGTTTATCGGTGGCAATCATGAACGGCACGCCGGCTATGGACAGACGGGCTGCCGTGGAGAAGAACGTCATGTATGTGGGATAGCCCGTGAGGTCGTTCACCACACTGCCGCGATCAAACACCAGCGACGAGAGCCCCGCACGTTTGGCTGCCGCGTCCACTGCCAGGCCACAGGGGCCTGCGCCCACCACGACAACATCCACCACACCTGGCGTGTCACCCTTCGCGTCTTCCATGCTCTTGCCTTCTTTCATTCCCTTCAGAATAGCCCTTTGCCCACTTCTATGATCTGATCCCGGCGAGTGCCAACGCTCACGTAGGCCACCGGTGCCTCGCAAAGCGATTCCAGGCGTTCCAGGTAGCGTCTGGCAGCGGTGCTGGCAGGTCTCCCAGCCTGCGGGCGTCAGCGGTGGACTGCCGCCAGCCCGGGAGCCACTCGTATTCCGGCCTTGCACTGCCCAGAGCCACCGGATCGGTAGGGAACTGGGTCAGTATGTCGTCGCCCACCCTGTACCCGGTGCAGACTGCCACCTGATCCAGCGTGTCGAGCACATCCAGCTTGGTAATGGCGAGACCTGTGAGTCCCTTCACCCGTGCCGAATAGCGCACCACCACTCCGTCGAACCAGCCACAGCGACGGGGTCTGCCCGTGGTTGCACCGAACTCGTGACCCAGTTGTCTTGCCTTGCTGTGCAGCGGTTCCTCCAGCTCGGTGGGAAGCGGGCCATTGCCGACGCGTGTGGTGTAGGCC
>CAYSKN010000302.1:0-3093 GCA_964431565.1 uncultured Gemmatimonas sp.
GTACAACCGTACTATCGGCAAGTTCCAGCTCACCGGTATCCCGCCTGCTCCACGTGGCATGCCTCAAGTCGAGGTTACCTTCGACATCGACGCCAATGGCATCCTGCATGTGACGGCGCGTGACAAGGCCACCGGTAAGGAACAGAAAATCCGTATCGAAGCATCCAGTGGCCTGTCTGACAAGGAGATAGACCGCATGGTGAAGGATGCGGAGAAGAACGCGGTTGAGGACAAGCAGCGGCGTGAGCAGATCGAGCTTCGCAACCGACTGGATTCACAGACCTACGAAGTAGAGAAGAACGTCAAGGAGTGGGGTGACAAGGTTCCGGCCAACCTGAAGGAACGGATTGATGGAGCCGTCGAGCGCGCTAGGAAGGCATTGCGTGGCGATGACGTGAACGAGATCCGGGCTGCCCAGGAGGAGCTTAGCAAGGCCTACAGTGAAGCCGGCCAGGCCTTCTACCAGCAGCAGGCGGCCCAGCCCCAGCAGGATGCCGGCGCTTCCGGCACTGATAACGCGCAGCCGGCCGCCGAGGAAGTCGTGGAAGCCGATTATGAGATTGTCGATGACAAGAAATAGGCAAGACTGATAATTCTGGCCGGGTGAACCTGTCACTCGGATAACAGCATCCGTTCACATTGAATTCGGGCCCCATCGGAAACCACCGGCGGGGTCCGGTGTTGTAAAGTGGCACAGGGTAGTTTCAGCGACATCAACACAACGAGCCATGTCAGCATCATTCTCACGTTTCCGTTTCGCCGCCGCCGCCGTCGTCTGCTTCGGTGCCGGCGTGCTTTTTGCCTCCGGCCAGGAGTGGACGAAGGCGAGTTGGGCGCAGAGTCTCGCAGACAACCGTGCCCCTGCCATGCGGGGTGGTCCGATGGGACCCGAAGGCAACATGTCTTTCGCGGATATCGCAGAGCGGATAACGCCGGGTGTTGTGGCGGTGAACACCACACGCACGGCCAGGCCGCGAGCACAGATCCGGGGCCAGGTTCCGCAGGGGCTTGAAGACTTTCTCGATCAGTTCGGTGGACAGCGGCAGCAGCCGCGTCAGCAGCGGGGTGAGGGTTCTGGCTTCATCCTCACTGGCGACGGCTACATCCTGACCAACAATCACGTGGTGGCAGATGCAGATCAGGTGTCAGTGACCCTCAGCGACGGCCGGACCTTCAAGGCACGTGTGGTGGGTACCGATTCCACCACCGATGTGGCCGTGGTCAAGATCGACACTCATGGTCTGGCCGCCCTCCCAATCGGCAACGACGAGACCGCGCGCATAGGTGAGTGGGTTCTGGCCGTGGGTAATCCGCTGGGCCTCGATTTCACCGTCACGGCTGGCATCATTTCGGCCAAGGGGCGAGGCTCGGAGATCAACCTGCCCAACTCCGGCAGCTTCACCATCTCCGATTTCATACAGACGGATGCCGCCATCAATCCCGGCAACTCCGGCGGTCCACTCATCAATACACGTGGCGAGGTGATCGGACTCAACAGCGCGATCGCCAGCCAGACGGGGTACTACTCGGGATACGGCTTTGCCATCCCCATCACACTCGCAAAGTATGTGGCCGATGCTCTTATCAAGGACGGACGGGTCCGCATGCCGGTAATGGGTGTTTCGGTGACTCGCGTCGATCCTGAAGATGCCGGTATCAACGGTCTTTCCAAGGTGGGAGGAGTCAAGGTGGCGGGGTTCAATCCACCGGGCAGTGGTCCGGCTAAGGCAGCCGGAATCGAGGTGGGTGATGTGATAATCAGCATCGACGGCAAGCCGGTGGACAGGGTAAGCGCATTGCAGCGAATCGTCCGGATGCACCGCATTGGTGACGTGGTTCCGGTGGAAGTAATGCGCTACGGAACGAGGAAGTCATTCCAGGTCAAGCTCATCGATGCCGAATCAGACACCCAGCTTGCAGTGAACACCGTCGAATCGGCCGCACCGCCCAATCCCGCCGCCGGGAAGTTGGGCGTCTCGGTGGAACCGTTGCCTGAGGAACTCGCCTCGCAGCTCAAGACGAATGGTCGCGGAGTCAGGGTAGCCGAGGTATCCGACGATGGTCCGGCGCGAGACAAGATCGCCGCCGGGAGCGATGTGATTCTCGAGATACTCTATCCAACCCCACGTCGTGCTATCCGCTCTGTTGGTGACCTGCAGAATGCCATCGCTGGTCTCAAGAGCGGTGACTATGTGAGCCTGCTGGTGCAGTCAGTCGATGCACGCATCGGACAGCGGGTTGTAAACCTCCGCGTTGGTGGATGACATCCGAAAGACCAACCAGACACGCAGCATCCACGATATCCCACAAATACGACGGGGCCTGGTGAATACCAGGCCCCGTCGTATTTCACAGATGTCGCGGTCGGAATAAACCGCGATACATCACTTTCAGGAAGGTGGCACGTTCTTGCGGATGAGGCATTCCGTCTGTGGGATGATAAGATCGTCGAAGCGTGTGTGCGACGGCAGATCGAGCGGCAGGGTATTGAGCCTGCCAAACCGACGTACATCCACCCAGCGGTGACCCAAATCAAGCAGAGAGTACCGACGTTCGTACAGCAGCGCCGTAATGAAGTCATCGTCGGAGCTTCCGGCAGTGAGGCTTGAAGGTGGCAGCTTGCCTGAAGTGGTACGAACCACGTTCAGATCAGCTATGGCACCAGCCTTGTCACCCGTGAACCACTTTGCCTCCGAGCGAAGCAGCATGAGTTCTTCGCTGTTGATCATCGGGATCGGGTCTTCCGTACCAACTATGAAGTCCTGATCGGTCGGAATACCCGGCACATTCCCGCCAGCTTCCTTGGGTCGGGCCAGCGTCTTGATCTTGTCGATGTAACGCTGGTCCGGCTGTCCATCGGCCTGAAGCTGTGCATCAGGCTTAATGGACGGGTGCGCAACCCAGTCTGCAGAGGCGGCATCGCTCAATGGATTGCGGCTATCACCAGCAGCACTCGAGTATATGTAACTGACACCCGAGGCAAGGCTGGTCGGATCAAGGAACGACTCACTGATGTTGGTGAGAACGGTCTGATAACAGGCCGGGCTACGCGCTGCCCCACACCCACTGACACCCCAGGACGCGCGGTAGGCA
>CAYSKN010000303.1:0-3018 GCA_964431565.1 uncultured Gemmatimonas sp.
TTTCTCAGACGCCTCATCGACAGCCACCAACCCGAACTGCTTGCTTGGGTGCATGACTCAGGCACGAGTTTTCGCGATGAACTGTATCCGGATTATAAGGCCACGCGTGAGAAGCTGACGGAGGATCTGCAGGTCGATTTTGATTCCGGTCTGGAGCGAGTGCTGCAGTTGCTGGCAGCATACGACATTCCCGTACTTTCAGCTCCCGGCTATGAAGCTGATGATGTAATTGGTACCATGGCCATGCGCGGTGTGGAAGCGGGCTACAATGTTGTGATCGTCTCGGGTGACAAGGACTTCCAGCAGCTGGTTCGGCCGGGGATCTGGCTGCTCAATCCCGGGCGGGGTGGTCCCGCAGGCGTCGAGGAGACGTGGGTAGGCATGGAGAATGCAAAGGATCGACTCGGTGTGTCACCCGCTCACGTGGTCGATTTTCTCGCATTGGTCGGCGACACGTCGGACAATGTTCCCGGGGTAAAGGGAATCGGACAGAAGGGTGCTCAGGAGCTAATCGCTCATTTCGGTGCACTCGAGAACATCCTGGACAACCTCGACAAGGTCACAAAGAAGCGTTCACGGGAGGCACTGAAACAGTACGCAGATATTGCGCGGGTCTCGAAGCAGCTCGTGACCATTCATTGTGATGTACCTATTCCGTTCGAGCCCGGGCGGCTTGCCGTCAACGAGCCTGACATGCGCACTTTGCAAGCAATCTACCATGAGCTGGAGTTCACTTCACTCATGAGACAGGCAGGCGAAGCCCTTCTGAGTCCGGGACCCGATATCGGGCGCGGTTCAACGACACCTGATCCGGCATCGCATGTCAAAGTAGACATCGTTGCCACGAGTGAGAAGAACGGTACCGCGGACGATATGCTGAGCAATGGCTCGGTGACATTGACAGCGTCAGGAAGAATGGCGCGTCCTGCAGTGGTGATGGGTGAGAGTGGAGTTCCGGTGCTTGCGGATGCCCGCTATATGACCGTGGATACGATGGACACACTGGATGCGCTGCTTGAGCGGGTACGTCGTGTGCCATACATAGCGATTGACACCGAGACTGTCACCGAAGCCGGAGCGCCCTTCGAGGTGGATGCATTGCGATCACGGCTGGTGGGTCTCTCCATCGCCGTGTCTCCAGGGGAGGCGTATTACCTTCCATTTTCACATCGCCGCGAAGAGGGTGGCGGAAATCTTGCGCTCCTGTCTGGGGACACCGGGATCGTGGGTCGGCGCATCCGCGAAGGCGCGCCCGAACCCATCAATCTGCCTCCCATCTGGAGCGATGCCTGTGCACGGCTCAGGTTTATGCTCGCAGATGCTGAAGTGAAGAAGATTGCGCAGAATGCCAAGTATGATGTGCTGGTGCTGCGCAACAGTGGGGTGTCCGTCTGCGGCATTGAGTTTGATACCATGGTGGCCAGTTACGTTCTTGATCCCGGACGGCGTCTACACGGTCTCGATGTACTTGCATACGAATTGCTTGGGCATACCATGACGTCTTACACCCAGCTCGTCGGGAAGGGCAGGACGAAGCTGCCGTTCGACGTGAGTCCGGTGGATACAGCACGCGATTACTCGTGTGAGGATGTTGACATCACTATGCGACTGCGGGACAAGCTGGAAATCATGCTGGCGGATCATATGCTGCTGCCGCTGATGAGAGAGATTGAGGTACCGCTGATATCAGTCCTGGCCGCGATGGAGTGGGAGGGTATCGCGATCGATCGTGACTGGTTTGGATCGCTCAAGATGCGTTTCACTGCTGACCGCGCTCGTGTCGAGAAGATGATCTACGAGGAGGCTGGCCGGGAATTCAATATCAACTCCAATCCACAGCTCCGAGCTATTCTCTTCGGGGAGCTCGGGCTTCCCGTCAGGAAGAAGACGGCCACAGGTCCAAGCACCGACGCGAGTGTGCTTCAGGAACTGGCAGACGAAGGACATGTATTGCCCGCCCTTCTCATGGAGTATCGCGAGATCTTCAAGTTGGAGGGCACCTACATCGATGCTTTGCCCAGACTTGTCAATCCGCGTGATCAGCGCCTCCACACCTCCTACAGCCAGACGGTATCCGCTACCGGCCGTCTGTCGAGTCACGATCCGAACCTGCAGAACATCCCCATTCGCAGTGAACTGGGCCGTGATATCAGGCGCGGGTTCGTTCCACGGAAGGGATGGCGGCTGCTCAGCGCCGACTACTCGCAGATTGAGCTGCGCATTCTTGCCCACCTCTCCGATGATCCGGCGTTCGTGAGTGCATTCCGGGCCGGGGGAGACATCCACCGACAGACGGCGGCTATCATCTTCGGGATGTCGGTGGACGATGTCACGGTCGAGATGCGCGGTCGTGCCAAGACCATCAACTTCGCGACGATCTACGGTCAGGGAGCACATGCGCTTTCGCGCCAGCTGCGGGTATCACACGCCGAGGCAAAGAGCTTCATCGACACGTACTTCGAGCGTTTTTCCGGTGTGCGTGCCTTTCTCGATCAGTGTATCGTGGACGCGCGCGCCAGAGGGTATGTGGAGACACTCTTCAGGCGTCGCCGATACATACCGGAACTGAAGGACCGGAACTTCAATATTCGGGCTTTCGGGGAGAGAGTTGCACAGAATGCGCCAATCCAAGGGTCGGCAGCAGATCTCATCAAGATCGCGATGATTCGTATACAGGATGCACTGACCGCCGAGAAGCTGGCTGCCCGGATGTTGCTGCAGGTCCACGATGAACTGGTCTTTGAACTCCCGCCTGACGAGATCGAAGCGCTCTCGATGCTGGTCAAGACGGAGATGGAAGGGGCAGCCAGCTTGACGGTGCCGCTTCTCGTTGAAATCGGCGTTGGGACAGACTGGGTAGCCGCCAAGGCCTGAATTAGCCGCTCCAGTGGCTCTGAATCGCCTGGATTCCCGACTACGAGCTGGTTGCAGTTTGCGTGGACTCATGGGCGCTGCGACCCAGAACTCCCCTTGATCGCTGTCAAGAATACGTGCATATGGTTGCGCCACAACGACTTG
>CAYSKN010000304.1:0-3006 GCA_964431565.1 uncultured Gemmatimonas sp.
TCTTTGCTCAGTAATTCCTGACCGGCAGTGGTCTCAAACTCATTGACACGTCCCGGAAGCCGTTCGGAGCTAGCTTCCAATTCATGCCATCCGTGCCGACGCCGGCTAGACCACGGCTCCATCCGCAGCAGAACGCACTACCGGCACCATACCAACCGCCTCGAGCCGCAACCGTATCGTCGGCGGTGATGATGGTGTCGAACCCCGGATCGACGACCACGCCGCGTTCACACGCCTCTTCGAAAATTGTCGTCGTGTACTCTCTGACGTTTCCACTTGTATCGTACAAACCGAATCGGTTTTGGAGCTTCTGTCCGACTGGCTGGGGGCCGCAACAGGCGACACCGTACTCCCAGCCGGAGCAATCGGCACATCCTTCGTAGCTGGAAGCAGCGTTTCCGCAATACCAGCCGACTTCGTGTTGGTAATAGCCCCAGCAACCGGGCTGCATCTTGTCGACAGGACCACTTGGGAGACACGTATTCGTGCCGGCTCCAGCGGCCAACTCCCATTCGGCTTCACTCGGGAGCCGGAACCCGGGGCAGTCCGGGCCCGCGAACCGGGCCCTTTCGCAGTCTAGGGCATGGTGCAGTGGCTCGACGACGCATCCCATGAGTTCATAGCACTCGGGTAGTCCGGCGTCCTTGCTCTTCAGATTCGCGAACTCGAGCGCCCCAAAGAGCGTGATCCCATCCATCGGGCAGGTCGAACCGCATGCGGCATGCGGAGATGGGTCCCGAGAGGAAGGCATGATTTCGAACCAGTCGCCCCGCGTCACCTCGGACGCCATGATCTCGAACGCCCGAGTCAGAATTACAGGATGGGGAGGCCAAGCCCCAGACCAACCTGGCTCCCCGGCCTCCCCCACGATGAAGCTCCGTGCGGGAATGCGACACCAGCCACCATTGCAGTCTACGTGTGGCGGGGAACACGTGTGTGATGTCTCGTCACAAAGGGACCAACGCTGCTCTGGGTGCGCATCCGGGAGGGCCAAGGCACACGGGCTGCAATACCCCCCGCAGCCGTCGGAACCACAGAACACTGAGATCGGACTCGGACCATCCGTAGAGCATTGAGGGATGCACGCCTCAGTCTCCGAGTCGAGGTCGCTTTGGTCCGGCTGGTCCAGACCGCTGATCTCGTCGTTCCGAACTGGTGCATCGAAATCGTCCGTTGTGACTGCTTCAGGAGAGGAATCTCTGCCTGTGCTGTCTCGGGTTGCGACTGACGCTTCGTTCGGCTGACATCCTATGTAGCAGGTCACCAAGAAGGCAATGGAGCCCATGATGGTCGCCCAGGTGAGGCGGTCGACACGCTTGATGCAGTGGCGCGGCGCGACCGCGCCGGGCAGGGAGCGCCCCAACCCGGTCAGCGACAGCCGCGCTCCAGCCAGCAAGGCCTCGAGCACGGCCAGCAACGCGCGGACGCGGGCGGCGTGGAGTCCATCGAAGACGTCGGTGAGGGCGGTGCGTATGATGCGGACGGCGCACATAGGTGCCTCCGGGCTTTCCAAATTCACCTGGATGATCGCGCCCTTGTGCGCCGCTCTCCACTCATCCCGTCGATCGCGGCTCGATTCGTGGGGATACCTCAGGGTCTGGGCTGTCTGCGAGCATATCATGCGAAGCGACATAGCTACCGGCCTATGCTCCAGTGTGGGTAGAAGAAGCTGGAGTGAACGCCGCTCGAGAACTCATCCGTCTAATCAGGAGATGCAGCTGTCCGTGCCAATCGGAAGCCGTGTGGTCCCAACTTCCAATTGGCACCATCGGTACCGACGCCACTTGGACTCCGACTCCATCCGCAACAGAATGCGCTGGCGGCGGCGAACCATCCACCGCGGGCTGCCACAGCGTCGTCGGAAGTCACCAGCTCATCAAAGCCCGGATCTACCACCAGGCCACGCGCATACGCCTCTTCAAAAATGGTCGTCGTGTACTCTCTTACGTTCCCGCTTGTATCGTAGAGCCCAAACCGATTTGGTTGCTTCTGACCGACTGGGTGCGGGCTGCAGCACGAGACGCCATACTCACGCCAGGAGCAGTCGGAGCACCCCTCGTAGTTGGATTCCGAGTTTCCACAATACCAGCCAACGTCGTGTTGATAGTAGCCCCAACAGCCCGGCTGCATCTTGTCGACGGGGCCGTTCGGCAGACACGTATTCGCGCCGGCCCCTGCGGCCAACTCCCACTCGGCTTCACTCGGAAGTCGGAATCCAGAGCAGTCCGGTCCCGCGAATCGCGCCATCTCGCAGTCCAAGGTATGATGCAGCGGGGACACGACGCACCCCATGAGTTCATAGCACTCAGGTAGACCTTGGGACTTACTTTTCTCATTCGCGAATTCGAGCGCACCGAAGAACGTGATGCCATTCATCGGGCAGGTCGAGCCGCATGCGGCATGCGGAGACGGATCCCGAGAGGGAGGCATCAGTTCGAACCAATCGCCCCGCGTCACCTCCGTTGCCATGATCTCGAATGCCCGAGTAAGCACCACAGGTTGTGGAGGCCAGGCACCAGACCAACTTGGCTCGTCAGCGTCTCCCACGACGAAGCTGCGCGCGGGTATGCGACACCATCCGTCATTGCAGTCTGCGTGAGGCGGAGCGCATGTGTGTGATGTCTCGTCACAAAGGGACCAGCGCTGCTCTGGGTGTGTATCGGAGAGCTCCACCGCACAGGGTTTGCAGTAGCCCCCGCAGCCATCTGAACCACAGAACCCGGAGTTCGGACTTCGGCCGTCCGAAGAGCATCGCGGGACGCACGCCCGAGTTTCCGAGTCGTCGTCACCGCCGTCCCGTTGGTCCGCACCGATGACCTCGTTCTTGGGGGCTGGTATATCGAGATCGTCGGGCGGGTCGGCCTCAGGAGAAGCATCGCTGTCTGAGGCATCGTGGGGTGCGGCTGGAGCTTCGTTCGGCTGACATCCCGTGGAGAAGGCTACCAAGAAGGCGACGGCGCCGATAATGATTGCCCGGGTGGAAGTCTGGACTCGGCCACCAACGTC
>CAYSKN010000305.1:0-3003 GCA_964431565.1 uncultured Gemmatimonas sp.
TGCCATCCAAGGCAGCGCATGCCCGGAAGACACCTGCTGCGAAAGCGTCCGCTGACAATAAGTCCGTGAACGGCAAGACATCATCAGCCAGGCAGGGCGCTAAGACTGCAGCGAAGCAGCCGGTTGCCACCGGCGGTGGTGCGGTTGCGGTTCGTACCACAGCTTCGAAGGCAGCGAAAAAGACGACGAAGGCTGCTTCAAGGAAGTGACTGCGATCTCACATGTCGGGTAATGGATCTGCATGCGTGCCCATGTGACGAGCATGGGTGCGCTGTCTCCGAACTTCTACCTGCGTGATGCCGCCCTTGTGGCGCGCGACCTTCTGGGCGCGGTTCTGCAACACGATTCTGGATCCAGTTTGACGAGCGGTCGGATCATCGAGACTGAGGCTTACCTCGGCCCCCACGATCCTGCATCGCACTCAGCTGTAGGCCGCACTGCGCGTACATGGCACATGTTTGGCTCGCCGGGCACGGCCTACATATACTTCATTTATGGCATGCACTGGTGTGTCAATGCAGTCACCGGCGCTGATGGCCAGGGGAGCGCGGTGCTGATACGGGCACTTGATCCACTGGAGGGCATTGCGACAATGCGAGCTCGCCGGCCCAAGGCACACAATGACTTGGCCCTCTGTGATGGCCCCGGAAAGCTCTGTGCCGCACTGGGAATTACCGGTGAACTGGACGGTACAACGCTCACCGGAGGCAATCCACTCACTATCCTTGCAGGAACACCGGTTCCCGAACATGAGATGGAGATCGGTCCCCGCGTGGGGATCAGCAAGGCAGTTGACTGGCCCTTACGTTTTCGTCTTACTGACCACTCCCTTCTAAGGTCTACTCGATGATGCCTGCCACCCGCCCCGCGTCACTGAATGCAGCGACAACGGCATCGAGATCCTCCCTGGTGTGTGCTGCGCTTACCTGACACCGCACACGCGCCTGACCCTGCGGAACCACGGGAAACCCAAATCCTGTCACAAAGACGCCACGATCAAGAAGGAGATCACTCATGCGTATGGCAAGAGCAGTCTCACCCACTATGATCGGTACTATCGGTGTCTCACCCCGCAGGGGATTGAAACCAGCCTCCTTTATGGCTCCTCGGAAGTAAGCGGTGTTTTCGTGCAGGCGTGTCACGAGTTCACTGTGATTCCCCACATGCTGCACCGCAGCCAGTGAACTCGCAGCCACGGTGGGTGGGAGAGCATTGGAGAAGAGCTGCGGACGTGAGCGTTGCGTCATGATGTCACAGAGTGCTGCGGGGCCGGCAATGAATCCGCCGGCCGCTCCGCCAAGCGCCTTGCCCAGTGTGGAGGTAATGATATCGACTTCGCCCAGCACACCATGATGCTCGGCCGTGCCACGTCCGGTTCTGCCTAGAACCCCAGTGCCATGTGAGTCGTCCACGATGACCACGGCATTCTCCTCACGTGCGATCTGTAGGATGTCGGGCAGCCTTGCAATTGCGCCTTCCATCGAGAACACGCCGTCGGTCCAGACCAGCTTTCGTTTCGCACTTCTGTTTGCCCGAAGTTTCTCCCGCAGATCATCCATGTCGGAGTGCTTGAAAACTCCGGTCGCGCACTTCGTAGTAGCCTTGGCCAGACGGATCGAGTCAATGATGGAGGCATGATTGAGCTCGTCCGACACAACGAAGTCCCCCTCCCGCGCAATGGAGGGTGTCAGGGCCTCGTTGGCGTTCCATGCGGACACGTAGCTCAGGCTGGCCTCAGTTCCTACGAAATCGGCGAGGGCTTTCTCGAGTTGCCTATGTATGGTGAACGTTCCGCAGATGAAACGCACACTGGCCGTGCCGGCACCGTACCGGTGCAACGCATCAACTCCGGCATTCACCACTGCAGGCTCATTGGCCAGGCCGAGGTAGTTGTTCGAGGAGAGAACGATTACCTCGCCACGCCCTTCCATGCGGACGCGAGCGCCCTGTGGGCTCTCGAGGTGATTCAGCCTCTTGTAGGTGCCGGCCGTCTTGAGGGCGTCGAGTTCAGCCTGGAGTTCCCGGGTCAGTTCTGACATGGCAGGTAACGTGCATGGACGGGGACGCTTCCGAACCGTCGGACGCGCCGCGGTAAGGACACTAATCGATGGTGAAGATGATCTTTCCTGCTTCGCCATTCCTGATTAGATGCATGGCGTCGTCAACGGCTTCCAGGGGCAGACGGTGGGTTATTACGGGAGTGGGGTCGAACGCTCCCGAACGGAGGAACCGCGACATCTGATGCCAGGTGGTGTACATGCGTCTTCCGACGATGCCGTGGATCGTGATCCCCTTGAAAATGATTTCACTGGCAAAATCCACCTCTATTGATCTGGCCGGAAGACCGAGCATGTTGATGCGCCCTGCAGGGCGGACCAGCTTGAAAGCCTGGTGAATGGCACTTGCCGCTCCGGACATCTCGAGCACTACATCGGCACCATGATTGTCGGATGCTGCCATAACCGCATCACGTGCCTGATCCGGATGAACCGTGTCGTGCGCTCCCATGGCGCGGGCAAGCTCGAGTCGACGCGGGTTGACATCGGTTGCGATGACGCGCGCAGCACCAGCCGCCCTGCAGATGCCGACGGCGAACGCACCGATGGGACCGCACCCGGTAACCAGTACCACCGCCCCGGGAATTTCCGCCGAGAGTGCGGTGTGAAATGCATTTCCCATCGGGTCGTGAATGCTGCCAATGTCGTAGCTGATGATGTCGTCGAGGTGCCATACGTTCGCAGCCGGCATGGCTATGAATTCGGCGAAACATCCGTCTCGGTCGACGCCGATGATGCGCGTGGATGGATCTGCGTGCCCCTCACCGGTGCGGCTGAAGAGCGACCGTTCGTTAATGATGTGGCCCTCGGCGGTAACACGATCACCAACCTTGACGCCCTCGACGTAGCTGCCAACGGCAACCACATCACCGGCAAACTCGTGCCCAACGACGAACGGCGGCTTGCAGCGACCAGCCGCCCACTCGTCCCACTCGTAGATATGAAC
>CAYSKN010000306.1:0-2991 GCA_964431565.1 uncultured Gemmatimonas sp.
CACGAACCGTGATGATATGTACATCAGCAAGGTCGGCGAAGGCCCTGCGTATGGTACTACCCGGCTTGGCGAAGTCACGGCAGTCAACGGGTCAAACACACAACAGACGGTCGACTATGGCGGAACAGGAACATTCCAGCTGGCCAGTTGGCTCAACTCAAAGACGTCTATCGGCATGCAGTACGTGCGCCGCTATACATCGATGATAACGAGTACCGGAGTCAGTCTTCCTCCGGGCGGAACAACGGTGAGTGCTGCTGCTACCCGCAGCACGTCGCAGAACATAGGGGACACAAGGACGCTCGGATACTACGTTGAGCAGATGTTCGGAGTCAACGACAAGTTTTTCCTTACAGCGGGACTGCGTCGCGATGCGGCGAGCGCTTTCGGTGTCAATACGAGAGCAGTGTATTACCCGAAGATCGGAGCGTCATGGCTCATTTCCGATGCGTCGTTTTTCCCGCAGTATGGCTGGCTCAACAGCCTGCGGCTGCGCGGCACGTACGGCGCCTCCGGTCAGATTCCTGATGTCACTGCCGGTCTGAGAAGCTTCACCCCTTATCCACTGACGCTGATCGGCAGCGAAGCACCAGGTGCATCGCTCACATCCCTGGGGAACGCGAACCTCAAGCCCGAGTATTCGGCAGAGACAGAACTGGGATTTGACCTGCAGATGTTTCAGGGAAGGACAAACATTGAGTTCACCACATACGACAAGTCAACTACCGATGCCTTGATCCAGAGAGAGATTGCCCAATCACTCTCCGGGCTGTCATTCATGACGGTGAACGTCGGCAACATCAGAAATTCCGGTGTTGAACTCACCTGGAATCAACGCCTGTTTGACAGGGATGCGGCGGCGCTTTCATTCACCTTCACCGGTTCGACCCTGAAAAACCGTATGGTAAAGCTCGGGGAAGGGATATCACCGGTGCCATCAGGTAATCGCAACACACAACGTAATCTCGCCGGATATCCGCTGTTTGGGTTCTGGAACCCGCCAATCGGCGGCACTGACACCAATGGTGACGGAATCATATCTGAAACTGAGTTTACGGTGGGCGATACAGCCGTCTACCTAGGTTCGTCGATACCAACGAAGGAAATGAGCTTCACTCCTACGCTCGAGTTGTTCAACAAGAAGCTCCGTGTGAGCACGCAGTTCGATGGCAAGTTCGATCTGAAAAAACTAAATAACACACTTCGTCACCAGTGTCAGGTTGCGTTCTCCTGCCGCGGTCGCGCTGACATCACGGCTCCGCTCGACATGCAGGTTACCGCCATGGGTGTCACGAAGAACGTTTACACTGGCTTCTTTGAGGATGGTAGTTTCGTGCGCTGGCGGGAGATGACGGTTTCATACGAGATGCCCGGCAACTGGGCGAACAAGCTCCGTGCTTCACGCTGGAACATGATACTTACCGCACGTAACCTTGGCGTGATGACCAACTATTCGGGAGTGGATCCTGAAGCGGCTGTGTCCCAGAGCGACACGCGCGGCGGTGAGGACTTCTTCTCGACTCCTCCTCTGCGCATTCTCATGCTGCGCATGAACTTCTCCTTCTGAGACAGGCGATCATGCGACTCTTCCGGCATACTTCCCGGCTTCTTCCCACGGCGAGCATAGCGGCACTTGTGACATCTCTGCTGGGCTGCAGCTCCGACATTCTTAACGTACGAACACCAAATATCATCCGAGAGGGCTCTCTTCAGAGTCCGCAGGGCATCACCTCTCTTCGCAATGGATCCATGATGGATTTCATCGTGGGGTTCTCCGGCACCATCGACAGTTACGTCATGTCGAGTGGAACACTTGGCGATGAGTTTCTCTCAACGGACAGCTTCGCTGACCGCTATTCGACCGATGGGCGTTACGCAAGTGAGTTGCTCGGCGGTGCAATCAACACTCCCTATGGAGATCTTCATAAAGCCCGTGCCGGCCTGGGAAGCGTCATCAAGCTGTGGAGTGCAGGTAAAGGGTCATCGGCGGCCGCGAAGGATTCACTTGGTGAAATGTATGCCGTACGTGGATATTCGGAGATGCTCTTTGGGGAGGGCTTCTGTTCCGGTGTTCCATTCAGCGATGTACTCGACAACGGGGACTTCGATTACGGCCAGCCACTGACAACAGCGCAGATGTTTGCCGTGGCTTCTGCATCACTTGACACCGCTCTGGCCAATGCCAGCAGTGACAGGGTCCGTAATCTCGCTGCTATTGGTAAAGGTCGTGTATTGGTGAATATGGGCCAGTACGGGCAGGCGGCTGCAGCCGTCAAGGCGGTTCCGACATCCTACAAGTACCTCCTTGGCCATTCGGCTGGTACGAACCGTCAGTATAACGGCATCTGGTCAGCCACATTCGTGGCATCATCGCGTTATAACGTTGTTACGAGCGAGGGGGTCAACGGTATCGGCTATCTGACGACACCCGCCGACCCACGGGTGCCGTGGGTTCCGTCTACTCGTACCGGGTTCGACAACGCCAGCAAGGATCTTCCAACGCAGATGAAATATCCGAGCCAGGCGGCGCCCATTACTCTGGCTGATGGCATTGAGGCTCGCCTGATAGAGGCTGAGGCGGCACTGGGCGGGTCCACAAGCTCACAGGCCGGACGCGATGCGATGATCTCAATACTCAACAACTTGCGGGCGACCGGTCTGTCCACCGCTATCGTGCCACTCCAATCACCAGTAAGTCATGATGCAGCAGTGGATGTGCTGTTCAAGGAGCGGGCATTGTGGATGTGGCTTACTGGTCATCGACTTGGAGATATGCGTAGACTCGTTAGGCAGTACGGTCGGACCGCCAACACCGTATTCCCGGTTGGGGCGATATCCAATAGACCCGGAAATACCTACGGTACCCAGACCAGTCTGGTCATCCCGGTTCGCGAACGCAATAATCCCAATTTCAAGGGATGCCAGGATTGAGTATTCTCGCCCGTTCAATTCGCAGTACTGCATGAAGCTGAAGGGTCATCGATCTATCGG
>CAYSKN010000307.1:0-2976 GCA_964431565.1 uncultured Gemmatimonas sp.
GCACTTACTCTCAACGGCATGGTGCCGCAGAAAACTATCGTGCTCACCGGCGCGATGGTCCCATATGCATTCGGCAGTTCTGACGGACTCTTCAATCTCGGCAGCGCGCTGAGCTTCGTGCAGACACTGCCCGAAGGGGTGTACATAGCCATGAATGGCCGCTATTTCATTGCTGGCCATGTGGCAAAGAACAGGGAGGCGGGGGTCTTCGAGGAGCAATCCCCGTCACCCCCGACCTTGCAGTGATGCACGGAATTATTTCTTCACGGGGCGCACGACTGGAAGCGTAATGCTCGACGGCGTGTTCCTGCCGCCGTGGAACACAATGTTGTGAGCTGCCACGCCTGTGCTCTCGCTGAAGTTGTCGCCACCTGTATTCATGTTACGGTCGAAGCGAGGGAAGTTGCTGCTCGATACTTCGATGCGTACCCGGTGACCTGCCTTGAAGAAGTTGCTGGTATTTAGCGGGCCGAGCGACACCTTGTATATCTTGCCGGGCTCCATGCGGGTTTCTGGCTTGTCGTATCCTGTGTGATAGCGCATGCGCTGAATTGTTTCATCCAGGTTCCATGCGCGTCCCTCGGCGTCCACATCAATGAGCTTCACGGTGAAATCGGTATCCTTTGCATCGCTTCCTACATAGAGTGTCACATCGATCGGGCCGCTCACCTCGATTCCTTCGCTGAGCGGCTCCGAGGTGAAGACAAGTATGTCAGGGCGCATTTCGTGTTCGTGCTGGTCAAATGAACCCGCCTGTATCGCGGTGCCAGTGCAGCATACGTTGCCACCGTAGCTGGTAACCGGCTTCATTGGATCATAGCTGAAGGTGTCACGCTGGGCCTTGACAGGTAGCTTCGGCACGAGTAGCCCGTTTCCATTCGCGCTGTTGGCGGATCCGGAACTTGTGAGGTACCACGTGGTCGACGTGGTGCCGGCAGGTGGCCACACATCACTCGACTGCCAGCGGTTGGAACCCATGGTGTAGTAGCGTACGCGCGGCAATGTGTCGAGCAGACCGGTCTTGTCACCCTTGAGGAAGGTGTCAAACCATCCGTACGTAAGCGCGTCGTAATCAAGACGTGCGTCGCCGACGTTCCGTTCTCCCACCACGGTATTGTCGGTAGCACGGGTATACGAGCAGTGTGCCACTGGAGCGATTACGGCATACTGCTGCCTAGCCACCTCAGGAGAGGCCACCTTCATGGCGTGCTGCCACATGGCGATATTGGGACCCACCGACACATCGTACCACGACATGAACCACAGCGCCGGCGTATCGAAGGGCAGATCATCATTGTACAGTCCACCCTTGTACCAGCGTGGATCGTTGGGAGTACGCCTGATCAGCTCACCACCGGTTGCCACCGGTGCCTTGTCTGCGAACATGCCGGTCGGCCCATCCACGTACTTCATGATGTCCTGCACGGGCAGATGCCAGAGCGCCTCCGCCCAGTCGACTGGCGGGCCGTGCCAGGCGAGATCGAACGCCTTGCGCAAGCGGGTGTAGTCTTCCTGGCTCAGGTCGGCCGGCAGCATCGGCCGCTGCATGTTCTGTTGGCCATAGAGCCAGGTAATGAAGAGCATCTGCACAGCACCGCCACGGTACCAGTTGCCCTGCTCATACCACCCGCCGACACGGCCAACGCCCGCTCCGAATCCCTGGGGTATCAGAGCCGCCAGTCCCTTGGGCCTGGTGCCCGCAACAGCCATCTGGTATTCGGCAGTACTGGAACATCCGATGAGCCCGACGCGGCCGTTGCTCCACGACTGCTTGGCAAACCATTCGATCGCGTCCTGACCATCCGTGATCGGCGGACCGAGTATGTCGTAGCTGCCTTCGCTGAAGAAATGCCCGCGCTCATTCTGCAGCGCATATGCGTATCCCCGCCTGAGCGCAGCCAGCACTGCGGTCTTGTCGCTTGGTACGCCGTTCTGTACGTCCCACCAGTTCATCTGGTAGGGTGTCTTGCTCAGGATCAGTGGAACACCACCCGACCGGTTCTTCGGCACGTAGATGTCGGTCATGAGTCGTGTACCGTCACGCATGGGCATCATTACGGACCGATGTATCTCGGCGAGTTGCTGCAGCTCCGCTTCCTGTGCGTTGCGGGACGTCTTAAGTTCGGCATTGCCCGCGGGTCCTGGCTGCGCGGTGAGCCGCATGACAGGCTGGGCGATACCCATGCAGGTGACTGCCGCAATCAGCCGAAAACTATGGACAGGATTGATTGACATGAATTGCCCTTCCTTCGGCTCTTGAATGCCGCGTATTCCTGCTGGGTGGTGCTCACGATATGAGCCCGGGTGATCCTTCAAGAACTCAGACATGCACGTCGGATGCAAGCCTAGCCGGGTATAGCACTGCACGCCATCTGTCCAGCGCGCGTTGTCGTTTCCAGCTCGTACCGTATCATGAACATGAGGTGTGTGATGGCTGGTGATACACGAGGATAATCGTCTGTCTGCGATACCGACGTGATGAGTCCGTACCAATCGGTATCAGGAGACCACAATGCAGGCTGCCTGCGCGGCGCCTCCGGCCACCGGCAGCTGGTACTGGCTCGTGGCCAGCCGATGACCCATAATTAGCGCTTGTGCCGGATCAGCGGGATACAGGGGTCGTTCTCTCAGCGCACCAGCAGACCTCCGAAGCCGGCAAGGGCCAGTTCTGAACCCGACATCAATAACCTCGGAAACTCTGCGCATGGCGAAGATAAAGGTTGTGAATCCTGTCGTCGAAATGGATGGCGACGAGATGACCCGTATCATCTGGCAGTCCATTAAGGATACGCTCATTCTGCCGTATCTCGACATCCAGCTCGATTACTATGATCTAGGCATCGAGCATCGCGATGCAACCGGCGATCAGGTAACGATCGATTCGGCGGACGCCACGAAGAGGCATGGTGTGGCCGTTAAGTGCGCCACCATTACACCGGACGAGGCGAGGGTGAGGGAGTTCGGGCTCAGCAAGAT
>CAYSKN010000308.1:0-1121 GCA_964431565.1 uncultured Gemmatimonas sp.
TCAACCGAGCCCTAGGAATCAGCGGATGCCGTTCGTGATCAGGAGGTCGATCCATTCGCTTTTGGGGATGGTGAGGACGCCGATGTGGATTATGAGTTGGACGCTGTGGAGCTGGAAACCTCGTTCGAGGAGGGACTCGCAGCCCGTGAGTGGCCTGATACCAGTGACTTGCTGGCACGGGTGGTGACGCCGCGCAGCGTGACCCCCACAAGCGTTGAAGTCACCCGGGAGGCGGTGGACGCCTTCGGGGTGGAGGCAAGCGATCCCCAGACCATCTCGTTGCCTGAGCCCGAACCGGATCTCACTGAAGAGCCCTCCGGAATAATGGCCAACCAAGGCTTGCCGGATCGCGATACCGGACCGCTTGAAGCTGGATCGGCAATGGCCGAGGACAATGTGGTGCCTGAGTATTCGGAAGGGCTAGAAGCAGAGAAATGGCCGGAAACACCGGCGGAGCTGCCATGGCTGGCACAGCCAGGGCTGGATGATGAGGAAACGCCCTGGGTTGAGGCAGAGGATCTGTCATCGACGGAAGCTGTCCAGAGGCTGGATGTGTTCGACGAGCCGGTTCAGGAAGGCGAATCGTTACCCGAGCCTTCTGCCTTCGTTACCGAGACCATGGCTGAACTGCTCGTGACGCAGGGGTTCCTCGAACGTGCGATAGGAGTTTACGAGGAACTGGTGCGTCGTCGTCCCTACGACCCGATCCTGTCTTCGCGATTAGCAGAGTTGAAGGAGGCGCCGGCAGAACAGATTGAAGTCCGGAACACTGAGCAGGACGATATCGAGGTCACTCCACAGGGAACGCCGGACGAGAGCAGCAGCACGTCGGCCCCGGTCGCTGTGTTCACAGCACGGGAGAGATTTGCCGCTTTGGCTTCCCGGCGCGTTCAGCGGCGCACTCCACGCGTCTCTGCGGCGGTGACTCCTCGCGGGTGGAGCCAGGCCGTGCATTCGGTCTCCGGCAGCACGCCCTCCGTATCGCACTACCCATCCAATGCGGCCGACATCGAACAGGTCGCTGGTGACGATGCTCTCGCATCGCTCTTCGGGAATGTGGCAACTGCAGAAGACCACCTGGCTGCGCGTGCACTGGCAGAAGCCTTTTCACCATCAGACGC
>CAYSKN010000308.1:1131-2970 GCA_964431565.1 uncultured Gemmatimonas sp.
ATCCGACATCCGGAACATCCGCAGGGGCTAATCCTCAACACGACCGCGTCGCACGTCGTGATGGAGGAAATCTACCAAGCGTTCGGCCGCGTAGAGGGCGCCTTCTGCGAGGAGATCGCCCGCAAAACGCTGCCGAATCCATCGCCGGCGACACTTTGTTCGATGAGATGTCACTTCTGACGCCCACCCCTGCATATGGCCATGTTCGGACGGCCACACCGGCGTTGGCGACACCCGTGACGGGCTCTCTGGATGAGCGCTCGGCATTCGATCGTTTCTTCCCGGACCCGGCCATTTCGAACCGGCCTGGCGAGCCGGACATACCCCCATCGCTCCCATTACCGGAGGCTCCAAACGCTTCTGACAGCAATCCTGGTACCGCCGAAGACCTGGCGCAGTTCTCCGCCTGGCTCAAGGGGCTCGACAACTCGTGATCATCGGCGTACTGAACGGGCCAAACCTCAATCTGCTTGGCAGCCGTGAACCATCGGTCTACGGCATGGCAACGCTGGACGAAGTCCTGACTCACCTTGGGAGTGTGGCGGAAGGACTCGGCGTGCAGCTGCGCGTGCGTCAGTCGAACTCCGAAGGGACACTGATTGATACTGTTCACGAGTGGCGAGGCGTGGTTGATGGCGTGATCGTGAACGCCGGAGCTTACACCCACTCGAGTCTCGCACTTCGTGATGCGTTCCTGGCTACCAGCCTGCCATTTGTGGAGGTGCACCTCTCCAACATACATGCCCGTGAGCCAGAGCGGCGCATTTCGATGCTGGCACCGGCATCCATTGGCATGGTGTGTGGGCTCGGGGCTGATGGTTATGAGTTCGCGTTTCGTGGATTGGTGAGGAAGCTCCAGCAGCGTTCCTCCGGCGCTTGCTGAGCATCAGCCCCTTCCGCACCGAACCGAAATGATGCATGGATTGGCGATCTATGCGGCAGCAATCATCAATTCGACATGAATTCGGCTACCAGGGCACCGCGCCTCGCTGCTATTAGGGACGCGCTTGCGCGTGCCGATCTGGATGGGTTGCTCATCACCTCGCTGCCCAACATACGCTATCTGACGGGTTTCTCCGGCAGCAGCGGGTTGACGCTGGTGACCGCACGCGACTGCCTGTTGCTTACGGACTTCCGCTATGCAGGACAGGTGCTGGATGAGTTGGATGATGCGGTAAGGGTAAGAATTGAACCCGCGAGCCTATGGGCTGGTCTGTGGTCATCCCTGGCATCGATGTCGGGGGTAAGCCGCGTCGGTTTCGAGTCGGCGTTTCTGGTGCACCGCGACTTCACGCGACTGCTGGAACAGGGCGATCGTTGGCAGTGGCGGCCGCGGGAAGGTTTGGTGGAGGCGTTGCGTGAACGCAAGGACGAGGGTGAGATCAGAGCCATCGAGATGGCGGTAGCCATGGCCGAACGTGCGCTGGAACTGACTCTCGCCGAACTCCAGCCGGGCTTGGCCGACACGTGGATGGCCGGTGTGCTGGAGCGCCATCTTCGCGAATTGGGTAGCGAGGGTCATCCCTTCCCAACCATCGTTGCCTCAGGTCCGCGTTCGGCGCTTCCTCATGCACATGCCGCTGAGCGGATCATTCAGTCCGGTGATCTTGTCCTGTTCGATTTCGGCGCAACCGCGGGCGGCTATTGTTCCGACATCACACGCACCGTAGTGGTGGGCACGGCATCGGCAGAACAGCTCGATATCCATGACATCGTCCGGCAGGCAAACGAGCTTGCTTCGGGTGCGCTTCGGGCAGAAATGAGTGGAAAAGCTGCAGATGCGATCGCGAGAGAGTACATTGACGCCCGCGGGTATGGTGAGGCATTCGGGCATTCACT
>CAYSKN010000309.1:0-2953 GCA_964431565.1 uncultured Gemmatimonas sp.
TGCGTTCCTCGGCGAAAACGGGGCCGGCAAGACCACGCTCATGCGCGTTTTGGCGGGCGTCACCAAACCGGATTCCGGCCAGCTGGTCGTCGACGAGCGCGAACATCGCTTGGGCAACGTCCGCAGCGCAAGGCGACTCGGCATCGGGATGGTACACCAGCACTTCTCGCTGCATCCTTCACTGACTGCGCTAGAGAACGTCGCGATCGCCAGTGGGAATGGCCTACTCTTTCGAGCGCGCGGGCTGGCCAGTCAAATGACGAAGCTTTCTCAGGAGACTGGCCTGATGGTTGATCCGCGCGCCCTCGTGGCCGATCTTTCCTACGCGGATCGCCCGCGCCTCGAAATTCTGCGGCTGCTGCTGTGGGGCGCCCGAACAATCATCCTTGATGAACCGACGTCGGTGCTTTCAGGCGATGAGGCCCGCAGAGTGCTAGCCCAGATGCAGACATTGGCTCGCACGGGCCGGAGCATCCTCCTCGTAACGCACAAGCTCCGTGAGGTCCAAGAATTCGCCGATGTCGTCACTGTATGTACTCCGGCAAGGACGTGTTGTTGCAACGGTCCGGCATGCTCAAGCCGATGACATACAGCTGGCAGAAATGATGTTTGGGCAACGTGTCCGTCGCCAAATTGCGGTCAACGGTAAGAACACTGGGGAGGTAGTGCTCCGACTGCGGCAAGTCTGTTTGCAGAGTCCTCACCGAGGTCAAATCCTTCGTGACGTCTCGCTTGAGGCGAGACGCGGAGAGGTGGTCGGCATCGGAGGAGCCGCCGGCAACGGGCAGGAGTTGCTGATGCAGCTGTTGGCGGGCATGCGCAAACCCACAAGAGGGCGGATCGAGTGGTTCTTTAAGCCACGTCTGTCCCCGTTTTCTCCGGACGCTGTTGCCTACATCCCTGCCGACCGCTTAGGCCTGGGTGTTGCCCCTGCGCTCTCAGTATGGGAGAACCTGGTGATGCGACGGTTCCGGCACCGGCCCTTGTCACGATTGGGCATCCTCGATCGTGCCCAGATTCTGCGGGTCGCGTCCGAGATGGCGCAGCGGGGTGGACTGCCCGCCAGCTCACTCGCCCGTCGTGTGAGCGAACTGTCCGGTGGTAACGTGCAGCGTCTTATTCTTGGCCGAGAACTGTGGGGAAAGCCTCAAGTAATCCTGGCGGAAGACCCGACCCACGGTCTCGACTTAGTAGGAGTATCGCTAGTACATCGGGCTCTGCGCGAGCACTCGGCTCGCGGTGCGGCGGTAGTCATCGCTTCAAGCGATCTGGACGAGTTGCAGGCCCTATGCGACACGGTCATCATAATGAACAGAGGGCAGGCAACGGCATGCTCAGGTGAGCAAGGCCGCGACGGCGAACAGCGGCCCTCGCCGGCTATGGCCTTAGCCGGCATTGGCCCGATCCCTCAGCAGCCATCCTCGCCAACACCCAAAACCGGGAGTGAAAAGTGCTGAAGGACCTATACGTTGTTGGAAAGAAACTGCTGTGCTATCCAACAATAGCTTCCATCGCCGGCGTGTTCGCGGGTTGCTTGGGCTTCTCCGTAGTCTTGCTGCTGGCAGGGTGCAGCCCGCTCGCCGTCTGGGGCGAGGTCTTGCGCGGCGCGTGGGGAACCAAGCAGGCGGCTAGCGAGAGCATCGTCACGACAATCCCGATTCTCCTCTGCGGCTTGGCCGCCGCCCTACCGGCCCGAGCCGGCCTGATTAATATCGGCGGGGAGGGTCAGTTGGTGGCCGGGGCGATCGGTGCTACAGGGGCTGTGCTCATGTTTGCCATCTTGCCACACCTGCCGCTTCTCTTCTTGATGGCAGTTAATGCGGTGATTTGCGGAGGGTTGTGGGGCTTGATTCCAGGACTTCTGAAGGCCATGACAAGCGCGAGCGAAGCTGTGGTTTCTCTCTTCATGAACTTCGTCGCTCTACTACTCATGCTTTACCTGATTAACGGCCACTGGAGAGATCCGGACAGCCGAGGGTGGGCGCAGACAGTCGCGTTTCCCGAAACGGCAGTTCTTCCTCATCTTCCGGGCACTCGCATCCATCTCCTGGTGTTGGCGGGTCTGCTGCTTGCGGCCCTGTTATGGTTGTTCCTGCGGTGGACGGCCACTGGGATGGCCCTGCGGCTCATTGAAAGCGCGCCCGAGGCAGCTGCGTACGCAGGGGTGCGAGCGACGCCGTTGCTCACGCTGGTGATGGTGGCTGGAGGGGCGATAGCTGGTCTTGCCGGTTTCGGCGAGGTCTCCGTGATTCACGGACGCCTGCGTGAAGGAGTCTCGGCTGGTTTTGGCTATACCGGCTTTCTTGTAGCCTGGCTTTGCGGTCACAACCTTCTGTTCATTCCACTCGGAGCGATCTTTTTGGGCGGGCTGATAGCCGGAGCGGATGTTTTGCGTGTCGCCTCAGGTCTGCCTTTCGCAACGGTCGAGATTCTGCAAGGCTTGATTCTGATCGGCGTGATCTGTCTTCAGTGTGTGTCGCGCCAGCTGCGCGGGCAGGGAGGGGAGCAAGCCTCGACCGGCTTGATTCATCTATGACTGAGGCGCTGCTCATTGCTGTCCTTGCCGGATCACTTCGTGCCGGTACTCCTATTCTGATCGCTGGCTTAGGCGAGCTCGTGAACCAACGCTCCGGTGTGCTCAACCTCAACATCGAGGGCACCATGCTCGTCGGAGCGCTGACAGGTGTACTCGTGCATGCTCACACGGAGAGTGTGCTCCTTGCATGTACAGCCGCCATGATGTTGGGGGCTCTGCTGCTGCTGGCGCAGAATGTGGTATGCATATGGCTCAATGCCAACCAGGTAGCTACGGGGCTCGCCTTCGTTCTAGCCTGTCAAGGCCTCACAGCCTACGTCGGCGCGTCCTGGGTCGGCCGACGGGTCGTGGCTCTTACGACAGTAGACCCCAGCGTTGCATAATTCTGCGCCTCAGGCGGCGGAACGCACGGCTTTG
>CAYSKN010000310.1:0-2920 GCA_964431565.1 uncultured Gemmatimonas sp.
AAAAACCCATGGCATCGAGGAATCCGAAGTGACGATAGCTGCCTCCTGCAACCGGCACGCTGGTCGGCAGATAGCCGAAGCGCTGCTTGAACTCCTCATTGTCTTCCGGCTTCAACTCGCGCGAGACAAACACGAAGTCCACCGACTGCCTGATCAACTCCTTGGTGCCCAGGCTGCCGGCGTACGGCGGGGGAGTCAGCCGCATTTGAACATCGGGATGAAGCTCACCGAAGCGTTTGAACCATCGATTGACGAGTGCCACAAGCACGTCCGACGCCCCCCCGGTGTAGGTTCCAGAGATCTGCCGTTCGTTGCCTGGCTGATAGGACGGCAGGTCATGGTCAAGGGTCGGCTGCAACAGCTCCGCTGCTGGCAGTTCGCGGCCATGCGTGCGCGCCGCTTCCTTCTGCTGTTCCGTCTGAGGCAGGACCGGTGGAACGGGCGGGGCGGGCCAGTACACGACGTCGGCGCGACTTGCCGCCGATGGCGCCACGCCATCGCTGGCCGCGCCTTCGTTGGCTGCCGCGGCGGATGCGATGCCAAGCATCGCCATTGCGACGAGGCCGCTCAGCGAGTTGCGCAGCAACGCGTTCAGAAGTTCACCCGCCACGAAAGGGTAATGTTGCGGGGCGTTCCGGGCACGACACCATTCTCGTTGAGGGTCGAGTTCACCCCTTCGAAATAGTGCTCGTCGAACAGGTTGCCGACCTTGAGCGTGAAATGGTGCCGATCCCGCAACCCGTAGTAGAGGGCAAGATCCGCGACGGTGTAGCTCGGCAGCATCAGTACCCGTCTGTCACTCAGGCTCGGCAGGCTGCCGGCGATCTCACTGCTGTAATAGGTACCGAAACCGATGCCGAGCCCTTGAAGCGGCCCTTCCAGGACATCGTAGCGAACCCACAGATTGGCGGTCCGGAGAGCCGAGTTGGTCAGCTGGGAGCCCACCAATGGCGCCGTGGGTGAGTTGAAAGTCTCATCGACGTAGGCATCGGTGTAGGCAAGACCCGCGATGAACTGCAGGTTTTCGAGCAGGCTGTAATTCACCTCGAGCTCGACGCCCTTTGAACGCTCTGCGCCGACCTGCTGGGAGCAGGTGCCTGCCACTCCAGGATTGCACGCAACAGGCGCCAGCGTGTTTTCCTTCCTGATGTCAAACAGCGCGAGTGTCGCAGTCAGCCGATCCTCCAACGCATCGGCCTTGACTCCGAGTTCCACCTGGCTGCCTGACTCCGGATCGAATGGATTGGGACGCCCGGCTGCATCCTGGTCACCCGCCCCCTGCGGTACGAAGGACGTGGCGTAGCTCGCATACAGTGTCCATGCGGGTGTCGGCTGGAACATGAGACCCACGGTCGGCAGGACATCAGAAGTCTGCACCTCCATGGACGTGAGCGGCGGCGTCTTGCGCTCCTCGGTTTCCTGCTTGTCCTTCGTATAGCGAATACCGGCATTGAGCTTCCAGCGCTCCGTGAGCGTAATGAGGTCCGACAGGTAAACGCCCGCCGAAGTATTCTTCGTGTAGCGGCGATTCAGCGGTCCCGGCGGATAGCTGCTGAGAGGCAACGCGTTGCCATAGACGGGATTGTAGATATCAATATTGATGCGGCCCGGGCCGGGCAGTGACGCAGGACCCGACGTGGGCCCGTTGAAGAACTGGATACGCTCGAAGTCCGTGGTATCGATTCCGGCATTCACGCCCACCAGCAGCTTGTGTTCGATCGGCCCGGTCTCGAACGGCATCGAAATGTTGGAATCGACAAAATTGTAGGTCCGCTTGTTGAGCTGTTGGCGGGCGCGCCTGCGCAGCGTCACCAGATCCGCCAACACCCCGACGTTATCGAACCCCTTGGCCGTATCTTCGGTGCGCACGCTGCGAAAGGCCGCGTTCAAGCGCAGCCCCCGGTCAAACTGGTGCGAGTAAGAGAGCGTGCCACCACTTCCCTCCTCCTCCTGCAGGTCGCCGGGCTCCTGGTAGCGGGTACGGATATCCGCAATGAGGCGGGCATTCTTGTCAGGTGCCACCAGCTGGGTGTCATACGCGTTCTTGCGACGGCGATACTCGAGCGCGAGCAGCAGCTCACTGTGGTCGGTCAGGTGCCAGGTCAGGCTCGGGGCAACGTACGTCGCCTCCTCGAAGCCATGGCGAAACGTATCGCGATCGGTGTGCTCCGCGACGAACCGGTACAGCAGCGTACCCGCGCCGATCGGGCCTGTGACATCGCCGCCGACGTTGTAACCTGCGCCATCGCCGAATGACATGCCGGCGCCATCGTACGTCGACCCTCGCAAGTCGAAGATCGCACCGAAGTTCTCCAACGGCTTCTTGCTGATGATATTGACGAAACCACCCGGCTGCGCCTGTCCGTACAGCACGGACGCCGGTCCCTTGACGACTTCAACGCGCTCCGCTGCAAACGTCGGCGGCGAACCGAAGCGGCCGCTCAACCCCGGCAGGCCATCCACCATGATCGCGGACCGATCCGACTGCCGGTTCTTGAAGCCCCGGATGGACAGGTCATACCCGGTCACGCCACCACGGCGCACACCGGTCATGTAGCTGTAGAGATCCGCGAGATTGGTGGTCTCGATGGCCTTCATGAACGCGTCACCGTAGTTGGCGACGGAGTACGGCGTGTCCATGACGCCGATATCCTGCTTCATTGCGCTCTGGGCACCGGACTCGATGAATTTCCCCTCGATGGTCACGGTGTGGAGGTCGCCTTCCTCCGGCGCGGTCGCCTCCTCGGCCTGCGCGTGGCCCAGCATCATCAGCACCGCAGCGGCTGTCGAGTATCTGCGCAACATCCGATTCTCCCTTGACGTCGTCATGAATGTCATCGTGCGAACAGTGGAAACAACCCGAAGGCGATTGAGGCCACCAGCATCAGCAGGCAGATCAGCGCCGCCCACAGCAACGTGA
>CAYSKN010000311.1:0-2899 GCA_964431565.1 uncultured Gemmatimonas sp.
CCTCTGTCGCGCGAACCGGCATCGGCCGCCGGTCCAGCGCTCGAAGACAAGCGGCCAAAGAGATACACCACGTTATCAGGACAACAAAGTGTAAGGCACCCGAGAGCACCACTGCCGCACCCGTCATGATTGGAACGGCGGCCAACGGAGTAACCCACGTCAGAGATCGAGCTACCCCCGCCCAGAAGGCAGGATTGCTCACGTTCGGGAAATAGCCTGCAAAGAGGAAGAGAAGCGGGGGGAAGAGCATGGCCGCAATCAGAGCTACCGTCAGGAACCCCCGGCCGGACATTGACCGCAGAAGCAGGTCGGAGAAAATTGAAGCAACAAGGCAGTTTGTAGCAGAAAACAGTAACGCCGCCGTTACGGCAAGCAAGACAGACGTCCTCGTGGCGAGGGAAAAACCGACCGCCACGCCCACGTAGAGAATTGACAGCACATTCCACCACGGCCCTAACAGGGTGGTCAGGAACCGGGCAGCCAGACGCTCGCCGGCGTGCATAGGATAGCGGCGTAGTACTGTATCTGAGAAGACCGGAGAGTAACAGACGCCCAGGATGGTGCCGGCCGAGACTGCGGCTGCCGAAATGCCGCCGAGCACCCAGACAGCGATTGTTTCGGCGCTGCCGGTCGAAACGCGACGCGACGCTGCGCTGAAGCCGCCCAGGGCCGCCGAGGCGGCCACCAGGCAACCGACCAGGTATCCGAGCAGTGCCAGGGCCGCCCGAGTGGCCCCCAGCCTCCCCTTCGCCCACAAAAGGCGATAGCGCAGTCCTATAAGCAACGCCAGCCTTCTCGGCGATGAATCATTTAAGTCCAAACCTGAAATTCGCATCTCTCGGAGCACCCCGCTCGGTAACGAGCCATGCTGTCTCTCCCGTAAAGCATCCAAGCCGCAGCCGCCGTCACAGCCACTCTAGAGTGGCGTGCCGTTCCCCGGTGAGGTGCAGAAACAGAGATTCGAGAGTACGAAACTCCTCACCTTCTGCCTCGATCGGCCGGTTCGTCTGTAGAGCGGTAAGGCCCCCTTCCCAAACGAGCCTGCCTGGACTCCTGATGATCGCCACATGATCACAGAGACGCTCCACAGTCTCCAGCACATGTGTGGTCATAAAGACGGTGCGCCCTTGGTCCACAAACCGTCGTAGCCACTGCTTCAGCAGCGCCACCCCCACCGGATCGATCGATTCAAACGGCTCATCCAGGAACAAAATCTGCGGCGAATGGATGATGGCGGCGGCAAAGGCTACGCGCCTGCGCATCCCAGAACTGAACTCGCCGAGCAGTTTTCTTCCCTCGTTGCCCAGATCCAGGGCTTCGAGCAGCTGCGTGACGCGAAGGCGTGTCGCGGCTTCACTAAGCCCATACATCTCGCCGTGGAAGGTGAGAAATTCGTGTGCATAAAGCGCGTCAAAAAGGCCCAGATGCTCGGGCATGACGCCAATCTGCTGCTTCAGCGCCACCGCAGCACCGTGGAAAGGTTGGCCCAATACCCGGATTTTGCCTCCGGTTGGGTCCAGCAGTCCTGTCAAGCAACCGATCGTGGTGCTCTTCCCCGCGCCGTTGGGACCAAGCAGACCATAGAAACACCCTGCGGGCACCGAAAGCGAGAGATCCTCTACAGCGACAGCCTCGCCGTATTGCTTGCGCAGGTGAGATATCTCGATAGCCTTGTCCATACCGTGCTCCTCTGACAAACCACTAGGAACGCGGCTCCGACCGTTCTCGCGGTACGATCCTATCACACATCCTTTGTGCCGGCGCTCGGCACAAGACACAAGTAACCCCGGGCAGGCTGCCTACGGAGTCGCTCGAGCCACGGCTTCATACGGCGATGCCTGCCCACCACACGAACCGAGCATGTCGATACCGTCCGACTGCAGGAATGCGGCCTCCGCAATTCGATCGCATGTCCACACCTCGCCGCGGCTCTTGAGACATCCGAGCAGTCGGGGATATTCCGGCATCCAAATTCGGGCATAGCAATCGTGCAATCCAATCACAACAACAGGCAGTGGACTTTTGAGCAACTCCGCGACGTGGTTCATCCACGCACTCAGCGAGAGTTTCTGCGCGTACAGCGGATAATCGTCCAGGTGAACGGGAATTCTCACGATCCCGTTGTAGAGCGACGGCGCAAGCGTCCGCAGACTCTGACTGGAACTCAGTAACCACTCAAAGTTGTAGTACGTCAGACTGGCCGTTGTAACTTCTTGGGTGATGATCGACTGTGGCGGCCGATAGCCTTTGACACGGAGATCGATCTCCCGGATGCGTTTGAGCTGCGCCCCTTCGCCGATGCAGTGGTTGTAGGAGTGAAATGCGATCGATTTGACCTTATAAGCGTCGAGGCGTGGCTTCACGTGACGGAACATTATGCCGACCACGCTACACGTGGCCTCTATTCCCACTTCCGATTCTCTGTCAAGCATGGAACTGAGTGCCCGATCACAGTCATCGGCAGACATTGCCGTATCGCTAGTAGGGCCCTCTATGTCGTGGAACACACAGATTCGGCGTGCAGAGACGCAAGTCGGCTCACTTTCCCCCCTCGCTAATCGCACGATGCGCCCGGCGTTGTCGGACAGGTGAATAACCCAAAACTCCGCGTGACCCAGGCGGGTCCGAGGACACGCCAGCCAACAGGGAGGATCGTCGCATATTCGATAGAACAACGTGGGCAACAGCGGCTTGGCTCGGTACTTGAAGATCGTACTGCCGGTAGGGCAGAGAACGGCATCGAGACCGAGGTCTATGCAATAGTCCAGAACCGCATTGAACAGCAGCCTGTGTTTCGGGGACGTGCACCACTTTCACTTTTCGTGAGCCACTGCCGTTAGGATTCTTGACTGTGGTGCTTCCTTCAGAATCCGATGCTTGCAAGGGGAATAGAGTGCCG
>CAYSKN010000312.1:0-2846 GCA_964431565.1 uncultured Gemmatimonas sp.
GTCCAGATGTATCTCGAGGTAATCGTCTGCCATGATGAGATCTCGATCGGCAAGCGTCGCCTGGACGACCCCGTGTGGTTCGAAGGCCCGGATGCCGAAGTAGATAGCGTGGGCAGAGTACCATACTCTCACCTCAGTGGAGTCCGGAGAGGGAACCCCGTCGGTGGGAGCGTAGAGGGAGAAGCCGGTAAGAACCGGAGCTGCGCTCCACACAGGCTCATCAAGCGAGCCGTCGATCGTGACGGAATCAGCGAGAGGAGCGCCCAGAGGAATATCCGTAATGCCGTTGCGGGCATGGAATACCTGCTGGGTGGTGACTCGCTGCGATTGTGTTGACTTACCCGATGGGGGCGGGACGGTCTGCGCATCGGCGGCGGTGGCCGCCAGCAGCAGACCCATAATGCGGCCAGTGACGAGGCGGATCAAGGACATCCCTGGAAGCTAACCAGACCATTAGCTTTGTATATGCCCTCAGACCGCACGCAGGAGGCGATCGCTCGACTCGCTATACTCACTCCGCGCAGAATCGTTGCAGAACTGGATCGCTATATCGTAGGCCAGGCAGATGCCAAGAAGGCAGTGGCGATTGCCCTTCGCAACCGCTGGCGCCGGCAGCGTGCGCCCGAGTCCATACGCGACGAGATATCGCCAAACAACATCATCCTCATTGGTCCCACCGGGGTAGGCAAGACCGAGATGGCCCGACGGCTGGCTCGGCTCTCCGGAGCTCCGTTCGTGAAAGTCGAAGCATCGAAGTTCACCGAGGTGGGCTATGTCGGACGCGATGTTGAGAGCATGATACGCGATCTGATCGAAGGTGCCATCAAGATGGTGCGTGCCGAGCGTGAAACAGAGGTGGAGGCTCTGGCTGCAGAGAGGGTAACCGAACGCCTGCTGGATCTGCTCTTGCCGATACCGCCGGCGATACATGGTGAGACCGCCGATGCTCGTATTGAGCACGACGCTGCCATGGAGCGCCACCGGCGCACGCGCGAGAAGCTCAGGAGTCTTCTGAGAGATGGGGAGCTCGACGAACGTGACGTCGAGGTAGAGGTTGTGCAGGCTGGTCCGCGAATTTCCGGGGTGGCCATTCCCGGTAGCCCGGAGGGTATGGAAGGTGTCGCCGAATGGTTCCGCGACATGCTGCCACGGCGGCGCCGGAAGCGGACAGTGAAGGTAGCAGAGGCGCGAAAGATCCTGCTGGACGAGGAGCTCGAAAAGATCATCGACCTGGATGAAGTGACGGGTGAGGCGATTGAGCGCACGGAAACGATGGGGATCGTGTTCCTCGACGAGATTGACAAGATTGCCGGCTCACGCGGGCAGGCGTCGGGTCCTGACGTGTCCCGTGAAGGCGTTCAACGTGATCTGCTGCCCATCGTCGAAGGCTCCAACGTTCAGACGAAGTACGGCACTGTCCGCACGGATCATATCCTGTTCATTGCTGCAGGCGCATTCCACGTATCGAAACCCAGCGATCTGATCCCGGAACTACAGGGGCGTTTCCCCATCCGTGTGGAACTGGGCGCACTGACCGAAGCTGATTTCGTGCGCATAATGACAGAACCAGAGAATGCTCTCACGAGACAGTATGCGGCGCTGGTGGAAGCTGAAGGTGCTGCTCTCTCATTCACTGCTGGTGGCGTGGCCGAGCTGGCCCGTATTGCTGCCAATGTCAACGAGAGGATGGAGAACATCGGTGCACGGCGCTTGCACACCGTCATGACCACGCTTCTTGAGGAAGTGCTATACGAATTGCCCGATATGGGTCGCGGACCGGTGGTGGTTGATGGTGCCATGGTGCGTGAGCGCTTGGCTTCTGTCAGCGAGGATGAGGATCTCCGCAAGTACATTCTCTAGCACACGGTCGGTGCATGGCAGGGCAGGAGCGGTCCGCTCGGCGGGACGGCAGCTGGCTCCACGCGTGCCGGCACTCTGTCAGCCGGCCTGTCAGTGGACTATCTTGCGCGGTGTGGAATGGCATGAGCGGCGCGGCCTGACAGCCGCGCCGTCTCTGTTTCGACCCGGCCCGACGCCATCACCCCGAGTTCGTCCATGCATCCTGCGCATCGCGACTTCCTGAACATTTCCGATTTCTCCCCGGCAGATACCTTTGCCTTGCTCGGTCTTGCCGAACGTATGCGCATGGGTGCATACCGGGAGAAGCCGCTCGCAGGCAAGGCGCTCGCGATGATCTTCATGAAGTCATCCACGCGAACGCGCATGTCGTTCGAGGTTGGAGCCAGTCAGCTTGGGGCCACTGCGCATTTTCTCTCACCACGTGACGTGCAGCTTGGTCGTGGTGAGCCCATTGCTGATACCGCGCGCGTGCTCTCGCGTTATGTACATGGGATCATGATTCGCACGTTCGCGCATCAGGACGTGCTTGACCTGGCAGAGTATGCGAGCATACCAGTCATCAACGGACTGACTGATCTCTCGCATCCGTGCCAGGTGCTGGCCGATGTGCTGACGATGCAGCAGAGCCTGGGTGAAGTGCGCGACACGCGGGTGGCCTGGATAGGTGATGGCAACAACATGGCGAATTCGTGGATCGAGGCTGCTGCGCACCTAGGCTTTTCGTTGCGTCTGGCCTGCCCGGACGGATACGATCCCGACGAGACCTTTCTCGAAAAGGCACGGGCGCACGGCGGCGATGTGGAGTTGCTGCGGGACCCCGCGGAGGCTGTCTCCGGCGCAGACGTTGTGACCACGGACGTGTGGGCTTCCATGGGCCAGGAGGAAGAGCAGGCGAAGCGTGCAATGGCCTTCGTGCTCTATCAGGTTGATGCTCAGCTGATGAAGCGGGCTGCACCACATGCGATCTTCCTCCACTGTCTGCCGGC
>CAYSKN010000313.1:0-2815 GCA_964431565.1 uncultured Gemmatimonas sp.
CTGGCGTGTTACGGTCGCCAATCGTCATCAGACCCGGCCGACCGACCGGAACCAAGGCTGACTCAATAAGCGCATCTCACTTCACCGTGACTGCTGCTGGTTTCAGGGGGCTCGGTAAGGCAGCGCGTCGTGCCTCGCGGTCCTTTGCGAAGGCGTCGAGGTAACTATATACCACCGGTGTCACATACAGCGTGATCAGTTGAGAGAAAGCCAGGCCACCCACTACCGCAAGGCCAAGTGGCTGTCTCGACTCGCCACCCACCCCGTAACCGATGGCGATCGGCAACGTGCCGGTCAGAGCGGCCATTGTCGTCATCATGATCGGCCGAAAACGCACGCGCGCTGCCTCGAGAATGGAAGCCCTGGAATCCATACCCATCCTGCGCTCAGCCTCCAAAGCGAAGTCGATCATCATGATGGCATTTTTTTTCACAAGGCCGATTAGCATGATAACACCGACATAGGCATACACACTCAGATCCTTCCCGAAGATCATGAGTGTCACAAGAGCACCGACCGCAGCGAACGGCAAGCCCGAAAGAATTGTCAATGGATGAATGAAACTCTCGTAAAGAATGCCAAGCACCAGGTAGATTACGAAAATCGCGACAAACAACAATGCCAGTAGTCCGCTCTGCGCCTGTGCGAAAGCCTGGGTATCACCGGAAAGCACCGGTGTAACACTGGCAGGCAGTACACGCGCGGCTTCACGCTGAACTGCTTCGACTGCGGTACCAAGTGCAACACCCTGACGTGTATTGAAGGATATCGTCACCGCCGGCTGCTGCCCGTTGTGTTGCACCGACTGTGGGCCAACCCCTTTTGTGAATGTCGCCACAGCTCCGAGTGGCACAAGGTTGCCCGTGTTTGACCGAATGAAAAGCCGGCTCAGCGATGCCGGGTCGCGCTGAAACTCCGGAAGAAGCTCCAGTATGACTTGGTACTGGTTGGTTTGAGTGTAGATGGTGGATACCTGTCGCTGCCCGTAGGCATTGTACATGGCATTCTCAATCTGGCTGGCAGTGACACCAAGCGCAGATGCACGTTCACGGTCAATGGTGACCGCAACCTGCGGGTTGCCAACCTGCAGATCGCTCGAGATGTTCTCAAGTTCGGGCATTTCACGCATGCGCATGTCAAGAGCACGCGCTGCCGTGTACAACTCGGCGATGTCCGAACCCTGCAGCGACACCGAATAGGCACTGTTGCCACGACGCCCACCGATGTTGATGGGGGGGGGATTGCGGAAGAAGACCTGGACGCCCGGCACCGTCGATGTGGCCCGCGTCAGATCACGCATGACCTGATCTACATGCGGGCGCCCGGCGGCGTCGGAAAGGGTTATCTGTACACGACCACTGTTGCTCCCGCCCCCGGGTCCGCCCCCGACTGATGCCAGAGCGAACTTGACGCTGGGGTCGGCGGTGATAATAGCGGCAACCTCACGCACCTTCGCCGCCAGAGCGTCGTAGCCAATGCCCTCCGGCCCCTCCACCGTACCCATGAGACGGCCGGTATCCTCAGATGGTATGAACCCTTTCGGAATGATCACGAACAATACAACTGTCACAGCAAGCATGAGCGCGCTGAAGACCATTGTAAGCCCGCGGTGCCGCATCACCCAATTCAGTGAGTTGACATATCCGCGTTCTGTGGACTGATAGATCCTCTCTATCGAGCGCCACTTGCCAGCGTTGTCGCTATGCACCGATCCGCCCTTGATGAACCGGGCCGACAGCATCGGAGTGAGTGTCAGCGACACGAATCCGGAGACCAGAATGGCCACGCCGATCGTGACGGCGAACTCGCGAAAGAGGCGTCCAACCAGACCCGGCATGAACAGAAGCGGAATGAACACCGCCACCAGCGACAGCGTCATGGACAGAATCGTAAAGCCTACCTCGCGTGAGCCGTCAAGTGCGGCCCGCATGGATGGTTTGCCCATCTCCATGTGGCGCACAATGTTCTCGAGCATCACAATGGCATCGTCCACCACAAAGCCCACAGCAAGAACCAGTGCCATCAATGTCAGATTGTTCAGACTGAAACCCAGCGCATACATCACTATGAACGTACCGATGATCGAGAACGGCAGCGCCAATGATGGAATGATCGTTGCACGTCCGTTGCGCAGAAACAGGAAGATCACCAGCACCACCAGTATCACAGTGAGGGCAAGGGTGAACTCCACGTCCCATACCGAGTGCTCAATGCTGAGGGCACGATTGTAGATGGTCTCAACCTTCACGCTGGGAGGCATCTGCGCGACCAGTTCATTCATCTCTGCATCCACGGCCTTAGCTGTGGAAACAGTGTTGGCGCCAGGCTGGCGAATGATGGACAGAGAAATGTTTGAACGGCCATTCAGCTCACTCATTCCGCGCATGTTCTGGAGACCATCGAACACATTGCCCAGATCACCCAGTCGCACCGGCATGCCATTGCGATTCGCCACCACCAATGCGCGAAACTCGGCAGCATTCCGGAGCTGACCAGTGGCCTGAAGCGTGAAGGACTGATTAGGTCCCATCAACACGCCTGCTGGCGAATTGGAATTGCCGGTATTGATTGCCTGCTGTACCTCATCTATACCGATACCACGCTGTGCGAGCGCATTCGGATCGAGCTGGACACGCACTGCATACTTCGCTGATCCGAATACCTGCACCTGAGCAACACCGGCAATCGTGCTCAGCCGCTGCCCTACAAATGTCTCTGCGTACTCATTCAGTTCCGTGCGGGAAAGAACATCGGAATTGAGCGAGTACATCACGATGGGAGCGTCGGATGCGTTGGCCTTATTGTAAGATGGTGG
>CAYSKN010000314.1:0-2805 GCA_964431565.1 uncultured Gemmatimonas sp.
GGCATCAATGTATGCTGCGGATATATCAGCCCCCCGAAAGGCTGCTGTGACGATCTGTGACGAAAGCAGCTCACCGACAGCAGCAACGGTATCGAGCGAGCGCGGCGTGAGATACCCCAGAGTGCTGAACGCCTCGGCAAGATGGGCAAGCTCATCAAATGCAGCACCGATGTCGGATGCCAGATCGTCCGCATCAGGCATCCCCGCGAGCAGATCTGCCACTTCCCTCAGGTGACGTTCCCGAAGCTGTTCAACGATCTGAAGGGCGCCGAGCAGCTCACCAGCGGCAGCCTTATGTGCAAGATCAAGCAACTGATTGGTTGTGCCTGCGAGCGCAGACACAACCACTACGGGCTGTGAGGCGCGTCTGCCCGCTACGATGTCGGTCACCCGGCGGATCGCAGTGGCATCGGCTACCGATGTTCCTCCGAACTTGCAGACGATCACCTGACACCGAATCCCGGCAGCTGCCCAGTAGCGAGAAGAAGTTCCGCGTTGAGAATCGATCCGCCTGCCGCACCACGTACAATATTGTGCGACATCGCCACCAGCTTGAGATCGAAGAGCCGATCCGCCCGCACCCTCCCCACTGTCGTTGCCATACCGTTCCCTCGATCTGCGTCTCGGCGCGGCTGAGGTCGATCCTTCTCATCACTGACAATGAGCGCAGGATCGGGAGCCGTCGGCAGGCCCCGCACTGCCTTGTGACCGGTCCAGTTGCGCAACACCTCGATTGCCTGTTCAGGAGTCGTCTTCCGTGCAAGTTCCACGGAGAGGCATGCGGTATGTCCGTGTTCCACCGGTACCCGGTTGGCATGGGCGCTCACAATGATTTCCGCAGGGCGGATGCGCGCGCCGTCGAGCATTCCGAGCAGCTTGAGCAGCTCTGTTTCGATCTTGGGTTCCTCGTCACCAATATGGGGAATCACATTGCCAAGGATGTCGAGCGATGGCACGCCGGGATAACCAGCGCCTGACACAGCCTGCATGGTGGTAACGAAGACCTTTGTCACACCGAACGCCTGATGTAGCGGCGCCAGTGCCGAGGCGATCACCGTTGTCGAGCAGTTGGCATTGGTTACAATGGCTCCGCTCCAGCCGTGGACACGCTGCTGATGCTCCAGAAGCGCGAGATGATCACCATTAACCTCCGGGATGACCAACGGTACATCGTCGGCCATGCGATGGTTCTTTGCATTCGAGAGCACGAGCCTGCCAGCTGTCGCGAACGCCATCTCGACTTCTCCGGCCACACTGGAATCGAGTGCCGAGAATACAATGGGTGCCGACACGGCCTCCGGTGTGCAAGACTTGACGGGAAGTCCGCCGATCCTGTCGGGAAGATCGCCTTCAAGCCACCTGGCTGCATCCTTGTATGTCTTGCCCGCATTGCGTTCGGAGGCGGCCACCTCAACCAGATCGAACCAGCGATGGCCTTCAAGGAGACGGATGAAGGCCTGACCGACGGCGCCGGTTGCGCCAAGGACTGCAACCGGCCAGCGAGTTGATGATGTCATGCGAGCAGTGTCTGAACGATTCTTACGTAGGCATCGACCGACGCCTCTAGTTCGGCAGTATCAATGTATTCGATGGGTGTGTGTGCCACGTGGATTGACCCGGGTCCGAAGAGCAGGGGCGTGCCCCAACGATCAAGCAGAGGAATGTCGCTGGTATATGCGACAGGCTCCACGTCGAAACCTTCTAGAACATGAAAGTGCTGTGCCGGAATGTACGAACCCCAAACGAGCTCGGCCTTGTCACCAGCCCACTCGATGAAAAGCTGTTTCACAGGTTCCAGGTCACTAACCAGACGAATCATTATCTCGGCCTCGGCAAATCCCGGAACTATGTTGGCTTCCGTGCCGGCACGCAGCACACCGATGTTGTAGGTGGTGGCCCCGAGGACCGGATCTTCCGGCAAAGGCAGATCGCGAAGTCGCGGCAGAAGATCCAGCATGGTTTCCAGAGCACTGCTGCCGAGGTGCGCATATGCGGAATGTGCCTCGCGTCCGCGCACCCTCAGCAGGACCCGCAGCGAGCCCTTCCCGCCGGAGGCAAGCTTGCTCTCCGTGGGCTCACCATTGATCAGCCAGCGGCTCGTGGGGTCCAGCCGATTGGCTGCGCGCGCACCAGGAGACGCTTTCTCCTCACCCACAACGAAGAGCAGATCCACCCGATCCTCTCCGGCCTCGACGAGCCGCTGACCAGCAATCATCATGGCCGCCGCAATTCCCTTGGCGTCACACGCACCACGCCCGTAAAGGCGATTCCCTTCGAGTCGTGGCGGCACAAACGGCGGTACCGTGTCGAGGTGTGTGGAGAGCGTGACACCTCCCCCCCGACGACTGGCCCACACATTGGAGCGGCCGGGTTCAACCTGCTGAAGCGTGACATTCCAGCCCCGTTCTGCGAGCCAGCCCGCAGTGAACTCCACTACCTCGCCTTCACGGCCCGTGGTGGATTCGATGGAGAGTAGTCGTGTGGCGAGCGCTATTACGTCTGACATGCAATCGAAGATAACTCACCCGAGGCTGTTCAAGAGGGAGAGCGCCTGTGCCACCTATCGCTTTGAAATGCCTGAGGCGGGATTCGAACCCGCAAGCCCCTTGCGAGGCACAAGATTTTAAGTCTCGCGCGTCTACCGGTTTCGCCACCCAGGCTGTTGATCTCTCGCAGCAGATTCTCATCGCATACGGCCACAACCAAAAGCGGGAGCGCACTGGCGCTCCCGCATGCGACCGTCCGACATGTCAGAGCGGGAAACGGGACTCGAACCCGCGACCCCAACCTTGGCAAGGTTGTGCT
>CAYSKN010000315.1:0-2778 GCA_964431565.1 uncultured Gemmatimonas sp.
CAGCGTGGATTGCGGCCAGTGTGACGTGTACTTCTGGAAAGGTCCGGCGTTGTGGCTGGGACTGTCTCCGATCCAGTCTGGTTTCGAGGGACCGGTTAGCACCGCCAATGTCGCGCTCAGCACATCGGCTGATCCCTATGGTCCGTGGGAGGGCTTCAACCTCTATTGCCCATCAGGCCAGTCTTGCTCCGATGCAGCCCCGAACCTTCACGGGAATTTCGGCGTGCGCAGCGTGTTCCGGCCGCTGTGTCCCCAACGCATCGGCGACATCAATGATGACTGCCGCATTGACGCAGCCGACGTGGCTCTTGTACAGGCGTGCTGGCAGGGGCCGGGCATGGACGTCTTTGACACAACGTGCCGATACTGCGACTTGGACAACGACAACGATGTCGATAATGATGACTTGGCCATCGTCTCTCAGCGCTTCACCGGCGCTGCTCCAGTGCAATGCCCCGTTGTCGATTTGGGCCTCGCCTCGATTTCGCGTGCCGGGACCACGGGCACAGACCTGTCCGACGATCTCTTCACAATTCAGAACATCGGCTGCGGAGACCTTCAATACACTTTCACCTCGTCAACGCCCTGGTTAAGCGTCACTCCGGAGCAGGGGTCGAGTGAAGGCGAGGTGGACACAATCACGATCCATTATGGCACAAGGAACCTGCGCGGCGGGACCTACACGGCCGATCTGACGGTCTCCTCCCCTGACGGTCAGCATAGCCCGCAAACGATCAATGTCACCGTCCTCCTCAAGACGCCGGGGGACTTCGATGGCGACAACAACGTGGACAGCGATGATTATGACGTCTTCGTGAGCTGCGCCGGCGGGCCGGCGATCCCCTATGCCCCGAGCTGTACTCTCACGGCAGATTCCCAAGGCTTTGTCGCGGCTGACTTCGACACGGACCGCGATGTGGACATGGATGATTTCGGGGTGTTACAGAGCCATTATGATGGGGGAACGTGGGGCAGTATGAATCGTAGTGAATCTCAAAAGCCGTCTGCGTGCTCTTCCGGTCTAAAGCCGCTGCCGAGAGGACAAGCCAACCTGCCGAGTTTGGCCGCACTGCCGCTCCCGAGCAAGGGCACGGCGAGGCTGGGGGCCGCTCTGCCCGACCGGGGGCCTCACCCGGACTCCATCCTGGTGCAGCAACTTCTCGTGGGGGCGATCTGGGCGGACATCGCTTTCATAGTTCTTTCTATTCCGTATAATATGATCACAGATTACATGTGGCAACTAAAGGTATCTACGTTCATCTACAACGGAACACACGGCGGAATCTGGGCGGACGATCGCCGGTACAATGAAATCCAGGCGGATATCCGCGCGGCGCTTCAGGATCTTCGCGGCACCGGCAACGCACTGGCGGTTGAGTGTGCGGATTGGTACAACTTCAACCACTGGGACACGGATGGTGTGCATCTCATCGCGATCAACACTTCCGCCCCGGACACAGAGCTGATCCCAACCGCCGCGACCGCGCCGAAACTCAGCACGACCGTGGTCTTGCATCAGGCGTATGTCACACGCGGGCGCGCAAAGCGTAATCAGTGGGGAACACGAGGCATCGCATTGTTGCTGTTTTGCGAATGGATGCACCAGCGCGACCAGTGGAAGAGCGCAACCGAGGAGACTCTTCAGAGCAACCTGAAAACCTGGCGAACTGCCGTTGATTGGGGCAGCATAGCCCCGGAGATAAGGCATGGGGAAACCGAAGGCGCGAAGTATTGACGAGGCGTGAGGATGACAGGGCAGAACTGCTTGAGTGCCATCGCCGTAGCAATGGCCTTGCTACTGGGGCTTGCGAGGTGCCGACGCTTCGGCCGGGCGACTATACCACTCGTCCTGCTCGCGCTGATGGCGGCGATGGGCTCAATGAGTGAGTTGAATGACTGGCTCACCTGGATGATGATCCAGCCGGAGCACCTCGGATGCTCGTTGGGTCTGCATCACGCAGTGTTGAATCATCCGCTGTGGCGTGTGTGGGAGAGCTACGCGCCCAGTACGCTGGCGATCATCGCCATCGTCTGGCTTCTCCTGGCAACAAGGAGATTGCCCAGATGAGCTGGTTGACCTTTTTCCTGCTTCTCAACGCGGTCATCTTCGTGTTCGGGTTTGCGCGACATGCGTTGCGCAACGCAGCGTTCCCGTTGACACTTCTTGTGGTATTGGCGATCAGCGGCGGCCTTGGCACTGCCCGGAATCTGATCCTTGTGCGCACATGCGGGAAGGCTGCCCATGACGGCGTCACATCGCAGCTCTGGCGGTACATGCCAGGGCCCGTGGCTTTCGCGCTGGCGATTTGGCTGGCGATAGAGATTTACTGTCGCTTCTCCGCCCCAGGGGCTCGCCGCCAATGCCGTACGTGCGGCTACGATCTCAGCGGCAACACCAGCGGAACGTGCCCTGAATGCGGCAAGGAGGTCTTGAATAGTATGAGCGATGGTAGATAGCCCCTCTCGCACACCGGTAATAAACTGGAGCCAGAGCCTGGAGGTTGAACACTCTGGGGCTCTTCCGCTGAGCAGCCGACAAGCCCGGGAGACGTAAGCGATTTGGCCGCGGACAACCAGTGCGTCCGCCCCGCCGCCTGTACGAGGCTTGCCGTACGTCAACCTTGTCTTCCCCCATGTGAATGGGACATTTGCAGTGGGTGACGAGAGATTCCCATCTCGCACCTCGTCGTGCCGGAATCGCTTTAAGCTGCGAGATTCTCATCTCGCACCTCCTGCCGCCGGAATCCCTTCCGGCACATCGCGGGACCGGATCCCCGG
>CAYSKN010000316.1:0-2752 GCA_964431565.1 uncultured Gemmatimonas sp.
GAGCGTCGTGTGCACCGGATGATTTGAGCTGCATCCGGCCATGCAGACGGTGATCATCAGCGGCACCAGCAAGCTGGGATGTCGGGAAGTCCGGGGCACGTTGAAAGTGTACGCGATTCCTCGGGTGCTTGCCGCGCTCGAAGTCGGTTACATGGGGCGACTCGATTCATGCCTGTTGAATACACGGATCGCAAGGGCGAAGTCTACTACCTGCCGAGGGTCGCACGCCTACGGGCAACCCGCCCATTCTCTCACCGCCGCAGAAAAAACATCACATCGCGAGCACTGGCGTGAAAACGCCGACGACAGACCGGCTTCGCCTCGCGGCGGAGCGGTATCTGGAGGATGTGATCGTGTGCAATCGGACACGATCGACTTCGGCGCGGACCTGGAGTACGTGGATCGTCAGGTTGCCTGTGATGACATTGGCATTCTCGACATACTGGATCGGAATCGCGCGACAGACGGTGGGGTCGTCATCGAGTCAAAGCGGGACCACGGCGATGACGAAGTCTTCGGTCAGGTGTCGCGATACATGGGCTGGATCTCCGAACACATGGACCAGCCGCCGGATTTACCGGTGGCGGGTCTGATCGTGGCATCGGAGATCACGCCGAGACTGATGTCCGCGGTCGGGACGATTCCGAACGCTCGGCTCCTCCCATACGATATCAGGATCACGCTGATTCCGGAGATCTTCTAGGAGTATGCCACGGCTGTGCCGAACGGCAGCTGGGCCTGGTGCGCAGCGTCCAATGCCGCGATGGGGAGCGCTTCGCGTGGCCTTGGCCGAGGAAGTTGGCCTCTCCGCGAAGGCCGTTCACAATATGGGCTTGGCAGATGCTGCTGCACGGCCACATGGGAGGTATCACGTCGCCGCACGGCATGGATATACTGAGCGGATGAATCAGGACTTCTACGACAAGCTCTTTGCCCCGGACATGCAGGAGGAGCTGCGGTGCTCCGCGTGCGACCAGCGTCGGCTCGCGTACGCGGGCTATGACGGTCGGCTCCTGTACTTCGAGTGCGAAGGCTGTGGTCAGCAGTATACGCTGGGCCGCGAAGAGCTGAAGAAAAAGCTGGTCTATCTTGACCAGTGGGCGCTCAGCCTTATGCAGAAGACGAACATCGGGGACGAGCTGAATGTGTGGCGCGGGGTCCTTCGTCGGCTCTCCAACTTGAGCCGCAACCAGGTGATCGTCTGCCCGCACTCGATCTACCACATGTACGAATCGGAGATGGATTCGCGCCTGGCCGACGATCTCTACGCTCTTTTTAAGTTCCTGGGCGACGGCATCAGGTTCGAGCATCCCAATTCGATCGAAATCAACCAGATCGGACACATGCTCGATGTTCTTGATCGCGGCGAGCCACCGGTAGCAGCAGTCTACCCCTCCCACGACGCTCTCCCCGACAGTCCACACAGGCCGAGCGAGGATATCCTCATCGACGTGAACTGGCGTCTCACGAAGGACGATATCGAGGCAGAGCGCCGGATGCGGGATGCCACGATCGCGAAATGGGAGCGCGCATTTGCAGAAGCGAGTGAGCACGAACGCAGTCATCCGATTCAGCTGGCGGATCGACTCGGCAGTCGGAGCGGGCAGGATGTGCTCAATGCGTACCTGGAACCGTATCGCCGCTACACGCGGATGATGAATGATGAGGAGCCGGTGGACTTCCGTCCGCTTTTCGCGGCCACGAACTCGCGCGAGTATCACATGGGGTGGACCGTTCGCCACTGCTATGAGCGTAAGGGGTTGACCGAGTCCGCTGCCGTCGAGAAGGCGGCGCAGTTCTTCACCTCGCGGCATTACATGGAGATGCCGTTTGTTCGAATCGCCAGTCTTCTGATCGCCGCCGTCATCCGCAAGCAAGCCTCGGGGCGTAAGCCGCAGCGTAGCGACATTGGCGACATCAACATGATCAGGTGCTTCGCCCCGTATTGCGACGCGATGCTGGTAGACAGGGCCTTTCACGCACTGGCGACAGAGGCGCCGATCGAGATCGACAAGCGCTATGGCGTGCGTTTCTTCTCGTCTCGAACACGAGAAGAGTTCTTGTGCTGGCTGGAAGACGCAGAAACTGCCTTCCTGAATCAGCTCCGGCCTCGCGAGCATGGGGAAATCCCGGATCAACGTCTCGGCGCTCGCGTGCTCAAGAAGTTCGGCGATGCCCGAGACAAGCCAGCATCCGGGTCTGCCACCGCAAACAGTGCAAGCAGCACTTCGAGTGCAGGCTCGGAACAGGGAGAGAACGGATGCTCAAAGGTCTGATCGAGGTGGCGCTGCCGCTCAAGGAAGTGTCCGAACACTCGGGTACCCTCGTGGCATCCGAGTCGCCACGTGGCAGGATGTCAGCTGGTCAGACGCATCAATGCCCCAGAGGTGGGACGACTACGGCCGCAACTTCAACAGGACCACACGGCTTTCGTAGCGTAGCTTCGGGGTCTGGCCGTTCTTCCTCGCAGCCCCTTCGTTGACGGATTCCGTCGCAAGCACAAAAACCGTATCACCCTCCACCGCCATGTCCATCATGGACAGATTGTCGTCAAGATCCGTGAACTCCGTCGAGACCACTTCGCCGCGCGGGTCGAGTCGCGTGACGACGATTCGTCGCGGCAGCGCGCTCACGACGACGAGACGGCCCTGGGCATCTGTCCCGAGCAATCCTGAACCCAGCATGCCTGGAGGACACTCGACCTGCCACTTCTTCTTGAGTTCGCCGTCGAACAGCACCACAAGCGTGTTGA
>CAYSKN010000317.1:0-2726 GCA_964431565.1 uncultured Gemmatimonas sp.
CTTGCACCATTTGGCGGTCTTCTGATTACGGGTAACTGGTACGATGGCCCGGTCGGAACAAGCCTCAGAAACACCAATGCCCCCTCGATCGGCGCCCAGGGGAGCATTCCACTCTCCACGAATCTCTCCCTGACGGGCAGTGTTGCATGGGCGTCGGGAGATCTGCGCATAGGGTTGCCACTGGTTGGTGGTGTCAACCTGGGGTCCGTGAGGACTTGGATGTATGACGCCGGGATCGAGTTGGGTGGACTTTTCACCCGCCCGAATGGCGTGGCTCCGTTTGCCACGGCAGGCATCGGCGCCATGACAAACGACATAAAGGCGAGCGTTTTCAACGCCCGGGCAACGAACGTTGCCTACACGCTTGGTGTAGGTGTTGATGTCGGCTTCACTCCTGGGATGGCGCTGCGCCTGCAGGCCAAAGACTGGATTGGCCGATTCGACTCACGCGATGCGGTAGGATTTCGTGCTGAGGGGAATCTTGCGCACAACTTCGCGCTGAGTGCTGGGCTCAAGTTCACGTTTTGATTCAGCGATACGCTTTCCGGAGAGAAGATCTGCTCTTCAGCCATTCCTTGTGAGGCCGGACCCGTGGGTCGCAATTGCCGCATGTCAGCACTGACGTCATCCATGCCTCGCTGGCCATGGGTGATACTTGCTGTGGTCACCGCTATTGGGCTCGTTCCGGCGCGAACTGTCGCACAGTCTGGTGGGTCGACTGACGCAGCCGGTCTGGCTGCGGCACGTCCGGTCGATCCCTTGCGGGGAACGCCTGGCACCATCTTGCCGCTCGGCCAGCAGGCGCGTGATCGGCAGGATGCTTTTGAGCGCAGTCACCGGCTGGGGTTGAGGTTCTACAATGGCGGCGCAGATGCCTCCTGCGAGGTTCCCCTGGGACGCATCTGCTACTGGAACAATAACGGGGACGTTCCACCACCCGAGGAGCGAAATGATGCGCGCGTGGAAAGAGCGCAGCTACTCGATCTGCTGGCGCGGGCGGAGGCCGAGAACCCACGGGACGACTGGGTCTCTGGAATGAGGGTGCGCTACGCCATTGAGGGACGACAGCCGGATGTCGCGCTGGAGGCTTCCCATTCCTGTGGGGGGACAGCCTGGTGGTGCGCATCGCTGGAGGGTTTGGCGCAACACAACCTTAACCGACATGTCGAGGCAACCGTGGCGTTCGAACGTGCGCTTGCCGCAATGCCGGAGAATCAGCGTTGCGTATGGACAGACCTCACGATGTGGTTGGATCCATCAATGCAAGACGCCTACAAGACGCTCGGATGCGCCGGACGTGCTGCCGAAAATGCTCGCGTGTTCCGTCTGGCGCAGCCGCTGTGGATGCTTCCCGGCAACGATATACAGAACGAGTGGTTCTCACGTCTGACCATGTCACGTGTGCAGTCGCTCGGACGGCTGCCATACGATCTACAATGGGGTGATGATCTGTTGGAATCGCAGATCAGGTATGGCTGGCCCATGGCGTGGTCGGTACAGAACGGGGGTGTGGCAGACCCGCGGCCTCCTCAGGTGATTGGCCACGAACCGGTTCCTAGCTACGACTTCATGCCTGCTCCCTCCGCAATTGCCAATCCCACGCGTGCAACTGCGACCGACTGGAATCCATCCAACGCGAAGGCACGTATGCGGTATTCACCGCGCTACGCTTCCGGATTTGGTGAGCTGCCCATTCAGATTGCCCGTTTTCGCCGTGGGGATACGACTGTTCTGGCGGGCGGGTATCGGTTGGTGCGCGAACTCGAGATGGGGCGTGCACCGTACACCGCAGCATTCTCGCTTGACGGCTTCGACGGTAGCCCTTCACTGCATGTTCTGAAAGACAGCGCCGCTGCAAATGGTGCGCTGCTTCTGCCGATTTCGAAACCCATGCTCGCCAGTCTCGAGGTGCTCGCGCCGGTAAGCAAGCGGGCAGCCCGTACCCGAACCACGGTCACTCCGCTTCCGGCGGGGGCGCGTCTCTCGGATTACCTGCTGCTCCAGCTCGGAGACCCTTCACCCACTCCTGCACTCGAACGAAGCGCTGAGCATGCGTACGGTTCGCTGGAGATCGATGGGGGTACGACCATAGGGATCTACTGGGAGATCTACCGACAGGTCAGCCCAGCCACTCCAGTACAAGTCTCAATTCGGGCTACACGTCTGCGGGCGAGTTTCTTCCAGCGCCTGGGTAACTCGATCGGCCTCTCGAAGGCCCTGACACCTGTCGCTATCAGGTACAGCGATAATGGTCGTCCCGATGGTGGCCCAGGCAGGAGCCTATCACTCAGCTTTCCATCGGTTCCTGCCGGGGACTACCAGTTGACGCTGATCGTGAGCGGAGACGGGATGACTGACAGTACAACTCAGGTCGTGAGCGTCCGGAATCAGAATCGATAGTAACTGATCCTGAAGAACGATGATCTTCCTGTTGTGACAGGATCAAGTGCTCGTGAATGTCACCCGACGCTCTTCGTCTCGCCGAGGGGAAACGGGAGGCGCTTACGGCAGGCAGCGCTATTGCCGCGGCGGGTGGATCAGGATCATACCAGCCGGTGTGCCGTAGTCGTCGTTTCCAACAGGCAGTCCGGGAGGAGCAATCCATTTTCCGCCGTCAGATCGCACGATGATGCGGTGCATTCCTGGTGTGAGCCTGAGTTCAGCGCGCCAGCGACCGTTCGAGTGACGCTGCATCTGAGTCACAACCCACGAAGTTGCATCACCCA
>CAYSKN010000318.1:0-2712 GCA_964431565.1 uncultured Gemmatimonas sp.
ACGGCGATTCTGCTGGAGGAGCCGGAGAATCACTTGTCGCACGCGCGGCTGAACGAGCTCATCGCTGACCTGACCGATCAGCACGGGCAAAAACAGATCATCATTTCCACGCACAGCAGCTTCGTGGCCAATAAGCTCGGCCTCGACTGTTGATTTCCACCAGGAACTGACCCGGGATTTCCGCCGAGAATTGACCCGCCTTTCAGGTATGTTTCGGTTCGGTGGTGGTGGTCAAGGTCCTACTTTTCCCCTTCGTGGTTTTGGTTTCATGCGCTGAGCTGTTCTTGAACCGGAAGCTGTCGTTTCCGGTTTCAAGGATGTGGCAATGGTGGGTCAGGCGATCGAGCAGTGCCGTGGTCATCTTGGCGTCCCCGAAGACGCTGGCCCATTCGCTGAAGCTGAGGTTGGTGGTGATGATGACGCTGGTGCGCTCGTAGAGCTTGCTCAACAAGTGGAACAGCAATGCCCCGCCCGACGCACTGAACGGCAGGTAGCCAAGTTCGTCGAGGATCACGAGATCGGAGTGGACGAGACGATTGGCGATCTGGCCGGAGCGACCTTGTGCCTTCTCCTGCTCGAGCGCATTGACCAGCTCTACGGTCGAGAAGAACCGGACACGCTTGTGGTGATGCTCGATCGCCTGAACGCCGATCGCCGTTGCGATATGTGTCTTGCCTGTGCCAGGCCCGCCGACCAGGACGATGTTGTTGGCTTCGTCGGTAAACTCGCAGCGATGGAGCTGACGCACCAGCGCCTCGTTGACCTCGCTGCTTAAGAAGTCAAAGCCGTTGAGGTCGCGGTAGGCCGGAAAGCGCGCCGTCTTGAGCTGGTAGGCGACGGATCGAACCTCCCGTTCCGCGGTCTCGGCCTTGAGGAGTTGGGACAGGATCGGAAGGGCGGCTTCGAATGCCGGCGAGCCCTGTTCGGTCAGTTCACCGACCGCCTGGGCCATGCCGTGCATCTTCAGGCTCCTGAGCATGATGACGATAGCGCCGCTCGCAGGATTATGACGCATGGCGCACCTCCATGGCCTTCCTCAAGGCATCGTAGCGCTCGACATTGGCCTTCGGCTCATTGGCGAGCGTCAAGGCCTGCGGCGCATTGATGGTCGGCGGGGTGAAGGATTTGCCATCGACCAAGCGATGCAGCAGGTTCAGCACATGCGTCTTGGTCGGGACACCGGTCTTCAGTGCCGTCTCGACGGCGGACAGCACGGCTTTCTCGTCGTGCTGAAGAACAAGCGCCAGGATGTCGACCATCTCACGATCCCCGCCCGGCTTCTTGAGCAGGTGCTGCTGCAAGGTCCGGAACGCATCTGGAAGCTCGGTGAACGGTGCGCCGTTGCGCAGCGCACCCGGTTTGCGCTGCACGACCGCCAGATAATGCCGCCAGTCGTAGACCGTCTGGCCGGGACGATCATGCGAACGGTCGATGATGCGGCGATGTTCGCAGACGATCTGGCCTTCAGCGGCGACAACGACCCGATCCGGGTAGACCCGCAGGCTCACCGGCCGATTGGCGAAGGATGCCGGAACGCTGTAGCGGTTGCGCTCCAGATGCACGAGGCAGGTGGGCGAGACGCGTTTGGTGTATTCGACGAAGCCGTCGAACGGACGCGATGTCGGCATAAGGGTCTGTCTTTCCTCGGCCCAGATATCGGCAATGGTGCCGCGCATCTGGCCATGGGCGGTCTGCGCCCACAGTTCCTTGCAGCGATGCTCCAGCCAGTCATTCAGGGCTTCCAGCGATGGAAAGCGCGGCACCGGCTGCCACAGCCGATGGCGCGCATCCTGCACGTTCTTCTCCACCTGCCCCTTCTCCCAGCCCGACGCCGGATTGCAGAACTCGGGTTCGTAGAGATAGTGGCTGGCCATCGCCTGGAAGCGGATGTTGACGTCGCGCTCCTTGCCGCGGCCGACCTTGTCGATCGCCGTGCGCATATTGTCGTAGATGCCCCGCCGGGGAACACCGCCGAAGACACGGAAGGCGTGATTGTGGGCGTCGAACAGCATCTCATGTGTCTGCAGGAGATAGGCCCGGACGATGAAGGCGCGGCTGTAGCTGAGCTTCGTATGCGCCACCTGCAGCTTCGTGCGCTCATTGCCGATGATGGCCCAATCCTCCGACCAGTCGAACTGGAACGCTTCACCCGGCTCGAAGGCCAGCGGCACGAATGTCCCGCGTCCTGACACCTGCAGTTCTCTCTGCCGATCGGCTTTCCAGTCTCGAGCGAAGGCTGCCACGCGGTTGTAGGAGCCATCATAACCCAGGCTCAGCAGGTCGGCGTGCAATTGCTTCACCGTGCGCTTCTGCTTGCGAGGTTTGTTCGCCTCCGTCTTCAGCCAGGCTGACAACCGGTCGGCAAAAGGATCGAGCTTGCTCGGCCGCTCCGGAATCTTGAACTTCGGCTCCACACTGCCCGACCGCAGGTATTTGCGGATGGTGTTCCGGGACAATCCGCTCCTGCGGCAAATCTCCCGGATCGATAAATGTTCTCGAAAATGCCAGCGTCGGATCACGCTCAATAACGCCATGTCGATCACTCCATAGCCCCCGCTGAAAACACGCGGGGTAAGGTTCAAACATGGGTCACTTCTCGATGGAAATATCCGCTAATCCCGGGTCAGTTCCTGGTGGAAATCAACACTCATGACCTATGTCGACATCTCAAACGAACTGCTCGCCGACAGCGCCGGCATGGCCGAGGCGGAG
>CAYSKN010000319.1:0-2689 GCA_964431565.1 uncultured Gemmatimonas sp.
GACACCATGACCATCAGCACACGAGAGACACGCATCATGTCAAAACTCCGGAGCGGGAGGGGTTGAAGACCGGACCTACTGACCAAGTAACCGCGGAGACCACGCCGATAACCGCGTCTCGGGTCCGAATGTGAGCTGCCTCGCCCTGCCAGTCTCGATGTCGACTATCCACAATTGGCGCGTGCCACTTCGCGTGGATGTAAACACGAGATGACGGGAGTCCGGCGCCCACGACGGATCGTCGTTGCGGCCATCGTTCGTCACCTGCTTGACCGACTGATCACGCATGTTGATGGTCATGATCTGGAAAGTGCCACCATTGCGTGACTGGAAAGCTATGAGACGGCCGTCCGGAGACCAGTCAGGTCCCGCACGATAGTCCCGATCACCGAAAGCAGCCGCTGTCAGCAGTTCGGTGTTGGTGCCATCCAAGTCACTAATATACACTTCCGGATGTCCGGAACGATCAGACATGAACGCCACACGCTGACCGTCCGGACTGAAGCTGGGTTGCGTACTGGCGCGACCGCGCCCTACAGTGATCCGCCGCGAGGCACCACCGTCAATGGGCCGCTGATAAAGATCAGTACCCACATCGGAGCCGCGGGCATATACCAGCATTCTTCCATCGGGAGACACCACGGGCGCACTGTGTTCAACTGATGACTCACTCACCAGTACCCGCTGAGCACCAGTAGCCAGATCTGTGAGCATGATGGGATTCCGAGCCCCGTCGAGTATGCTGTATACAATCGCCCGACCACTCGGCAGCCATTGTGGTGACATGCCGCCCGGAGTTACCGGGATCACATTTGCACCGTCGCTGTCGACTGTCCACACACGTCCGGAGCGCGTGAACGCAATACGTGTCTGTGCAATGCCCCGTACACCCGTGATCCATTCCTCCACACCGTCGGCAACACCATGTACCGCAAGACGCCAACTGGCTGACAGTGCGGGTGCCGGAAGCGGGAAATCCTTCGTGTTCCGAACCATCTTCAGTCCCACATCATGCAGTGCCACCCGAACCCAGCCGGACGGCAGCAGGGTCGCCTGCACCACACCGTCAACACCGAGCTTGGTAAACAACTCGTAGTTGAGAGGACCGCTCACCGCAGGCACACTGCTGGTCGCCACCACAGTGAAGCGATCACTGAAATCGAGGTCCCGGCTCACCATACGGGCAATCGAATCACCATTGGAACCGGAAATGGGCAACACGATGAGTGTTGTCTTCTGCCAGGGCCGATACTGAATTGAGAGGCTCACACCCTTTTCCTGGGCCAACGCCACCCCGGGTGCGAGATGTATGAGCACCGCAAGCACTACTGCCGTCTTGAGCGCCCGGAACAGGCAGGGAAAGCAGGGTCGCATCAGTTGGGTCGAAGGGCGTAATCAAAGGTGAAGTAGACGACGAGTACGTCGTCCGACCAACCGGAGGGTAACGGGCCAAAGCTTCGCGTCGAACCGACGGCTTCAATGGCACCGACAGCATCCAGATCGTAGAGGCGGTCACCCGATCCCTTCACAACCTCTATCTCCGCAACAGACCCGTCACGGCGAATCAGGAAATTCACCTCTGTGAGAAGAGCCGCTGAAACACGGCGGGGTGACCAGTTCAGCGTGATCTGCCGAACGATGTTGCTGAGGTACCCTGGAAACGGAAATGTGATCCCATCGGTTCTCACGTTCGCCACATCCGCGCCCTTGCTTCCCGTCGCACCCGCGCCGGCACGGGGAGCCGCAGCAGCCTTGGCTGCTTCGGTTGGCTCGACTGTCTTGCTGCCAGCCGCCTTCGATCGTATCGTCGAGGGTGTAGCCTTGGGTGACGGGATCACCTTCTTCGCCTTGCTCGGCGCAGGGACCACCTTTTCTTCCTTCACCCGCTCCGCACCCGCCACATCTGACGCCTTGGCTACCGGCTGCAACGATGGTGTTTCCACTCCAGCCTGGCGCAATCCGGCCTGCCCCACCAGCTCCACCCGATAAACCGGCGGCCGCACAGCTGGCGGCCGACCACTCCACCAGACAGCCAATGCCACGAGAGCACTGTGAACCATCACCGACACCAACATCCCGCGTGTGAGTGACGCGTTGGTGGTTCCGGACTCACGCAGCGAAATCATCGTTCGCCCTCAGGTTCTGCAACCAGACCCACCTCCGTAATGCCGCTCGCCTTCATCGCTGCGACTATACGGACCACGTTCCCGTATGCCACACCCTCATCAGCACGGAGATAGACGCCTCCGCCTCCCTTCTTGTCCGAGAGGGCCTTGATGCTTCCAGCGAATTCATCGAAAGACAGACGCGTTTCATCAACGAAGATCTGACCCGTGCGATCCACGGTCACCACAACGCCGCTCTTCGGCTCGAGCGGGCTGACATCGGCAGTCGGCAGGGCAATGTCCACACCACCCTGCATCATGGGTGCCGTGATCATGAAGATCACCATCAGCAGCATCATCACGTCGATGAGCGACACGACGTTGATCTCCGATGTGACGCCCATCCGCTCTCCCCGTCGGCCGCGCCGCATTTGTCAGATCCTGCCTTCGCGCACCATCAGCGCGATGAGCTCCGAGCCGAATCCCTCCAGCGCGCTGTCGAAGCGATTCAGTCTCGCCGCCAATACGTTGTAGGCGAACGTTGCCGGAATGGCAACTGCGAGCGCGGCAGCTGTTGCCACCAG
>CAYSKN010000320.1:0-2687 GCA_964431565.1 uncultured Gemmatimonas sp.
GCGCAAGCCGCAATGCATGCTCAGTGCTCCACGCGTTCCAAAGGAGCTTCTTGCACTGATCCAGGTCCAAGCCCTTGTTCTGAACCTTTAGTTGATTGAAGTAGTCAATGCTTCTGAGTGCAAATCGTTGGGTGTCGGAAAGGATGTGGTACTGAACGGCGAAGAAATGATTGAAGAAGACCCTTGACGGAATAGACTGCTGAAACTGCTCATCCGCCAACGAACTAAGAAGCAATCCCATGTCGGTTGAACTAGCGCTTGATGTCGATGACAATGCTGTTCTCAAAGTCCTTGCAGCAGAAGCCAGATTTCTGCACGGTGAACATCTTCTTCTTGTCGGCAGTCAGGGTGATGGTTCCACGACCTGGCTTGTGCTGATCACACGCCTTGCCGCGCACGTGTTGCTTGATGGAGTTCGCGGCACCTTCGGTAGCTGCATTCGCAGTAGCCACTGTTATGCTATCGCTGATATTCCCGCCGCTTGGTTTGCTCAACAGTTTGGTCCTTACATCGATCATGGCTTTATGGTGTTGGTAGTGCCTTTATAGTTGCTGCTTCCCTCACCCTCACCTCCCCCCGCATCAGCTTCGGCAGCAGCGTATCGCGCAGCGCGGTGAGGGTGCGGGATTCGGCAACATTCAACGCGATACGGTCGAAGAGCGGCTTGACTTGTTCCGTGAACCTCTTACCGAGCTCAGCTGGTGGCGCTTTGAATTCGTAACTCGGTACGCCCTGTTTGCTCAGATGGAGCACTGTCGTTCCTGAGGTGTAGCCGTAGATGTGGTTCTGGAAGTCCTCCGTGCGGAAGCGCAGATAGAAGAAGTGCTGGTCCAGGTGCTCAAGCTTCGGCCTAAGGATGAGCAGGTCCAGCGATGCGACCAAAGTCTTCTGGCGTTCATCGGCAAGAACAAGCGCGGGCTTGCCAATGACTTCCGCGCCTTGGGTGACATCCGTTTGTGCAACCACAAGCTCGCCCGGCGTGATCACCTGCGTTGGCTTGTACTTGCCCACATAGGGCTTCAAACCATCCGTGCGATAGCCACCTCCCCGATTGATCGACTTTAGTGTTACAAGCGCGACTTCCGAATCGGCTAGCTCCGCGCTCTTGTACGACACGCCTTTAGTGATGGACAGAGCATCTTCAATCTTCATTGTTTCCCACCTCTCCTCCGCCTTCTCCACGAACCACTCCTTGAACACCGCCTGCGCCAGCGCCTCCAAGGTGCCGTTCATCCGCCGGTTCAGCTCGATCTTGTCGTCCAGCGCGCCGAGGATGGATGCGATAGAACGCTGTTCTGCGAATTCAGGCACATCGATCTCCAAACGACCCAAGTCCTTCAGATTGATGTACGGGGCCATATCCGTCTGCGTGCTGACAGCCTGCATTTGCTGCCGGAAGTCTTCACCAGCCATGGCATAGTACAAGTAGGCGCGATCGATCCGACTCTCGTCAAGCACTCTGAAGAAGCACACCTGTGGTGAGTACACATAGCCTTCATCCTTCGCCCAGATCCGCGCCATGCGGCCAACAGTTCCCTTCGTCGTGAGGATCACATCACCGTTGATGCTCGACTTCTGTCCGATCTTCTTCTTGTACTCGTCGCGAACAAACTCTGGGTTCGATGCTGGTCCGAGGTAGCCGTCCAGCACCTGCGCGACCCGCATGATTGGAAATCCTGTAGGCCCTAGCTCAGGCTTCTTCGTGCGGTAGCCGTCGCTGTAGTACAACCAGCCGTTCCGCATCATCTCCGCTATGCTCAATCGCTCTTTCATCGAACCTACTGGGCCAGCGATTCCAGTTGTTGCTTGATGCGCTTCACCAGTATGGCCTCTTCCTCGAACTGACTGAAGAGCTGTGTCCGAAGCTTGTCTATTCTCTCGTTGGTAGCCTCATCGTCGTCGTCACCATCAGTTGCCCCCACATACCTCCCCGGCGTCAGCACGAAATCGTGCTTGGCGATTTCTTCCAGCGTGGCGCTCTTGCAGAAGCCGGGCACATCTTCATAGATCCAACTCGGGTCCGGGTCAACGTGGGCCATCTGGCCATTGCCCATGTCCACCTTGCCCATGGGCAGCTCGCATTGCCAGCTATGGAAGGCTTTGGCGATCTTCTCGATGTCCTCCTCTTTGAAGTCCCTTAACACGCGGTCCTTCATGTAGCCCATGTTGCGTGCATCGATGAATAGGACCTCGCCGCTGCGGTTGCGGAACTTGTCCATGTCCTCGGGCGCGGTGCCGGGCCGCGTGCGCGCCTTCTTATCCTTCGTGAGGAACCAGATGCACGCCGGTATCTGCGTATTGGTGAAGAGCTGGCCGGGCAGGGCCACCATGCATTCCACCAGGTCGGCCTCCACCAGCTTGCGGCGGATCTCGCCCTCGCCGCCGGTGTTGCTGCTCATGCTGCCGTTGGCCAGCAGCAGGGCCATGCTGCCCTTGGGCGCCAGGTGGTGCAGCATGTGCTGCAGCCACGCGAAGTTGGCGTTGCCCTGCGGGGGCGTGCCGTAGGCCCAGCGCGCATCGCCCTCCAGCCGCGCATCCCACCACTCCTTCACGTTGAAGGGCGGGTTGGCCATCACATAGTCCGCGCGCAGGGCGGGGTGCTGGTCGTTGGTGAAGCTGTTGGCGGGCTCTTTTCCGAAGTTGAAGTCGATGCCGCGGATGGCCATGTTCATGGCCGCCAGCCGCCA
>CAYSKN010000321.1:0-2656 GCA_964431565.1 uncultured Gemmatimonas sp.
GGGGGAGGGACGATCGAGGGCATTGGAGATGGACCCAGGGTATTGAGGATTGCAGCGGCTGTACCCAAGCGGGCAGGAAGATCCCCTGTAGCCATTCAATCATCCGCTTATGTTTCGCGGATGCCATTCCATCGCTCCATCCCCGCCTTCGCCTTCCTGCTTCCTGTCGTAGCACTGTCAACAACCCTGCCAGCCCAGGGTAACGATGGCAGCTCATGGCCGCACGTACGTAACCTTGATCAGGACATACGTCTGGACGGACGGCTTGACGAGCCCGACTGGGCGCTGACCGACTCTGTCTGGGAGTTCAGGACCAAGGAGCCGACAGAGGGCGGTACGCCAAGTGAGCGAACGGTGGTAAGGATGCTTGCAACACCGAAGGGCCTGGCGATTGGCTGGTGGAATTATGACCGTGATGTGGCTTCCCGCCGTCACTCCCAGTTGCGTCGTGATGTTGAATTGCGCTTTGATGATTACGTCTCGGTGATGATCGACGGTCTTCGCGACCGGCGAAGTGCTTTCTATTTCCGAGTCAATTCAAATGGTGCGCTGTGGGACGGTGAACATATTAACTTCCAGATCGGCAACGAGAGCTGGGACGGTATCTGGGATGCCCGTGCGGCCGTGGAGGACTGGGGTTGGACGGCGGAGATGCTTATTCCGTGGACTACGCTGCGTTATCCGAAGGACGCAACGGCCATGGGTATCAACTTCCGCCGGTTCCTTCCGCGCACCAATGAGGAAGTTCTCTGGCGTGCATGGAAGCATGGGCAGGGATATCGTTTCCTTGATGATGAAGGAACCGTCGAAGGTTTTCGCACCCTTCCGCCGCGCGCGCGTGCCGAGTTGCGGCCGTTCGTGGCGAGTGAGGTACGGTTGCCTGACAGACAATTCATGGCAGACGGCCAGGACATACGGCTTGCCGATGGCAAGATGAGCGCTTCCGCAGGGCTCGATGCCAAGTTGCCTGTTACCAGTACGCTCACAGCCGATCTCACAGCGTTCCCTGACTTCGCCCAGGTCGAAGTGGATCGTCAGATCGCAAACCTAACCCGTTTTCCGCTCTTCTTTCCGGAGCAGCGCACCTTCTTCACTGAAGGAGCAGCGATCTTTGGTTTCGGAACACCTCAGCAGGCGCAGCTTTTCTATTCACGGCGTATCGGGCTGGGTGCCGGAGGCACTCCGGTTGCAATACCATTCGGTGCGCGTATGCAGGGGCGGACGGGACCGTACCAGATCGGCCTGCTGGCCGTGCGCACGGGCGACGATGAGAAGGCAACTGATCTGGTGGCACGCGTCAGGCACGACGTACTTAGTCGTGGCTATGTGGGCGCCATGGCCACTTACAGCGATCGGGCGGCACAGCCTCAGGCACTTGGAGGTGGTGTCGATTTCGAATTGCCGTTCTTCCTCAATGACCGCCACAATCTGATCTTTTCGGGAAATGCAGCCTTCAGTCGTGACAGCACGGGTGCGCCTGCTGGGAGTCACTATCGTTTCATGGCGGACTATCCCAACGATAAGGCCGACGTAGTATTAAGCTATGACCGTATAGACGACGCCTATGCTCCTGCACTTGGCTTCGTCACACAGGCAGGAATCCATCGCCTCAGCGGGCATGCGAGCGTCACGCCTCGTCCCAGGGACGCAAAGGTGATTCGACGCTGGGATTTCAGTCTGCTCGACTACAACATGGTCTGGTCGCTCGACGGGAGACTGGACAATGCGAAATACTCGATACGTCCGATCGGTGCACAACTTCAGAACGGTGACAGTTGGCAGCTTAACCTGCAGCGCGTTGTTGATGCCCCGACTGTCCCGTTCGGCCTTGTACCGGGCACGACCATTGCGCCTGGCCGCTATGAGTGGAATCGTGTTGAAGTGCGGTACACGGGCACAAAGACGCGTCTGTGGCGCCTTACCGGCTATGCCAACACGGGCGGCTTCTACAATGGCCGTGGTACTGATGTGTCGATCACCGGGGACCTGCGGCTTCAGCCTCACATGGAGTTCAATCTCGACCTTGTGAGACAGGAAGGGACATTCCCTTCGAGTAAGTTCGTTGTGCATACGGTGCGATTCCGCGGTGACTATGCTTTCACTCCGCGTCTTACCGCCAGCGCATTCGTGCAATACGACGACAAGTCCGATCGCGCTGCCGCCAATGCACGCGTGCGCTGGACCACGAGTCCCGGAAGTGATCTCTATGTTGTGTGGAACAATGCCTGGAACACTGGACTCGAGAGTGGCATCCCGTGGAGCAGGCCGCTGCAGGGAGCACTCGTAGCCAAGTATGTGCGGTTTTTCCGCATGTGAGTCCACGTGAGGGGCGGTGGCATGCTCCGCGCACGTTCACCCCGTTTGGCATCAGCGGATGCGATCTTATTTGTCGAGTGTTGTTTGCTCAGTGTCTCTCATTGTGGTATCCACATCAGCAGCCATTGGCCAGCAGCCGATGGATACGGTACGTGTAGGTACCCGCGTCACCGACAGGGGTGGTTTCACCATTGAGGTCATCGACCGAGCCGCAATTGACAGACTTCCGGCTTTGGCATTGCCGCAGCTTCTCGCGCGTGCCCTTGGTGTGGATATTCAGGCGCGCTCGCCCGCATCCGTCGATGTGGCAGTGAGGGGTGGTTCGTACCAGCAGGCACTC
>CAYSKN010000322.1:0-2625 GCA_964431565.1 uncultured Gemmatimonas sp.
GCCGGCAGTGAATGCGACGAGGATAGTTAGTGATTCAGGCGCCACGGTAATCGTGCAACCGGCGATGGGAAGAATGACACAGACTGCGAACGAACGCGGAAGGAAACCGCCGTGGATCTACAATCACTAGGGTGCATCCTCCCCATTTGCTACCCGAAGTACTTTCGCGAGCTGCGATGCCGAATATCGCACTGGTCCCGATCCCTCACCGGAACGGCGCTGGACACCACGCACAACGGTCTTCACGGTAACGAGCGGAGCATCCGCCTCTGCCCTTACAACCGACTCCCATTTCCCCCGTTCAGGCCCCTTGATCGTGGCGCAATAGCGCGCGGTATACACCGTCAGACGTTCCCCAGGAACGTCCCTCCGAATCGGGTCCATGGCATCCGGAGCCTCAGGCGTCAGCACTGGCATGTGGTCATGGTTGGTTGAGACATCCGGATCAGCCGAAGCCTGTGTCTCATCCGCTATAGAACAGTCCGCCTTCGCCGCATCAGCCACGCACGACGCCAGGCCAGCGTCACCCGTCCACGCAGGCTGCAGCGCAGGAATCCGTACTGCGAGAACCGCTATACCGGTTTCGATCGTTCCTTGCCGCAGTGGCGAGAACAGATGTAACTCCTCTATCAGGCCCAGCGGAATCTCCGATATCACCGAACGAAGAAAACGCTCGGCAGTCTCCCGAATGGGTACATCAGCAACGCGCTGAGTGTCCGAAGCGGTGGGTATCAGATCAGAAGGCATGGTGTAAAGGTAGTGCATATTCCAGCCTTCTCCCATGACCTGTTTCAGATGCTATCTGACCCCTTCAGATGACCACCTGGCCACACGCCGGCAAGGCCATGCAGACAGCCCGCTTCGAGAGCGCAAATGAAAGCAGGCTAACGCCGCCCATGGAATCGCCTGAACCATTAGAGAAGCGACACCGGATCCCGGTCCACCACCAGTTTGAGCATGGCGCTTCGCCGCTGCGCTTCGTTGCCCACAGGGCAACGCTCCGCGATATAGCCTACGATCGGAGTCAGCGCCCGTGCTTTCGGCGACTTGATCAGCAGATGCCAGCGCCAGCGATTCTTGATCCGGTCGATAGGACACGGAGCAGGGCCCACCACGGTAACACCGGGGCTGCGGACCTTCCCGAGCAGTCTCCTGATCCATTCGCCCACACCGACTGCTGAGCGAGCCACTGCTTCCTGCTGCGTGCCACTCACGACCACATTGGCAATTGACACGAATGGTGGATACGCCGGCAAACGCCGCTCTTCGAGCTCCTCGTGAACGAACCCGTAATAGTCGTGTGACAGCGCATGGCGCACCGCATGCGAATCCGGCATCCGGGTCTGAACGATTACTTCGCCACCACGGGGGCCACGTCCGGCGCGACCGGCTACCTGACTGAGCAACTGAAAGGTGCGTTCCGACGCACGAAAGTCCGGAAGATTCAGACCTGTATCGGCATTCACCACTCCCACAAGAGTGACATTCGGGAAATCGAGACCCTTCGCGATCATCTGTGTACCAAGCAGGATGTCCACTTCGCCCTGTGCAACCCGGTCAAGAATATGTGTGTGCGCCCACTTACCGCTCACGGTATCCACATCCATGCGTGCTATGCGGGCTTCAGGAAAACGCTCGGCGACAAGTCGCTCCACCTGCTGCGTGCCCAGACCGCGACGCCTGATGGACTCTGCTCCACACTTCGAACAGTGCGCCGTAACCGAAGACCGATACCTACAATAGTGGCAAATCAGCGCTTCAGGAGTACTGTGATAGGTAAGCGAAATACTGCAGTGTGGGCAAACAGATACATCTCCACACTCCGCGCACTGCATGTAAGCTGAATAGCCTCGGCGGTTGAGCAGCAGGAGCGTCTGCTCTCTGCGCTCAACGCGCAGCTTGATGGCCGCAAGCAATGTCGGGCTCAGTACGGCGGATATGTCATGAAGTCGTCTCGTCCTGTTTCGCGTGCCCCCGATCGAAGTCCCGGTGGTGCGCATGTCAACCAGATGTACCGGTGGCAACTCCGCCCCCCCGACACGATCCGGCAGAGAGATGAGTGTTGCCAGCCCCCGCCTTGCCCTGTCCCAGCTCTCCAGACTCGGAGTGGCACTGCCAAGCACAACCAGAGCGCCCTCCGCACGGGCACGCACGAGTGCCGACTCGCGTGCGTGGTAACGAGGCGTCTCAGCCTGTTTGTAACTCCCTTCGTGTTCCTCATCGACGATTACTACCCCCACCCGCTCGAGTGGCGCAAAGAGAGCCGATCGCGCACCGACAGCGATACGGCGCTCACCACGGCGCAGAGACCGCCACGCGTCGAGTCGTTCTCCGTCAGCGAGTCCAGAGTGCAACACAGCAACATCATTCCCGAAAGCACCGCGGAAGCGGTCAACTGTTTGCGGAGTCAGTGCGATCTCGGGTACCAGCACGATCGCTGTGCGGCCAGGCTTCCGCAGAATTGCGCGCAGTACCTCTATGTACACGAGCGTCTTGCCGCTTCCGGTGACACCATGCAGCAGAAATACCTGCCCCGGATCACCAGCGAGGATAGTGCCGATAACCGCGGCAATAAAATGGAAACGTTGAAAAATGGCCTGACGGTTGTGGTGAAAGAGAACCAGG
>CAYSKN010000323.1:0-2612 GCA_964431565.1 uncultured Gemmatimonas sp.
GAATGGCGCTATCTCTGGCCGACAGGGCATTGATGATCTCGCGTACGATGGTGTCCGCGTAGCCGCGGATGCCACAAGAGAGCGGGCCGTCATCTCCGAGTCAGGCGAGAATCGTCGCTCTTTCTCATTCTCTAACCTCAATTGACAGCTGTACCAAGGAACCAAGCAGGGAAGGGCACCCGCCGAGAATGGGGCGAGTCTGGCGACGATATCTCGGTTTCCGGGATCGGGCAGAGCTTGGCACGCGTCTGCTGCAGGCGTCTCGAACTCCTTATCATTCAACAGGTTTCCACTGTGCAAACGTGATCCTCATCGCATTGTCGCTCTTGACAGTCCGAACCCTGACCATACATTCACCCTGCTCGCTGGCCTCTTGTTGGTTGACGAGTCCCCGTCGGTATCGTACCGGGGGCCGTGCGCTATCAGCTACGCACGGCGCATACACCGCACCGTCTGGAGTCGTTTTATGAAGCGCATTGCCCTCTTCGCCGCCGTACTCGTATTTGCTGCCTGCTCCGCCAAGGAAGAGGCTCCCGCCTCCGACACGAGCGCAGCCGCCGCTGCCGCCGCTCCTGCGGTGACCCCCGATTCGGTTACCCCCGATTCTGCAGCCGCCGCCGCTCCCGCGCCTGACTCGACGCGGCAGCAGTAAGTCCTGGTGAAGGCCGCTTGGCGGTCTTCCAGACGGGGGCGCTCCTGGAGGGGCGTCCCCGTTTCGGTTACAGCTCCGACGTATCAACGTCTTGTCAAGGTAAAGGGAAGGCTGCCGACGCTGACTTCGGTTAGTGCGTCGTGGTCTTGGGACGCTTCCGCCCCAAGTGCGGACGCGGCTCGTCGACGCGCCCAGACGATACTGCCTGGCCCGATCTCGCGTCGAATCATGGCAATTGCTACCGGGCCCAGCCGCGGGGAGATCGCGGTGCTGCGCACATCGCCAACGATCTTTCCATCTGCGTTGAACAGCTGGGCATGCCTTGCCAATGGTTCCGGTGAATTCAGCGCCTGAAGATAACGGTTGACATGCCCTCGGAAATGAACCCTGGCCACGGTTTCCTGCCCTGTGTAGCACCCCTTGGCATAGGAAATTGCCCGGAGGTCGTCGAGGTTGGCCTCCTGAGGGATCGTGTTTTCATCCATATCGATGCCCATCATCGGCCTGCCACCCTCGATACGCAGCACGTCGGCGACGTTTCTGCTTGCCAGTGCTCCGATCAATGCCTCCAGACTCGCACGAACAGCCGCGGCGTGTTCAACGGGAACCGCCAGCAGCATACCAGGGACATCGCCCAGATCAGGCATTCTAACGGCCCGCAGTGGTGCACTGTCGATGCGTCCCTCGGCCATCTGCCATTCTGGCCAACCGAACACCCTCTCAGGCACAGGCAGAGCTTCAATCATGCCTTTGTGAGAGAAGTGTCTCATTCCTAGGGCCTCGACAGCCCGATCAAGATCACTGCCATAGAGCGAAAATGTGGTCCACAGTGCACTCTCGTCAGTAGTACGGGCAAGCCTGGGATTGATGTACTTACGCATCATGTTCAGGATGCCTTCCACTGCACACTCGGGGACGAGGAGGAGAACCGCATCTTCTCTCTCTCTCATCATGCCAAGGTCAGAGATCATCCTTCCCCTCGATGTAAGTGCTGCGGCATACATTCCCGCTCCAATCGCCAGCGTTCTCACATCGTTGGTGACAAGACCGTTCAACGAGTCGATTGCTCCGGCTCCATTGAGACGTAACCAGCGTCCACACGACTCGAACCAGATGGCTCCGTTGCGCGCGGTATCATATGCGCGCTGTTCTTCCGAGGTCAGTGGTGCTGGATAAGCAGGCTCGGGAAGGGGCGCAGTGGCGGATTGGGTAGCTATTGTCATCATGCTGAGCCAATTGAAGCAGTAAACGGTCCGGCATCGAGAGTTTTCTGCAGTCCGCGCGGGATCTGCATGACATCGAGCGTTGCGTCGATCGTACGCCAGCTGTGCAGCCAGTTGCGCTCCATTCGAGTATCTGTCCGACCACTGCTTGATCGAAGGATATTCACCGTGCGAGACGCAGTGAATGGCCGTGCTGTGCACGAACGCGGATCAACTCATTGGAGGGGGATCGTCTTCCATGTGGAGGAGGGAGTCGACGCTCTCCGCGATAGTATGACCAGGCAGGTATGCAAGGGACTTGCTCCTGTCCACCGACACCTGGTCCTGCATGCACGCATCCAGAATGGCGTCGGCGCGAATACCGAAAGTGCTGGCATGCACACCATCAAGCGCGATGATCAGAGCACGCATAGCGCGGCATGTCCTGCTGCATAATGCCGTTGCTGAAGGATGCCCGCCCGACGCGTCATCTGGCTCAATCTCCTGATACTGTGGGAGAGTAGGAAGCTGCGAGCAGCTCCATCGGATGGACCACGGTCACTTTGCTCCCAGCGAGGAGCAGCCCCGCACCAAGTTGCATCATGCAGCCCGGGTTACCGCTGGCCAGTACGGATGCGCAGGTCCGGGCAATATGAGCGAGCTTCGGTTCAAGCACTATTGCTGAAGTTGTTGGCTCCACGAGACTGTATATGCCCGCAGATCCACAGCACTGGTCAGCATCTTCAAGCGGGACCATT
>CAYSKN010000324.1:0-2597 GCA_964431565.1 uncultured Gemmatimonas sp.
TTCTCCATTGCACAGCATTTCCGCGCCAGATATATCGTTCAGATGACGAAGGACATACTCGCACTGCCGAATGGCGCGGTAGTAGTACCTCTGCCGATTTGTCAGGATGTGGAACTCGCGGTAGCACTGTATAGGGAAGTACTTCCCTACGCCGTGCGCACTATTGATCACCCGAATCGGGTATCGAGCCAAACACCTCGTGAAATCCAAGCTGCCGATGTCGAACTCGTCGGACAGCTGCACCTCGCGGATACCCAGCGCCATCACAGCGTGGGCTTGCCGGACCTGCGCCCTGGACTCCAAGCGCATAAGCGACCCAACATCTCTCCTGAGGATGAAGCGGAGAATATCGCTGAAAAGGTATGGATTGCCGTCGAGTTTGAAGAACAGGCCTTTGCGCAGGAGATACGCAATATAGCGCACCTGCCTGCGCACATTGATGGGGAACGGGAACACTGCCCTAATCACGCTGCTCTGCCCTCGGTCAAAAACCAATTCGATATCGTCAACGTAGCCTTTCCTGTAGGTCTCGGTTCGAGCAGCCTTGATGCGCCGATTCACAATCTTTCCGAACACACCAAATAGTCGATGGGAGAGCACCTTCATCAGAATCACGCCCACTTGTTTGGTGCTGAGCTTTCTCGGGCGAACGTCGGATAGCCGGGCCGGCTGTGTGCAGCCGCCGGATATGTACACGTCGGGGTCCCGCAGAAAGTGCACAACCTCCCGATCATAAAAATCCTCGTCGTAGCGATAGGACCAGTTCACGCACCGGTGCAGGAAATACCGGGGCAGCCCGAAGGCGCTCGCTGCGACCATCAACCTAGCGACGAATGCCTCGGATTCGCGCAGCAGTGGTATTTCAGCACGGGCCACAGTTGGCTATCTCAAAAGCCACGGCATGGGTACCATCCGTGACGCAGCCCACCACGCCAGTACGAAAAGCAAGAGATTGGTCAGCGCAAACGAAACACCCGCCCCCGCCATCCCTAGTCGCGAAATCAACGCGTACGACAGCAGCCCCCCGAACAGTGCACTTGCCGAAGAGATCATGGAAAGTCTGCCGGTCTGCTCAGCGTAGAAGATATAGTTGACGACCGAGTAGTAAATGCCCTGGAACACGAATCCCAACACCATCCACGGAATCAAGAGCTTCGCGGCCGCATACTGAGCTCCGATCACGCGATCGAACAGAACTTGCGAAGTGACGATCACGATCAAGCCGGCTGCGACCAGACCGACATAGAAACGGTAAGTATTCCTCACGACCATCCGGTTTGCGCCTGCGTCACCCTTCGCCAGTTGCTCGAAGAGCCACGGCGCAAAGGCCTTGTTGATCGGCTCAATCACAAGGCTCATTGCCATCCCTACCTGCATCCCGACCATGTAGACGCCAAGGCTATCGACACCCAAGATAGAAGAAACGATGACCCGGTCGACGTAGGTAGTGGCGGTTCCCGCCACGATATGTGGAAGCATCGGAACCGAGAACGCCAGCAGGGATCTCACATGCCGGCGGCGAGCCCCTAGCCCGAGGTAGTTCTTGCTCCGGCAGAAGCGCAACCCAAAGTACACACTTGCCGACAGCGCGACAACATAGGAGACGATCCTAGAGTTCGAGTCGGGGGCAATCGTCAAAACGAGCCCGATGCAGATGAGGATTTCCGCGCTTGCCTGCACAAGGCGCGCGCGCAGGTAGAGCATGGGTCTTCCCGAAGACTGGAAAATAGCGAGGAAAATCTGGTTCAGGCTGACGAGCAGCGCTGCGACTGCTGCGAACATGACCAGGCGAGGTGAAAGATCGAACCACCTATCCAGCACGGGAAACAGCAACGGGAGCAGTACCAGCGCCAGCAGATGCGCTGCGCAAACGCACAGAACCGAGCTCGAAACGATCCCCTTGAATTCCGCCAATTCCGTCTTGAAGTAACGGACCGAGACGAAACCATGCGAACTAAGTCCCGCGAAATTACCGATCATGACGGCCAGAATCAGAAATGATGTCGCTTTTCCGAACTCTGTCGGTGACAGCATCTTGGTCAACACAGGAAGCAAGATGAATGGCGTCAGCCCAGCTGCGGCGAATGCCACCGCGTAAATCAACGTCGACTTACCGACGGAACCATCGGCCCATTGGAACCAATGCCTCAGCCCCGGCACTCGCAATCGGCCCACCATGGCTAGCGGCCATCTGCGAGAAAATTCGCCATTACCTTCAATCCGACGTCGCCGCTCTTTTCGGGGTGAAACTGCAGACCCGTGATGTTCCCGCGCTTAATGGCTGCAGTGATCTCGTGTCTTCCGTAGCGATAGCTCGCCAAAACATGCCTGTCGTCGTCGGGCTGGACATGAAACGAATGGACAAGATATACGGAGTCATTCACGCCCAAATTCTTGAGGTAGCTCGCGATTAACACTTCAGGCGTCCCAGTAAGCGGCGACCAGCCTATGAAAGGCGCTTTCAGCCTTTTCCCAAACTCGCCCTCGCGTGGGATGGCCACAACCTTCCCAGGGATCAGGTTCAGGCCCGCATGCCGACCAAACTCCTCGCTTTCTGTGTCCAGCATCTGCATTCCCAAGCAGATTCCGAGGAGCGG
>CAYSKN010000325.1:0-2595 GCA_964431565.1 uncultured Gemmatimonas sp.
GACAATCACGCAGCGCGCTGGGCATATGAACCCCAATAATGTCAGCCCCTCAATGAAGCCTGGCCTGCAGAGCACAGCGCGCCCGGCCAACAAGGCTTGTGTGATCGCCGGCTTTGGCAATTTCCAAATGGCATTCACTCTGTACGCTGGCGCCGGTTAAACGCAGCGACGACCTTCACGCCGATCGTTCCCTTCAACCACGGCACGACCTGCACCGACTCGCATCAGGTCTGCTTCACAATCGACGACTGTAACTGAATGAGCTGGAGAACCCATACAACCAAACCAGTACCGTTGACGTTCTACTTTTCGATCCGGCCCGATTCAATGCCTCGGCTCACCCGTCATTGTCGCCGGCCTCATGGCCACCCGTCAAGCCTGCGGTGACGACGAAAACCCTGTGCCCTGGACCCATTCCGGGGCTGCGGCGGCTGCTACCGTCACGATAAGCGATACCCTACTTACATCGGGCACGCCGAGGCATCAGGAACTCCTCCTCCCACAATGAGATGGAGGCTCCACTGAAACGGGGGAGGTTCGTCTTGCCAGTCACGTGGCGAGCGAAGTTGTCCAAGACTCCTTGCCAGCCCGTGCGCTGCTGCTCTTCCGAGTGCGCTTGTTCCGCATCAAAGGTGACCGTTAGCGTGACACCTTGTGCTCCATCCGCGAACTCGACAGCAGCCATACGGTCACCGAAGGTATACTCGATCAGCTGATGAGGCACCACCCTGGTGTACTCGCCCGCGAAGTCGAATCCAATGGAGCCGTCTTTGGCTTCCATGCGCGAGCAGAACTTTCCCCCAGGCCGAAGGTCCACTGATGCAGCAGTGGTGTGCCAATCTGGGGTGGCAGCGTTCCAGAGCATGATTTCCGCTGGAGTAGTGTAGGAGCGCCACACCTCGTGGATCGGTGCCGCAACGACCGTTGAAACGATGATCTTCATAATGCCCCCGTGATCCGCGTGAATGTGTCTGTGGGGTCTGACGCCCCAGCCTCAGCTACCTGCCCCGCTGAACGCCACGATTGTAACCGCTACGCGATGCGCGGGTTTGCTGCAGGTCATGGCAAGGCCACCTCCCAATCGCAATCTTCCTGAACTGCCACCTTCTCCATGTCATCGAGCTTGAACATCTCGCCGTTCATCACGACAACCTTGTCCATCGGACCCCACATCTCCGCAGTCGGGGAGTCAATGGCGTCGACTTCCCAGCGTGTCCCGTCATCCAGGACAATGAGTCTGCCGTCATACTTGATGTTCTCGATGTCCGCGACAACACACCTGCCGAGCAGGAACATTCTCATGCCCCAATCAAGCAGAGCCTGCCTCTGCTCCTCGGTCATGGAGTCCACGCCGAGGCGCTGCATCTCGTCAGGGCGCATCACTTTCTCGAGCTCGTCAGGCATAACATGGAATGGTGGTGTCCCGTGAGCTAACGCCTGAGTCAAGTCGCGCGGCGCAGTGGCGTGAACGGCGTGGTGGCTTCAGCGTACCACGACAGGACGGTCATGAAGAGGAATCGGCCTGAACGAATTGTCAGGACGTGCTGTCGCGAACCCACTGCCCGTGCAGCCAACGCAGTGGAACGAAGCTTACAACGCACAACAGGCACGCCAGAAAAATCGCGAGCACGATATCCGAAGTCGCCTCCGGCGGGAATGGAAACCTCTGCGAAGGCCACAGAAATGGAATGCACCAGAGAACCGAGCACAACCACAACTTGAAGGTTCTGGACGACTTGGCAGGAATATTCGCCCGAAAGCGATATTCGAGGGTGCCAAATGCGGCACCCATTGAAGCCGCCAGCAGTGCGGTGCGAACAGACTCATCTGTATTACCGTCTGACAGAACCCAGGAGACGGTGAGGACAGACAACCCAAGGATCAGAGTTGAGCGAAATGCGCGTCTGAGCCACAAGAAGCGCGGGTTCGGCACGTAACCGGCGCCTGGAGAAGCCTCCTTGCTCTGGTACAGGCTCTCACTGCCACACTCCGGACAATTGGATCTCATGTGCGTCAATGCTCCTCCAGCGGCATAGCGCGCCGGTTCAGTGGCGGGCCGCGCAGCAGACCGCCCGCTGCAACCGGTTGTTAGTCCGCAGTTGCATACAGCGGAGATGCCTCCCTTGCGACCACAGTGTCGTACAGCCCGTAGTACGTTAGCCCGGGGTGGCTATCGATGCCGGTGTACTGCAGCGACGCATCTTCATACCGCCGGAACGCGAACACCGCCTGATTCATCTGCTCGGTGTTGAAGACCCTGAGGCGCACGAGCAGGTGAAAGTCCTTCACCGTGAGTCCTGTGACGGTGAGGAACAACTCCGGCTCGAGCTTGGTGATGACATCCTGAAGAGTGTTCTCGCGGAAGTCGGTCAGGTACATGAACGCCGGTATGCGAGTCGCAAACTTGATCAGCTTCTCCTGCACGAGCTTGCGCTGGGACTTGTACTTCTTCTCTTCCTCTGTAAGCTGCTTCTTCTGCTTCTCCGTCAGGTCTCCATCTTTCGCTCTGTTCTTGAGCTCTCTGACCTGTTCACTCTTGTTGATGATGGTCTCGATGATGTTGTCGCCGAGCGAGCGCCAGCCCTCGATGCGCTC
>CAYSKN010000326.1:0-2592 GCA_964431565.1 uncultured Gemmatimonas sp.
TCATGCGCCAGACCGGCGCGGTGCCCATGGCTGCCCTGGAGCAGATGATCACGCGCGCATAGCGGCCCAGGAGAGTCTCCGCCGGAAAGGAAGCCATCCGGAACTTCCAGCGGAGACCATGTTGAATTTCAACGTCCGACGATCACCTTTCGTCTGTCGGCAAGCTCCATCTCGAGCCTTCCGCATACCAGCTCACACAGCCTGAAAACGTCCTTGTCGGCAAGCTGATAGCGCACATACACACCTTCCCGCTCACGCGAGAGAAGGCCATTGGCGTGCAGCAGAGCAAGGTGCCGCGATACGTTGGCCTGGCCCATACCGGTTGCTTCCACCAGCTCGTTGACGGTGAGTGGACCACTGCGGAGTTGCTGCAGCAGACTGAGACGGCCACGATCGCTCAGTGCCTTGAAGCGATCAGCGACCAGATCGAGCAGTTCCGGCCCCATACTCTTCATGCCATCCGTCTCCGGGAAATGCACACATACATGACTGCGAATATATTGCACCCCGAAGCGATACGCTACGAGCAGACACTGTGCATGCCCGGTTCCGGATGGCGCCAGCCCGGCGTATCAGCCAAGTTCCGGCGATCACCTCCACACTCACTGAAGATGCGTCGCTCATTGATCCTGACAGCGGGCGCGGTGTTGCTTACCGCAGCCATTCCAGCCACCGTCCTCGATGCCCAGAGCCGCGTTCTCACCAACGCCGATTACGCCCGGGCAGAACAATTCCTGGGATTCAACGCGAACAACCTGGTCAGCAACGCAGGTGTGCGGCCCACATGGCTCCCGGATGGACGTTTTGCATACCGTGTCAGACAACCTGACGGATCCCAGCCGCTCATCCTCGTGGATGCAAAGGGTACCAGGATCAACTGCACAGCCGCAGGGGTTGCCTGCCCACCTGTAGCTGCGGAACCCGCAAGTGTCGGAGCGGCGCGCACCAGCGGGCGTCCACCCGAGGTGCTCTCACCCGATGGCAGCAAGGCGGCGTTCATACGCAAATGGAATCTCTGGATACGGGACATAGCGACCGACCAGGAGGTTCAGGTTACATCTGATGGGGTCAAGGACTTCGGATACGCAACAGACAACGCTGGCTGGACCCACTCCGACCGTGCCATTCTTCTCTGGTCGCCGGATTCCAGAAAGCTGGCCACGTTCCAGCAGGATCAGCGTGGGGTCGGCGACATGCATCTCGTTCGCACCAAGGTCGGCCATCCCGAACTGATGTCATGGAAGTATCCGCTTCCCGGTGACAGCGTCATCCCGGTCATCGAACGCGTCGTGATCGACTTGAGTTCCACGTCACCACGCGTGATCCGACTGCGCATGCCGCCGGATGAACACCGTAGTTCGGTGTGCGACCATATCATCTGCGGCGGAAAGTTCGCTGACGTAGAGTGGTACCCGGACGGGAGTCGCCTGGCATTTCTCTCCAACTCCCGCGATCACAAGATCGCCACTCTCCGGCTGGCTGATGCCAGCTCTGGCGAGGTACGCGATGTGCTCCGCGAGGAGGTGGCCACACAATTTGAAAGTGGCAGTGGGAACCAGAACTGGCGAATTCTGCCTGCCAGCAATGAGTTCGTCTGGTTTTCCGAGCGTGATGACTGGGGTCAGCTGTACCTTTACGATCTGAATACCGGTGAGCTCAAGAACCGCATCACCGCTGGTGAAGGTACTGTGTTGTCAGTTGAACGCATTGATGCCGGGAGCCGTACCATCTGGTTCACCGCAGCAGGCAAGGAAAAGGGCCGGGATCCGTATTTCCGCCATCTCTATCGGATCGGCATGGATGGGAAAGGCCTTGCGCTGCTTACCCCCGAGGATGGTGATCACACCATCTCTCTCTCACCTGATGGTGCCCGCTTTGTTGACAGCTGGTCACGTCCTGATCTGCCACCGACCGCTGTCATGCGGGATACGCGCAGCGGGAAGCTCATCGTCACTCTCGAGACCGCCGACATAAGCAAGCTTCTGGCGTCCGGCTGGAAACCACCTACGCGATTCTCAGTGAAGGATCGTAATGGCAAGTGGGACCTGTATGGCCTCATGTGGACACCCACCAAGCTCGACTCGTCGCGCAAGTATCCCATAATCAACTACATCTATCCCGGTCCACAGGGTGGCTCGGTGGGCAGCAGACAATTCTCAGCGGCAACGCGCGATAACCAGGCGTTGGCCGAGCTTGGCTTCGTTATCGTCGCCATTGATGGGACAGGCAACCCGACCCGCTCAAAGTCGTTTCACGACGCCTATTATGGCCGCATGGGTGACAACACGCTCCCGGATCAGATTGCGGGCATGAAGGAGCTCGCGCGGCGCTACCCGTTCATCGATATTGATCGTGTGGGTATATGGGGCCACTCCGGCGGCGGTTTTGCCACGGCTGGTGCGATGTTCCGTTATCCGGACTTCTTCAAGGTTGGCATCGCCGAGTCGGGCAACCATGACAACCGCAACTACGAGGATGACTGGGGCGAACGCTACCAGGGTCTGCTCATCCGGAGCGGTGGCTCTGACAGTTATGAAGCGGAGGCGAATCAGCCTCTCGCGGGGAATCTCAGAGGCAAGCTGCTCCTCGCGC
>CAYSKN010000327.1:0-2590 GCA_964431565.1 uncultured Gemmatimonas sp.
AATACCGGTGTCAATCGCAACCAGCCAAGACACTCTCCCAAAGCAAACGCCACTCACCAGTGATACGGGTCAGAATCGCGGCCCCGAGCTCGAAGCCGTCATCACGCCCAAAGAGCAAATGAACGTCCGCTGACTCCTGGGTTCGATAGGCAAGCAACGGCTCCGCGACGACTAGTTCCTCTTCGAGACCGGACGCGCGCTCGTGCCATGCGACACTCCATGTCCTGGGGTTGGCAGACGGCGTGTTGACCACAACCACCAGCCGCTCCTCCCTGGGATCATCCTCCTGGTTCAGCCTTCGAACCAGCGTGGCCACCACGAAGCCGCTGTCGATGTTCTGCGCACGCCAGGCGTGAAGTACCACAAGGGGCAGAGTGCGGAAGGTCTCGCTCGTGTCATCAGGAAGTGCTGCTGCCAATCGTGTGAGATCAACAGCCAGGCGGGCTGAATCGCGCGGGGGTATACCCTCGATGGAGTCGAGCGGGATCGGGAGGATCTTGCCGGCCATGAAGGCCGCAGTCCAGGGTGCGCTCACGGTGCCACCCTCGACAGACAAACGTACGATGGGCCACGCTCGGCAGTCATTGTTCAGTCCAGCGGCCAACTCCACCGTGAGTAGCGCCCTACCCACCTGCCCCCTTCGCGAAAAGAGATCGAATCGACGGTCACCCAATAAGGCACTAATGCCAGTGGTATCGGACACCGTCAGCTCGGTGGCTTCCGGGCGCAACAGTGAGCCGTCAATCAATCCACCATCGGGTGCGGGCAACACCAGTACTCGGCCAGCCGATGCCTCCCAACCGGTGTTGACAGACGCGCCTGCGCGACGGAGCGGGCCTCCGACCTCACCAGTCACCGCCTTCACTGCCGACGTGTCTGCCGATGGCGTGGGCTCCTGCTGGTCACAAGCCCAAAGGACCGTCAGGAACAGTGCGACAGAAAAAAAAATACGCAGTATTGAGAACATCAACACCTCTGGCGTACTGTACCTTGCCTTTCAGTTGTCCCGGACGGTCGCCACTTTACAGTCGCCATACCGCTCCTGACAATACCCGACCAGCGCTCTGCTGACTGCAATCTGCCGCACCGGGCGCGAAATGATAGCTGCCAATCGGCACAGCATATCCATCGCCCGATCCTGAACACCCCATGAGTTCAACATCGACGGCTATACCCTCTTCGGACAACAGGATCCTCACCGCCCTCGGGCTCCATCGCCCGGAGCTCCGCGCCTGGGCCATGTACGACTGGGCCATCTCGTCAATGCAGACGGTCATCATGACCGCTGTCTTTCCGATCTTCTTCATCTCGGTTGCCGGTAACGGCAAACCGCCCGAAATCGCCACCCAGGCGCTGGCCAATGTCAACACCATCGCCGCGGTGACAATTGCACTGCTGGGGCCGGTGCTGGGAGCAGTGGCAGACTTCAAGGCGGCCAAGAAGCGCTTTCTTGGTGGGTTCATGATGATCGGAGTGTTCAGCATCATAGGCATGTACTTCATCAGACACGGCGACCTGATACTGGCATCCGTCCTGTTCATATTGTCTATGGCAAGTGCCAGCGGAAGTACGACCTTTTACGAGTCGTTGCTTCCGCACCTGGCGGATGAGCATGAGATCGACAGGGTATCCACAGCAGGTTATGCGCTCGGCTACATCGGTGGTGGCGTGCTCCTCGCCCTCAACCTGGCGTGGATTACCAACCCGGGGCTCATCGGACTTGAGTCGGGCGACAATCTCACGCGTGAACAGGCAACACTCCCGGTCCGAATTGCATTTGTCTCCGTGGCTCTCTGGTGGCTGCTATTCAGCATCCCGCTATTCCGCCGTGTGGCCGAACCACGACGTACGCTCGAAGAGGACGAATGGGCGGGTGCCAATCCGTTCAGGGTAGCCTTCACACGACTCGGCGAGACGCTCCGGGAACTAAGAAACTACCGGCAGGCGTTCCTGGCCATGCTCGCTTTCACCATCTACAACGATGGCATCCAGACCATCATAAAGATGGCTACAGCGTACGGCACAGAGATCGGGATCGAGAGGTCTGATCTCATCACAGCCATACTCATTGTTCAGTTCGTTGGTATACCATGCTCGTTCGCATTCGGATCGCTCGCCGGAAAACTTGGCGCCAAGCTGTCAATTCTGGGCGGCTTGCTTGTGTATACCGGTATCTGCGTATTTGCCTACGACATCAGCACTGCGCGGGAGTTCTTCATACTCGCGATCCTTGTTGGCACGGTGCAGGGGGGTACACAAGCCCTCAGCCGGTCACTCTTTGCCAGTATGGTACCGAAACACAAGAGCGGTGAGTTCTTCGGGTTCTACTCTGTTTTCGAGAAGTTCGGCGGCGTGCTCGGTCCTCTGGTATTCAGTCTTGCTATAGGGCAAACAGGCAGCAGCCGCGGAGCGATCCTGTGGGTAATCGGCTTCTTCGTTGTGGGGGGCTCCGTGCTGATGTTGGTGAACACACGGGAAGGCGAAGAAATGGCCAGTGAGGTCAACAGGCGCCTTCACAACCCCTGAAACAGATCTGACGATGAACCTTGTGGCAGACGGTACAGAGACGTCATGGCTCCTTGAGCAGGGC
>CAYSKN010000328.1:0-2581 GCA_964431565.1 uncultured Gemmatimonas sp.
ATCCAGGTAGTATGTGATGGGTTTCACGGGAACGCAGAGGTTGCCGACCTTCTGGTTGCTGCACTCCAGGCGCCATCGGGATATGAACCGGCGCGATTCGACGCGTTGCGTACTTCCCGAGAAGTCACGCTGGGTGACGCCGAAGAACCCGACCCGGTTGTCCATCAGACGCGGCCTCATCGGGTCCTCGGGCAGCTTGGCAATCGAGAAGGTATACTTCTCGGTCGTGGGCGCGGTAGCACTGGTTCCTGCAGTTGCGGGAGGCCCACCTGCGCCAGCTGGTGCTGCCTGTGGAGTGAACGATTGTACCGCAGTCACGTTCAGGTTGCGGGAGTACACCGCAAATCTATCGATGTATGATCGGGCGGCGTCTACCTGTGCCCTGCGCCCAAGCGCTGCATACTCCGGAATGCCGCCGGTGAACATCCGGGTCACCTCCACCACGACGGAGCTGTCGGGCCCGAACGCTTCTATGTTGAGTGCAGCGATGATCCTGGTAACACCGATCAGCTCGGCCGCCAGACGTTGTGAGGCGGCCGTATCTGCAATGACATCACGATAGGAAGCCTGGCGAACCAGTATTCGATTATCGAGCCGCTCAAACCTTACCAGGTTGTTGCTGCCCAGCGTGCCACGTATGCCGATTTCATCGGGAGTCCCGGCGAGCGTAGCCACGACCAGGTAATCCTTGCCCAGTTCATTGCGTGGAATCTCGAAGTAGAGACGTGAACCGATCTGGTGAACGTTGAAGACACCGCTCTTGCTGACCGCACGTGCCGTAATCACGGTGGCATATGGCCGTGGTTGCGGGTCCTGAGCACCGGCCCCGGCACCGTTGCCGGGCTGAGGCCCGACCAAGGGCGAACCGGGGGCTCCAGGAAAAGCCGATGGACGAGGCGTTGATGGTTGTGCGGAGGAGGCCGGAGCGGCCGCGGGCGTTGGCGGGGACGCGGAGCGCGACGCACAGCCGCCGGCGGCGAGGGCAATTATGGTCAGACCGGTGGTGGCCAGGGTGTGGTGAGTGTTGAGCATTCGTGAACGGTTTCCGAAAGGAGGGCGCGGCAGATGGGCCCGGATGGCAACTGCGTACAATTTACGAGGTGTTCGCACTTGTTGCCGTTCCTGCTGCTGTGGCTCACTCCACCGGGTCAGATCCGTCATTGAATGTCGACGGGGTTCGCTCGCGGGCTGCCCGGGACGGAGTCCGACGGGCAGCCCGCAGCGCATCCCTGAGGAGGAACTCGATCTGCCCGTTGAGGCTGCGTAGGTCATCGTTCGCCCAGCGCTGGATCGCATCGAGAACCTCCTTGTCCACCCGCAGCAGGAAGGCCTTGCGCTCAGCCATTTTCCACCCAGGCACCGAAGGCCATCAGGTATACAGCGAGCCGGTGTTGAGCACTGGCTGGGCCGACCGGTCGGAGCAAAGCACCACCAGCAGGTTGCTGACCATTGCAGCCTTGCGCTCACCATCCAGCGTAATGATGTCGCGTTCCTTGAGCGCCGCGAGTGCCATCTCCACCATGCCCACCGCGCCCTCCACTATCGCCTGTCGGGCAGCCACGATGGCACCGGCTTGCTGGCGCTGAAGCATTGCGGCAGCGATCTCCGGTGCGTAGGCCAAATGACTGATGCGTGCCTCGATCACCTCCACCCCAGCCTTGGCCAGACGCTCATGCAGTGCCTCCATGAGACCCTTGTTTACTTCAGTCTGATGGGTACTCAGAGAGGTTGCGTCGGTCCCGTGCGAATCATAAGGGTGTGTGGACGCGAGCGTGCGCACGGCTGACTCGCTTTGCACCGTCACGTACTGTACGTAGTCGTTCACTTCGAAGACCGCTTCCGCCGTGTCGACGACCTTCCACACGACTATTGCGGCGATCTCCACCGGATTGGAGCGCGCGTCGTTCACCTTGAGCTTGTTTGTCTCGAAGTTGCGCACGCGAAGTGACACAGAGGCCTTGCTCATGAATGGGTTCACGAACCAGAGCCCCGGTGTTCGGACAGTGCCCTTGTATCTGCCGAACAGTGTGAGGACCCTGGCTTCGTTGGGCTGCACGGTGAATAGACCCAGCATGCAAACCAGTATAGGCAGGCTCAGCAGTATACCCGAAAAAACCCGGACAGGAGCGTCTGCCCGGGCCCCCTGGATGATCAGTGCTACACTGCCCAGCATGGCAAGGAACAGGACGATCGCGATGAGTAGTCCGGGAACAGGGTGTATTTCCTTCTCACTTAGCATCGGCGGACTCGCAGAAAGGTGATATGTAAATGATAGCACAATGCTATATCGGAATGGATTGAGACGCAACGGCGCCGAAGGACGCCGCGTTACAGCGGTAGCGATACAAAAAACCCTGAATGGAGGCCTTGCACCGTGAAGTCCATGCCCTCGCGTCTTGCCCTTGTGGCGGGCGCATTCCTCATAGCCGGTTCGCCCATACTGGTCGCCCAACCGGCGCGATCCGCTGGCGCGGGACCGGGTTTCCTGTCGGCACCGTTTGACACGGCGGCGATTTCGTCTCTCAAGTGGCGCGAAATCGGACCCTACATAGGTGGCCGGTCTGTGACTGTGGCTGGCTCC
>CAYSKN010000329.1:0-2539 GCA_964431565.1 uncultured Gemmatimonas sp.
GTACACACGCTATATCGAGCGTCGTGGATGGCGCATCGAGCCGAAATCCTACTCCGAAGGAGCACTGGGTGGTGTGAAGGAATCCGTCTTCAAGGTTGTTGGCGAGGGCACCTTCGGTGTGCTGCGGTGGGAGTCTGGCGTGCACCGTGTGCAGAGGGTGCCTGCTACAGAGTCGCAAGGTCGTATCCACACGTCGGCAGCCACCGTCGCGGTACTCCCGGAAGCCGATGAAGTGGATATGCGAATCGACGACAAGGATCTGCGTATCGATGTATTCCGATCGTCCGGGCCTGGTGGACAGAGTGTCAATACCACCGATTCGGCAGTGCGCATCACTCATATTCCAACCGGGATTGTGGTCTCACAGCAGGATCAGAAGTCGCAGTTGCAGAACAAGGTGAAGGCAATGGATGTACTGCGTGCCAGGCTTCTCGACCTGCGGCTCGCCGCACAGGAAGCAACGCGGTCGCTAATGCGACGATCGCAGGTATCCACCGGTGACCGCTCGGCAAAGATCCGCACATACAATTTCCCCCAGGGTCGGGTAACGGATCACCGTGTGGGTCTCACGCTGTACGACATGGACAGTGTGATGAATGGCGGCCTCAGCCCATTCCTTGACGCACTGGCGCTGGCGAATGCGGAAGAGGCCCTAGGTGGCTGATCGCATCCCTTTGGTGCGCGCCTCGGAACCACATGCGCCGGAGCCGCTGCGCATCGTGTTGCGCGGGGTGACCGAGCGACTCGCCGCCGTACGCTCCCGCCAGGCGTTGGACGAACATGGCGCGGCTGACCCTGAACGCGAGGCGCGCTGGCTCGTTGCTGCAGTGCTCGGAGTGGCACCTGCCGAGCTCGCACGCCGGCTTCTGGCAGGCGCCTTCGTTACGGCCGACGACGTGCGTGAGATATCATGTGCGGCTCATCGTCGGGCGCACGGCGAGCCATTGGCCTACGTGGTGGGTTCGGCAGCCTTTCGTGAACTTGCTCTCCGAGTGGATCAGCGCGTGCTGATACCTCGTCCGGAGACGGAAGTGGTCGTTGGCGAGGCACTCCGGATTGTCGCTGAACGGCCCGGCGGTGTTGCCATCGATATCGGCACGGGCTCGGGTGCGATCGGCCTGAGTCTTGCCATGGAGGGCCATTTCGACAAGGTCATTGCCACAGACATCTCGCTCGACGCGCTGGATGTGGCACGCGACAACGCCCGACGTCTCGCTCAGGACGACACAGGCAGCCACCCAGGCGCCACAAACACCGCGGTGCGTACGCTCCCGGAGCTGGAGTTCCGTGCCGGGATCGATCTCGAGCCTGTTCGCGACGTGTCTGCCCGTGTGATTGTGTCCAACCCGCCATACATTGCATACGGCGAGGCCGCTTCATTGCCGGCGAGCGTGCGCAACTGGGAACCTCCGGTAGCACTCCTTGCTGCGGATGACGGGATGGCGAGGTATCGTGCATTGCTCTCCGGGGCTCCAGCGATTCTCGAGCCCGGTGGTTGGATCGTTCTCGAACTCGACTCTCGTCGCGCGGTTCAGACCGCCGCGATTGCGGAGCGTGAAGGGTTCGAGTCCGTTCAGGTGATCCCCGATCTGAGCGGCCGCGAGCGGGTGCTCGTGGCACGCCGCAGGTCCTGACGAATCTGCTGGCCAGGAGGCCGCACAGATATGCTCGAAGACAAGGCAAAGGAGCTCGGCCGAATGATCGGCCAGAGTGACGAATACAAGGCACTCAAACGTTCGACGGAAGCATTGGACGGCGACCGGGAAGCGACTGCACTCCTCGGCAAGATGGAAGAGATCAGGCAGAAGGCCCAGTCCATGGAGGAACGTGGAGAGGAACCCACACCCGAGATGGAGCAGGAGCTCGCCGGTCTCTTTCAGCAGATACAGGGGAAGAGCGTGTATCAGAGTGCCATTTCGGCCCAGGATAATTTCGACAAGCTGATGCTTCGTGTGAATCAGTGGATTGCCGATGGTATTCGCATAGGTGCCACAAGCCAGATCATCCTCGGTTAGGTCCGGCGGTATGAGAGAGCGGGATCAGATCGGGATCGGCGATTCTGCCGTAGAGAGCGGCAGGGGGTTGTTTGTTGTGCTCGAGGGCGGAGAGGGAGTTGGAAAGACGACACAACTGGCCCGCCTTGGAGCGGCCCTTCAGGCCCTCGGGCATGAAGTTGTGGCACTTCGCGAGCCTGGCGGTACACCCGCGGGGGATGCCATCCGCGGGTTTCTGCTCGATCCGGCTTCATCGCTGGCGCCCGCCACCGAGGCTCTGCTCTTCGCAGCTTCCAGGGCACAACTGGTGCATGACGTGGTGGAGCCAGCGCTGGCAAGGGGAGCCGTGGTTCTCGTCGATCGTTTTCTCTTGTCCACCTACGCGTATCAGGGGGCAGGACGAGCACTCCCGCTCGACTTGCTGACTCATGCAAATGCTCTGGCGACAGGCGGGCGGGCGCCGGATCTGACGCTTCTGCTGACGCTTCCTCTTGACCTCGCCATGAGCCGCATGGCGGCTCGTGGTGTAGTAGACCGCATGGAGA
>CAYSKN010000330.1:0-531 GCA_964431565.1 uncultured Gemmatimonas sp.
CATCGCTAGCATAATTGAGCATCATCAGCAATCCGACGGATCGGTACGCATTCCGGAGGCTCTGCAGCCGTACCTTGGTCGGGCCACTCTCGCCTGATAATGCAACGCCTGCGGCGTCGTCAGCTTTCGGTTCTGTCATGAGACGTCGCCGCTTGCCCGTGGTCCTGATGGTGCTGGGCGTGATAGCGCTGGTCGGCTGGTACGTCGTGTATACGCGACATGTCGTGCGCCAGTTGCGTGGTGCAGCGGCTGTACAGGGCCGAATGTACGCCCGCATCTACGAGGCGCTGCAGGATACAAGTGCTTCCGATCCCACCGTTGTGCTGCTTGACCTGTCGCGTGAGATCAGCGCGTCAGGGTTGCCATTGATGGTGACGGATCATCTGGGCCGAATAACGGGCATCGCCAATCTACCTCCGGGAATCGAAGACGACACGACGCGGTTGCGCGATTTCCTTAACGAGATGGACCGGCGAAACCCACCGATAGTCCAGCCGTCCATTGGGGCTGTCCATCTTGGTGACAGCGCCA
>CAYSKN010000330.1:541-2519 GCA_964431565.1 uncultured Gemmatimonas sp.
GGGACTCGAGATCATTCCTGTCATGCAGGCGTTTGGTATTGTCTTGCTCGTGGGTCTTGGGGCGTATGCGTTGGTGGAGCGCGGACGGGCCGAACGGGAAAAGGTCTGGGCTGGTATGGCTCGCGAGGCGGCGCATCAGCTCGGTACTCCCTTGTCTTCCTTGGCGGGCTGGATCGAACTATTGGGGGAGTCTGCTGCCGGCGGCACGATCACTCGCACTCTGGATGCAATGGGACAGGACTTGCAGCGACTCGAGCGCGTATCTCATCGCTTCGAACGCATCGGTCGGCCCCCCAGAGCCGAGAGGGTCGACTGCAACGAGTTGGTCGATCGCCTGGCTGCCTATTTCGGCGCGCGTGCGCCGACTCTCGCGCGAATGGTCCGTATTCGCAGTGAGCACCCGGACGATGTCCTCGAGACGCAAGGTGACAGGGTACTGCTGGAGTGGGTGCTGGAGGTGCTTATCAAGAATGCCATCGATGCTCTTGGGGGCAGGAACGGCGAGGTGGTAGTCATGGCAAGCCAGCTCCCCGAAGGTGGAGTGCGGTTCCGCGTGCAGGACGTTGGTCCCGGCGTGCCGCGTCATCTGCGAAAGCGCATCTTCGAGGCCGGGTTCAGCACCAAAGAACGAGGTTGGGGGATCGGGCTCTCACTCGCTCGGCGAATCGTGCAGGAAAATCACAATGGCAGGTTGGTGCTGGCTGACACCGTCCAGGGAGCTGCCTTCGACGTTATCTTGCATGGATGACGACAATGGGCTGGACGGGCTCGCTGTTTGACGGGGTCCCCGAGCGGTCAGGTCCTGACCTTGATGTGATCGTGCAAGGGCTGAATGCTGCGCAACGCGAAGCGGTGTGCCACGGGGAAGGGCCCGTATTGGTGCTTGCGGGTGCCGGTTCCGGCAAGACGAGAGTGCTTACTGCACGCATTGCACGGCTTATTGGTGCTCATGGCGTCTCACCGCATGAAATACTCGCTGTGACTTTCACCAACAAGGCCGCAGGCGAGATGCGCTCACGGATAGCCGCATTGCTGGGCCATGAGCCCGGTGGGATGTGGTGTGGCACCTTCCACTCGCTTGGGGCCCGGTTGCTGCGCGGCGTTGCACCCATGGTGGGACGCCAACGCAACTTCACCATATACGACGAAGACGACGCCCTGAACGCGGTCAAACGGATAATGGAACGACGGACGCTGAACACCGCGCAATTCACACCCAGGGCAATACTTGGTGCGATATCCAGCGCAAAGAATGCACTGATGTCGCCCGCGGAATATGGTCGAAGGGCGCGTGACACATTTGCGGTCGCGGTGGCCGGAGTTTATGGCGAACTCGATGTCGGATTGCAGCAGGCCAATGCGGTGACATTCGATGACCTGCTGCTCCTGCCGGTCCGCGTGCTCGAGATGGATGAGACACTCCGTACGCACTATCAGCACAGATTCCGCTTCGTGCTGGTTGACGAGTTTCAGGATACCAACGCGGCCCAGTATCGCTTCGTGAAACTCATGGGGGGGGCCAAACGCAACGTGATGGCTGTCGGTGACGATGACCAGTCAATCTACGGCTGGCGCGGTGCGGATATCAGGAACATTCTTGAGTTCGAGCGGGACTTCCCGGGTGCCCGCATCGTGCGTCTGGAAGAGAATTACAGATCCACGCCCAACGTGCTCGCACTGGCAAATGCCGTTATTGCCGAGAACAGTGAACGTCGGGGCAAGACCCTTCGCACGACGCGCCCCGTTGGTGAGCCGGTCACTGTGGTGGAAGCGCTAGATGATCGTGACGAGGCGGATTATATCGCAGGGACGATCATGGAACGTGTTGATGAATCACGTCTTGCGTTACGCAACTTCGCTGTGCTTTACCGTACGAATGCGCAGTCGCGGGTTCTCGAGGATGCGTTCAGGCGTCGCAATATTCCCTATCGGCTTATCGGTGCTGTCCGCTTCTACGACCGACGCGAAATCCGTGATC
>CAYSKN010000331.1:0-2511 GCA_964431565.1 uncultured Gemmatimonas sp.
CATCAGTAATGGCACCACCATCAGCGACCATACGGTGATGGTATGCAGCATCGTGACTGCCGCTATTTCGGCAGCCACGATGCGCCAGCCGGCAATCGGCATAGTCTTGAGCAATCCGAGCCTTGGCAGATCGAGTCGCAGATCGAAGCGCATCCAGAGCGGGCCCAGAAAGAGCATCATTCCGCCCCAGCCTACCACCACCCCCACAAGCAGGTTGCCAACACGCTCCGATGCCTGTCGGGATGCGATAGCCGCTACAGCAAGGCCGATGATGAGTACGATCAGTTGTGTACGCCACCGTCCACCGCGAAGTGCTGCGGCAACGTTCTTCCAAGCGATGGCAACCTCCGGGCGTCCGGTCAGTGCGAGTCGAGGTACACTGGCGAGCTTGCCGGTTCGTGAACGGGCCTCACTCATTTGCGTGGCGAGGAGATGCTGTCGGCGCTCCCGCCGGCGCTGCGTTGCCTCGAGAGCAGCTTCCTCGAATGCGATGTTCAGGCGCAGAAGCCATACGTAGTGAAGCAGGAGCACGCCGATTGCGGGAAGTACTGTTAACCACCACGAACCGGCGCCAGCCCGCACGATGGGAGCAATGAGTGCCCGGCCTGGCCACAGCGCCACTGAGGGTGCCGATGCGCTGAGTGCGTTCACGAGCGCTTCAGCGATAGCGCGGCTTCCATGTGCCGCACGCAGGGCAGGCCAGTGGTCGAGCAGACCGTACAGCAAGGCGACAACAAGTACCAGGAAGACGACAGCCGGCACGAGGGTGCGTTGCCGCAATGCGGTTCCATGTCCGAGGATGCTGGCACGAACAATGGTTGCGCCAAGCCGATGGAAAGCCAGGGTGGTGAAGAGGATCCATAACGCGAGGCCGCGTTGCCACGCAGCCAGTGAACTCGAGTCGCCACTGAGAATCACCGTGAAAATGAGCGTGTTCAGCAGAATAACGATCTGCATCCGTGCCAGCTTTGCCTGGACGAGGTTGCGTCTGGTAATGGGTGCAGGAAACAGAAACTGAATTTCGGGAGCAGAGAAGGTGAGCGCACTCAGGTCACTGCCAAGGAGCCACCAGCGGGCACTGGAGAGCAGCAGGACAGTACTCACTGATACCAGTATCAACTCACTCGTGAGTATGTGGTTCATGGGCAGCTCGCCGGTGCGGGCGTTCCTGATCAGGAACACCCAGAGATAGAGCGCTCCGATGATCACTGCTGCGAGGTACCTTGGGCTTCGCAGGCGCATCGCCTGGGTCCGGAGGCGGTTCCACATGCTTCGTGCGTGGAGATAGAGCAGTGCTGCGAAAGCGTCTGCACCTGGCGATGTTGAATCGCGTGCCAGTTGTCTGTCCCGCACTGAATCAGACATTGGCGTGAGCGCCGCCGCCCACTGAGTCAATATCGTCGGGCCTGCCCCCAACGTCGCTATCGGTGAGCGAAATGAAGATCTCTTCAAGAGATCTGCCGGCAAGTGCGGGACTGGCAGCGACGATTTCGCCCACTGTTCCCAGTGCTACGGCTTCGCCTTTCCGGATCACCAGCAGCCGGGTGCACAACTCCTCGACCAGATGAAGCAGGTGAGAGCTGAGCACGATGGCGGTACCGTCACTGGCGCGGGCGTTTATCGTCTCCTTCATGCGGCGGATGCCGACAGGATCGAGTCCTGTGAGTGGTTCGTCGAGCAGCAGAACCGCCGGTTCATGCAGCAATCCACAGGCGATCGCGAGTTTTTGTTTCATACCGCGCGACAGCTCACCTGGCAAGGAGTCGCACTTTGCTGTGAGCTCGAGTTCCTCGAGCAGGACCGGAATGCGTGTTGACCCATCGGAGACTCCGTACAGGCGCGCCATGAAGCGGAGGTGTTCGGTTACAGTGAGGTAATCGAACAACTGCGGTTCATCGGGGATAAAGGCCAGGCGCGCCTTCGCGGGTACGGGATCGGTCTTCATATCGAAGCCGCCTATCCGGATTGAGCCTGCCGAGGGCTGAATGATTCCTGCAAGGGCGCGGAGTGTCGTGGTCTTGCCGGCGCCATTGGGGCCTACGAGACCGAGCACATCGCCCGGTGCCACATGAAACGAAAGTGACCTGACGGCGATTGCGTTGCCGTAGAACTTGGAGAAGCCTAGGACATCGATCAAGACGATTGCTCCGCAAATGGCCGACCGGACTGCCCACTGCAGCCTGGTTTCTGCAGCGTCATGGCGTATGCCGGGGGAGCACCAACCCGGAAGACAATCGTGCCGAGAGGAGTGTTCCCGCTGCAAGGCAATGTTCCTTCACGGTGTTGCGGGCTGCTGCTGCTGTTCCTGCGGCCGCTCCACCGGCCGCACCAATCACGGCTCCCCTGGCGCCACCGCCGAATACCTTTCCGATAATCGCGCCGATGACGGCTCCGGTGACAACCTTGCCCTGATCTCCACCCTCGGAGACGGACCGCCCGGTAACCCTGGCATTGTCGATGTCCACACTGCCCTCGGCAGGGATGAACTCGCCGCCGAGCTGCACGCCCTTG
>CAYSKN010000332.1:0-2506 GCA_964431565.1 uncultured Gemmatimonas sp.
AAAGCGAGCGCATGAACTGGTTGCGCCGTCTGATGGGCGGCTCGTCGTTACGGGGTGCAAGAAAGCCCGATTTTCTCGCCGAGGCGCTCGATCTTGAGTCACGCGGCGACTACGCCAACGCACTCACGTCCTACCGCCTGGCGTTGCGCGAGCGCCCTGAAGATCTGAAGGTTCTGCAGAATATCGCCATAGCTTTCTCCAAGACCGGCCAACCCGAGGAAGCAATCCGCACATATCGTCGCGCTCTGCAGATCGATCCGGATCTCGCAGGTGCCCATTATGGCCTGGCGTTCCTGCTGCTAAAGCGAGGTGATGCCGTTCATGCAGCAATGCATTTGGAGGCATACCTGCTGCGTACGAGTGGGGCGGCCGACCCCGAGGCTGTCAGATTCCGTGAGCATGCGGCACAGACCCTTGAGCTGCTGCGCGGGGCATCAGCCTCGGATAAAGCGGGTGCCGGATCGTCGGATGCTGCGCCGAGTGATGACGCTACCAATGGAAACGCCGGGTACCCACCCGATAACGAGGCACGGCCAAAGGGCGACCACTGACCATGGGGCGTGTTCTCTCGATTGTCAGCCAGAAAGGTGGTGTTGGTAAGACCACGACGGCTGTGAATCTCGCTGCTGCATTCGCACGGCGTGGTCTCAAGACCCTTCTGGTGGATACCGACCCGCAGGGTGCAGTGCGATTCGGCGTGGGCCTGCGTCGTGGGCATTCGACTGCGGGCTTTGATGACTATCTGCGAGGGGAGCGACCGTTGCGGGAAGTCATCCTGCCCACGGCTCTGCCATGGTTGCGGGTCATTCTCGCCGGATCGGTAAGCGATGCGGCCGACCACAGTGCCTACCAGCGTGCGGTGGGCGAGAGCAGCATGCTCAGCGAGCTGCTTGCCATCGCACGCGAACGGTGTCATGTCGTGGTAGTGGACACGCCACCAGGGCTCGGCTCCATTACCCGCCGGGTACTCGCAGCTAGCCAGCATGCGGTGGTACCGCTGCAGTGTGAACCGTTGGCGCTTCAGACAACCCCGCAGATTCTCCGGGGTATCCAGGATGTGATTGCTGAAAACGGCGACCTCACATTGGAAGGAATTCTGTTCACGATGCACGAGGCGGGCACCATAGCCACCGAGCGCGTCGTGCACTATGTGCGCGAACACATGCCACAGAACCTGCTGTTTGACGTGTCAATCCCCAGATCGCCCGCGGCAGCTGACGCCTTCGCTTCCGGGCAACCTGTCGTATTGCGCAGCCCTGCGGATCCGGCAAGCCAGGCATACATCAACCTCGCCACGCAATTGGCCGACAGATTCACGTGAGACGACTTGCCCTCCGCTGCCTCATGGGCGGTCTGCTGCTTGCCGTAGGCTGTGCTGATGTCGGCTCCGGGCCGGAGGCGCCAGCAGCCATCGAATTCGAACCGTTCCCATTCCCGTCGATCGTGACAGGAGACACCCTGCGCGATGAGGCTGGTGTGGTCTCTCCGGTGCATGCGATCGTCCGCAACAGCGCCGGCGATGTAATCGTGGATGCGGCACCCCGGTATCTGTATGCCGATTTCAACCGCGATTCCGCGCTGACCGTGGATCAGGCACGAGGGACGGTGGTAGCATTCAAGGCTGCCACAGGATCGGAAGCACGCATCGCTGCACGTATAGGGGTCAGTTTGCAGGTGCTCCGCGGACTGGCAATTACCGTGCGGCCGGATACGCTAAGCGGAATTGCCCCGGATGCACTGACACTCGCCGGTCCGGATACAGCGAGCAGAAACACTACGGGTGAATTCAGGGTCGCGGTAGGCCACAGGGACACCTCTTCTGTAACAGCGGTAAGCTCATGGATAGTACGATACGAACTGCTGAGGCCCGCCAACCCTGCCAACGACACGATTGCCACCGCATTCCTGGTGGATGAGAACAACCGGCCATCAATGATCGACACGACCGATGGTGGTGGCAACGCAGCAAGGAGAGTGCGAGTACGACCAGGCATCTTTTCCGGCTCCGGATCTGAGGGTACCGACTCACTGATCGTACGGGTCACTGTGCGTTTCCGCGGGCAGTTGATTGGTGGTGCTCCCCTCGATCTGGCTGTACCTGTTCGTCACTGACATACGATACATCCCAGGCGGAGTACTTGTTCGGGACGCCGGTATGGAGTATGCACAAGGACTCCCGCCTTCCTGATCCGCAGGCCAGTTTCTGCGATATGCCCTCTCCCACCCAGTACGTAACCGGGGGCCCACGGCCCACCCCCGGTACCATCAACCGCCTCCTCTTCGACGCGGTGGAACGTTTTGACCGGCCCGATGCCATTTCCCACAAGGTCAATGGTGTCTGGGAGTCGATGAGTCATCGAACAATCCTCGAGCGTGTGCGGCGCACTGCTCTTGGTCTCGCCCGACTTGGAATAGCAGCGCATGAGCGCGTGGCCCTTCTGTCCGAGAATCGCCCGGAGTGGCTGATTGCCGACTACGCCTGTGCCTGCAGCTCCTTCACTGACGT
>CAYSKN010000333.1:0-2498 GCA_964431565.1 uncultured Gemmatimonas sp.
TGGTACCCAGCTCGTTGAAGTCGCGGCTGCTCACGGGGTTCGCCGGATGCTGGTACGGAGCACCGAACGGATCGCTGAGCGGCTCGGTATTGCGTGCCCTGTTCTTGTAGAAACCGTCACGGGATTGCTTCGACAGCGTCAGCTTGCTCTTCAGCGTGCCGGCATCGTTGAGGTCCAGTGCACCGATGTCCAGCGAACCATAGAGCTCCCAGAAATCGTAGTTGCCGTAACCCGCCCGAACGGTACCGCCAAGCTCCTCACCGGGCTTGCGCGTCACGATGTTGACCGCACCACCCATGGTGTTCTTGCCGTAGAGGGTACCCTGCGGCCCGCGCAGCACCTCGATGCGTTCGAGATCCATGATGTTGAACACGTTGCCCGAGTACTTGCCGACGAAGATGCCATCCAGGTAGATGCCGACCGTCGGCTCCCAGGTGATCGCCGGGTTGGAGGTCACCGCACCACGAATGGCGATGGTCGCCTTGGCCGTATTGGAAGGCATGGGCGAGATCTTGACGTTGGGCGCCAGTGCTGCCAGATCACCGATGTTACGGATGCTGCGCTGCTCAAGCTCGTCGGCACCAAAGGCGGTGATCGCAATGGGGGTGTCCTGCAGCGACTGAACCCGCTTCTGTGCAGTCACCACGATCTCCTCCAGCCCGCCGCTCGGCTGGGCCAGCGAGGCCGTCGAGGCAAGCAGCAGTGCCAGAGGGATGGCAGCCTTCTTCAGCAGCCCGTACGGGCGCGAATTGAACGGATGAATGGCATTTGGCATGGCGCGGTGTCTCCAGCAGTGGCTTGAACATCGGCATGGCCGACTTGCATCTGCTCAGCATGGGAGACGTGCACGGTGATCACTAGTACCATTTGGTACCGTCAGAGTTCCGGATCGCATCGCAGCACTCACCGGGAACCTCCAAGGTGCCCCCGACAGTACCATCTGGGACCATCAGTCCCGTGGTGTCGGGGCTATCATCGATCCCTCGAATATCTATCCTGCAATCACTCGGGGCAAGACACGCATGAAAACCGGACTGGTCTGGGATGAGCGCTTCTTCTGGTACGACTTCGGCGACTATCGGAGCCTGATGAGTAACCACCCATGGCTCCAGCCCGGCAGCTTCGCTGAGACGCCGGACAGCAAACGCCGCATCCTCAGTTTGCTGCATGCCAGTGGTCTGGTCGAGCACTTGCAGCAGCTGAAGCCTCAGGCAGTAACCGAAGACGACCTCTGCTGCTTCCACGACCGTGCCTATGTGCAGCGCGTGCAGGTCGCGAGCGCGGCCGGTGGTGGCACACTGAGCCGCGGCGCACCAGTTCCCGCCGGAGGGTTCGAAATCGCAGCGCTGGCCGTCGGGGGAACCCTGACAGCCATCGGCGCGGTACTCGACGGTACGGTCAGGAACGCGTACGCGCTGGTGCGCCCACCGGGCCATCACGCTGAACCCGATCACGGGGCGGGGTTATGCATCTTTGCCAACGCGGCCGTGGCAACCCGAGTCGCGATGCGCAAGCACGGGCTCGCGCGCGTTGCGATCATCGACTGGGACGCGCACCATGGCAACGGTACCGAAACGGCGTTCTACGACGATCCAAGCGTGCTCACGATATCGGTGCATCAGGACCTCATCATTCCGGGGCGAGGTGCCATGGCAGACTGCGGACGCGATCGCGGGAAGGGCTACAACATCAACATCCCATTGCCACCTGGCTGCGGCACCGGCGCTTACCTGGCAGTCATGGACCGCATCGTTGCACCCGCACTGCGCCGCTTTCGTCCCGAACTCATTCTCGTGGCCAGCGGTGTGGACGCATGCACCAGCGATCCCACGGCCCGCATGTTGCTGCACGCCGACTCGTACCGCTTCATGACCCGACGCATGCTGGAGCTTGCCGACGAGCTGTGTGGCGGGCGCCTGGTGATGACGCACGAGGGTGGCTACGACCCCAGCGCAGCCCCCTTCTGTGTGCTCACGATCATGGAGGAAATGAGCGGGAAAACCACCGGCATCGCATCACCGTTCGGGACACTGTCCGAGAACGCCCTCACGGATTACCAGTGCCTGCAACCGCATCAGGATGAGGTGATCCGGCAAGCCGAAACACTGATTCCCCTACTGAGCTGAAATCCCGGCGGCCGAACCTCCAGCGATGGAGGTTCGGCGTTCGCCTCAGAAATCCCAGCTTACGTCGAGTCCCCAGGTACGCGGCTCACCATAGTTCGCCACGATCGCACCAAGCGCACCAAAATTCATACCGTAGCTGTTGTATTCCTTATCGAACAGATTGCGCGCCCACAGTGCCGCGCGCAGCCTACCGTTCCCCAGCCGGACGTTCTCGATACCGATGCGCGCATTCACCAAGGTACGATCCTTCAGCACGATATGGTCATAAACATGGGGGTACGAACCACCCTCGACGTCGTAACTGCCTGCCCACAGGGGCTGACCCTGCCGACCTTGCGGTCGAATTTTCCGTACTCGATGCCAGCCTTGCCG
>CAYSKN010000334.1:0-2494 GCA_964431565.1 uncultured Gemmatimonas sp.
GCACCTGATAGTAGATGGTGTTTCTACCGACAGGCATGATCAACGTATTGGTGAGCTTGCCCGGAGATTGCGTGACCATTTGGTGGGCGGTGTCCGGATCAGTCAGGGCGTGTCCCTGGCGGAAGTCGAAGATTTCATCACCTGTCTGGCGGTTTCTGCGCCAGAATGCGGTGACACGATGGGCGCGCGACCTCAGGTCTTCAATCATGCAGCGACTCGATTGAGGCTCTTTCCCACGGCGTTCGATCAGCTCGCCCTTCTCGATGCAGAGGGGAGAGCCGTGCAGCGGCAAGTGCCTGCCCTTGAGGGAACCGCCGATGTGCAGGCTGCTCTTGCCCTGCTCTCAGTCAGTTCGGAGACGGAAGGTGACACCGGCGAGGCCGTGGTGGAGACACCTGAGGCGGTGGCTCGCGCACTTGCAGCACGGGTGCAAACAAGGGAGGGGCGTGAGGCAGTTATCCGGGTATTGCAGGAGGCGTCGGGCTCACTCGATCAGAACCGGAACGGAAGTGAATTTCCCCGCAGGTACCTGACGGAGCTGTTCGAACAGTTGAGCGATGATGCATTGACCGTGCTCATGGCCTTCGACGGAAACCCGCAAGCCCGGGAGATACTGCTTCAGCAGGCCACACACGTGCTCGGTCCAATTGCGCTGGTAAACCTCGCACGGGCTGCAGCAGCAAGCGCGGACATGCCTATTCCGGGGTCGGTGCTGACGCTGCTCAATAAGCTCGCCCGCGCTGCAAGGGGCGGGCATTCGTGTTCCAGGAATTCAGATCTGGTTCTCCGCGGGGTCGTCACATCGCTTCTCGGCAACAGATCAACCGGCCGGTCGAACGGGGCGAGCGAGGGTGTTCCCAGTGGTCTTCCACCAGCCGATACGCATGCGACTCTCAATTTGTACCAGTACAACTGTGAGCCTGAGCGCATACTCGAGGTCTCCCTGGAGATTGGTGTAGTTGCACCAGGTACCGAGATGGCTGTTGAGCGTCTTGTGGCGGACCATGGAATGGCAGCAACTCTGGCCCGTATTCTCGACTACCCACCCTCGACTGCCCGCGATACCCTGGAAACACAACTGCTCAGCGAAACGACGCTGCGTGAACAGCTGGCCGCGACCAACCCGGATCTTCGAATGCTTGATCTGGCCGTCACAAGGCTTGGATCCCGGGCGCTCGATCCACTTCTGGAGGTGCTGGGCCACCGAGGTGATGAGGAGACAGCATGGATCGTTGATCTGCTGGCAGCTATCGGTGACGCCGCTGTCGACGGCCTCGGCAATGCGCTGGCGACACTGCCACCTCAGGCAATAAGGCATGCTATCAATGTCTTTGATCGTCTGGGGCGATGGCCGGATGGTCTTGACCCGAAGATCATCGCCAACCATCAGAACGTGCGGGTACGCCTGGAGGCGATCCTCTCTCTTCTCCGCCATGATACCACACGCCTGCTGGGCGTGCGCCTCGGATTGATGGATCCCGATGCCCGTGTCTTCTCGGCCGCATTGAAGGCGGTGATGAATCAATGTTCGCTGGACGGCGCACGTATTCTCATGCGTCGCTTTGACGAACCCACGATTCCGGAGGAGTTACGGGTGAGAATGGCCCGTGCGATCGGCACCGTACGCAATGCCGAGGTTCTTGAGTGGCTGCTGTCCCGGGCGCTCACTATGCATTGGCTGACGGGCACGAAACACCTGCGTGGACCGGACGAGTTGCTGGCAGTAATTGTGGCGACGCTGGCACGACATCATGCCGAAGACTCCCGTGCCGGAGAGGTTCTTGGATTGGCACTGAGGAGTCGCAAGGAAGCAGTGCGTCGCGCAGCGGCTCATACGCGTGACGCCACTGAGGCGGAACCTGCCTGATGAACGAAGCATTGACATACCTCACATCATTGGCGCAGGCACTGGCCAAGATGTCACTTTACGCGGAGGGACATCCGGCACGCCTGGCCGCTGCGAATGCATCCTTTCGCAGGTTGCGCGAACTGCTCAGCACCAATCCGTTCCCGAATTTCTCGTTCATCGACCGTTCGGTGATTTACGGACAGCGGCCGCTCAGTAGTCTGACAGACTGGGACTGGGCTCTGCGTTTCTCCACCAATGGCGTGCAACGTATCGAGTTCGACCCGACAGTGGACTCCGATACCTACCGAGGTTTTCTCGAGGAACTACTTGACCGTATTGCGCTGTCCACACAATTGCGGGAGAGGCAACCCCGGGCAGTATGGCAGGAACGCGCTTCCATGGTTCGTTTCGGCTTTCTGGGAGTATTGAACCACGTCGGTGACGACCAGGCAAAGGATGCGGCCGATCTGATCGAGTGCCTCGATCTCACGGAAGAGGCAGACGTGGTGAGCTGGATACAAGAAGAACTTCTGCTGATGCGTCCGCTGCCGCTGGCGGAGGCTGAAGCGGTTGTACAATCGATTGCCAATGCGGTGCATGGATCGGGACGCCTCTTCGTTCCGTCTCTTGCACTGAAGGAGTTCG
>CAYSKN010000335.1:0-2489 GCA_964431565.1 uncultured Gemmatimonas sp.
CTTGCCATGGTTTTCGACGCACGGAATACGTCACGTCGATGCACAACGACCACCTCGCTCGCGAACTTGGTCAGATACATCGACTCTTCCATTGCAGTGTCACCGCCGCCCACCACCACAAGTCGCTTGTGGCGATAGAACGGCATGGCACCATCGCAGACAGCACAGGCAGATACCCCACCACCCGACTGCGCGAGCCGCAGTTCACTGTCCAGCCCCAGCCAGCGCGCAGATGCTCCCGTTGCCACAATGAGAGCACGTGCGCTGACCGGCCCGGAGTAGTTGGGCACGACGGTGAACGGGCAACCGGAGAGATCAACAGACCGCACCAGTTCGGACACTACACGGGTTCCGTGATGTATCGCCTGAGCCTTGACCTGCTCCATCAGCAGAGGTCCGCTGATCGGCTCTGGGAAACCAGGAAAGTTCTCGATTTCGGTCGTGAGCATGAGCTGCCCACCCGGGACCTCGATCCCGGACGGCTCTCCCTCGAAAACGATGGGGTTGAGCTGGGCACGCGCTGCATAGATGGCAGCTGTCCAGGCAGCGGGGCCGGAACCGATGATGACGAGATTCTCGGTACGCGTGTGGGTCATGACGGAATAATGAACCGATCTGGGCAGGGATGCCGGACTCCTCGGTAATGCCTGCACCGCATCCGGCGATCGAATGGACTACACAACACGTAAAGTAATCGGCCTGAGTGATGTTGATCAGGCCAATGCAGAGGGCCCAGTCACGAGAGGCAAGCCGGAGACTCCTCTCAGCGCCACAAATGCCGGCCACCATCAACATGCAGCACCTGGCCGGTCACGTAGCGCGCCTCGATGAGGAAATGGATTGCCTCCACTACGTCGTCTGCCGAGCCGCCGTGGCCAAGCGGTACATCGCGAAGAAAATTCTGCAGCGCAGACTCGCTCATGTCTTCGGGTGGCATCACAAGCCCTGGTGCTACTGCATTTACCCGCAGACGTGGAGCGAGAGCCGACGCCATGGTTCGCACGAGCGTCGTGACGCCCGCCTTTGTCACCTGATGTGGAATAAGACCGGGATAGATCGCCTCAAACGCGAGATGGTCGGACATCTGGATGATGACACCACCATCGCGCATACGTGGAGCAGCGGCCTGCATGAGGAAAAACGGCGCACGCAGGTTGACTGCTTCGGTATCGACCCAGTGTTCAGGAGTGACTGTCTCCAATGGGACGGACTTCATGATGGACGCTGAACTGACCACTACATCGAGCGCACCTAGATGAGTGATTGCTGCGGCAACTATGCGCGCCGGAGCAGCCACATCGCGGAGATCCTCCTGAACGGTCTCCACGCATATGCCGTAATGCGACACGAGGTGGGCAGCGAGTTCGTCCGCCTCACGCGGCGAGTGCCCGTGATGTACGACAATGTCATAACCGTGCCCGGCGAGACTGCGCACTATGGCAGCGCCCAGTCGTCGGGCACCACCGGTAATGAGCGCCACACGACGCCCGCTGACAGAGTCCGACTTCTGCTTCAGGACCGTGTACCCGTTAGCGTCCACTTTTCGCCATCCTCAGTTGCTCACGGCCCAAGACCATATCCGTCACTGCGTCATATGGGCGTCCTGCATTCCGAGCCATGCTGCCGGCACGCGCTGGCCGCCCAGGCTTCGGGGACCGGATGCCGGCCCGTGCCAATCGGAGCCGCCGCTTGGCAGCAAACCAAGCTGCTCGACGACATCGAGAATGCGTTGAGCCAACTCGGGAGGATGACTGGGGTGCAGCACCTCCACACCATCAAGGCCAAGCATTGCCAGCCGCTTCGTGTACGCTGCGGTCGCCAACGGGCCGGGATGAGCCCATACAGCCAGGCCACCTGCACGGTGCACCAGATCGACTGCATCGGCCAGGGTAAACGGTTCCCGCGGTATGTAGGCAGGACATCCAAAGCCGATCCACTTGTCGAAAGCCTCCCGAAACTCTCTGACCCACCCGCCAGCAACCATCGCGCGCGCTACATGCGGCCTTCCCACCGAACCCTCTCCCGCGAGCCCAAGCACCTCATCAAGGGTGACAAGGATGCCCAGTTCATTCAGCCTGCCAACCATGCTCTCGGCACGTGACACACGCTGCGCCTGCAGAGCGTGCAATGCGATCCGAATCGCATCACCATGCCTGATGTGCAAACCGAGCAGATGCACCTCCTCACCGTCGAAGTGAGTGCTAAGCTCCACGCCCCGGATGATGCGAACCCCGAGTGCCACGCCAGCCTCGGCCGCCTCATCAAGTCCACTGATCGTGTCGTGATCGGTAATGGCTATGGCCAACAGTTGCGCCTCGTGCGCTGCCTGCACCACTGCACTCGGGGTCAATAATCCATCAGACGCCGTTGTATGCACCTGCAGATCAACAAAAGCCGGTGCCTGCACAGAGTGCCTCAAACCATGCTGCTCCTGCAGGTCGGCCAGCAATATCACGTACGATAGCCTGCTTCGGGCGATCGCGCGCTCG
>CAYSKN010000336.1:0-2485 GCA_964431565.1 uncultured Gemmatimonas sp.
ATGATTTCCTGGCGCGATCCCAGTCCACCGCAATGGGTCCGTCATCGATTGACGCCAGCATCCCTACCCGACGTTGCTCGCTGACATTCAGCTTTGCGCTAGTGAGACTCACATCGGCCAGGCCGAATACAGCAGGCATGTACACAACATCGGCCTGAGCGTCTGTCGGCTCGACCGGAGCCAGCCAGTATTGGGCGATGTCCGGTGGCAACACTGGTGCCGGGCCGCGGGCGCCTGTGGCGCTTGCCGAGCTCTGAATCGCAGCGATCACTCCCACGGCGGAAGTGGCTGAAGTTGCCGCAGATCCGTGTGTTGTGGTTCGTGCAATGGCAGGGGTGGGTGTCGCTGAGCCCGCGGTTACTGTTCTGATTTGTTCGCGGGTCATCGGGCCAGCCAGGTACGACAGCGCCCAGCGGGTCTCGAAGATGATGGGTGCTGGTTCGTGTACGCTGTGGAGCAGGAACACCCGTTTACCAAGTCCCGAGATGGTCTTCTCGAGAGCCGATCGGTCGAGCGTCTGGCCGCTCGCAGCGCTCACGAGACCATCCATGACACGCTGCTTGTCACGTTCCGTCTGCATGCGTCCGATGAACCATGTGCCGGCGTTGGAGAGACCCCGATAGTCGAGATCGACGGGGTTCTGTGTGGAGAGTACAACGCCAAGCCCGAACGCACGAGCCTGCTTGAGCAAGGTTAGCAGCAATTTCTTCGATGGAGGGTTGGCCACCGGGGGCATGAAGCCAAAGAGCTCGTCTATGTAGAGTATTGCCCTTAATGAACCGGTACCCGACTGCGAGCGTACCCATGCCAGGATGTCTGCGAGGAGAAGTGTCACGAAGAACATGCGCTCGGCGTCGCTCAGGTGAGCAATGGACATGACCGAAGCGCGCGGTTTGCCACCGGCGTCGTACAGCAGATCTGCCGTATCGAGGGCGTCACCCAGCAACCACGCCTGGAATCCAGGGGCCGCCAGCAGGTTGTTCAGTTGCATGGCAAGTGCCATGCGGTCTTTCGGAGGGAAAACACTATCGAGCGGCATGACACCCACCGTCGCGAACGGTGGTTGCTGGATATGCCCTATGAGGGTAGCCAGGTCGAGACTGCGACCAGTACGCCATGCGTGGTTCAGTAGATTCGCTATGAGGATGTGCTCTCGGCTGCTGATTGGATCAGCGTTTATTCCAAGCAGCGCGAGAAGGCCGGTGGCAGTTGCATTCACGCGTTCCTGCAGCAGCTCCTCGTCATTGAAAATGACCGATGGTGGTGCATCGAAGGCTCGCAGGAGCGAGATCGGTGTTCCGGCGCTGCTTCCGGGTGTGAATATGGTTACATCAGCTGAGTCAATCAGCCGCTGAATGCGGTCGGGGGACTGTCCCCAGCTGGCGATACCCTTCTGCCAGGTGGATGCCTGCTGTGTGGCGTATTCCTCTGGCGATATACCGGCGGTAGCGGCCTGCTGGGCGTCGATCCACGGACGGAACTCCTCGGCGGTGAGCCGCGGGAAGCGCAGTGCCAGGTTACCGAGATCCCCCTTGGGATCTATGGCTATCACCGGTATGCGATCGATGAGAGCCTCCTCGATGAGATCAATGCCCAAGCCTGTCTTCCCGCTGCCGGTCATGCCAATGATGACGGCGTGGGTCGTGAGGTCCCTGGCATCGTACATTACCAGGTCGTCCTTCCGGCTTTGCGAGCCTGGGTCGTAGTGCTTGCCAAGGTAGAAAGCACCGAGTGTCTCGAAGTCGGTCACGAGCGGAATCCGTGGAGGTCGGGGCATTAATGGACTTGGGCGATCAACGGCTCGACAAGAGCGTCGATAGCTGGCGAATGATGCCCAATGTTACTGTGGAAACCGGCCGCGCGCCGTGGACCGGTACCGCCCCGGCGGCGCCAAGGGCCAACGGCTCTGGCCGCGCGTTCAGAACTCCCGGCGCTTCATCTCCCTGAAAATCTCGTCCGCCTCGGTTCCCTGGATCGGCTCCCGATTGCCCCGGGTGGCCTCAAGCGTTGGGTCAAAGGCCTGGCGTGCAGGTTTTCTGACCTTGGCGGCTTTTTCCTGTGTCTTTCTGAGAAGGGCCTTCAACTGCGTGTCCTTCATCGACCGTGCTCCGACTTGATGGGCTGGGACCAGCTACCGGACCTCTGTTGACATTGGACGCCTGGGATGCTGCTGTAAAGGCCATATGTCACATGAGAATGGGGATATTGGATGGGTAAAATAATTGTCAATCCGGCAGCAGAATCCTGTTGACACCCAGACCAGTCGGCGCTAGCGTCTAACAGCACTAAGTTCACGTTGGCCGCGTTACGGCGCGAGGCACACGGGAGCAGGCGTAAAATGCCTGCGATAGTGTGCCTCTTGATCGTGGGTGATCAGCAGACAGATGTGTCGCTGTGGTTATGTGATCACAGCAAACCCGCGCGGGGGTTTGGTCCGCGAACCAACAAGAGTGCTCGGTGCGTACGGCAGGGCCGGACTCCGAAC
>CAYSKN010000337.1:0-2481 GCA_964431565.1 uncultured Gemmatimonas sp.
GTGCCAGTGGGCGAGCATCGGCTCCGGCCGCCCTGGGCAAGTCCTGATGTCCCTGCACCGAGGATGCGGCGCTGTGGAAGCAATCGCGGCCAGTATCGCCCGCAAGCATTCCTACAGATAGTCTTGCGGCCGCTCGCGTTCAAAGCATAGTAGATGATCAGCTGCCACCCGGGCGGTGTCAGCCAGCACGAGACAGGTGCACGACGTATGGTAAAATAGGCCCCTTCCCTCCTTACACCCCAACGAAATGACCAGACACCGTATCACCTTACCACTTCCACCGTTTGTACGCCTGCTCGCCCCACTCTCGCTTCTCGCTCTGGCAGCGCTTGCCGCCTGTTCCGACAAGGAACCCGTTATGGACGAAGCTGCGATCGAGGCAAAGGCAAAGGAAATCCACGCCAGAGTGTTATCGCTCGACACGCACGTTGATATCTCGCCGTCCAACTTCACTGATTCCGCTCCCAACTACAGCCAGAAGCTCGAGGGTACGCAGGTTGACCTCGTCAAGATGGAGGAGGGTGGGATGGGCGGCGCATTTCTCGCCGTATATGTCGGACAGGGACCCGACCTCAACAAGGCCGGATATGCCCGTGCCTATCAGCAGGCGATGGAAAAGTTCAATGCCATCCACCACCTCACCGAGAAACTCGCACCGGATCGGGCAGAACTGGCGCTCACCTCCGATGACGCGCGGCGTATCCACGCCGCCGGTAAGCGCGTGATCTTCATAGGTATTGAGAACGGTTATCCCATCGGCACCGATGTCGGCAACGTGAAGAAATTCTATGATCTTGGTGCTCGCTACATGTCGCTGGCCCACAATGGCCACAGCCAACTGTCCGACTCCAATACCGGAGAACGTGACAGCGTGTGGATGTGGCATGGCCTGAGCCCGCTCGGCAAGGAAGTAATCGCAGAGATGAACCGCCTTGGTATGATGATCGACGTGTCGCATCCGTCGAAGGAATCAATGCTGCAGGCCGTAGAACTCAGCAAGGCGCCCATCATGGCCTCGCACTCGGGCGTGCGTGCGATCTGCAACCACAGCCGGAATCTCGATGACGAACAGCTTGACGCCTTCAAGAAGAATGGCGGCGTGATCCAGCTGGTGGCGTTCAAGAGCTACGTGAAGTGCGATCCGGCGCGTGATGTCCCACGCGAGGAAGCACGCGCCAAGGCGATGGCGGAGCTTCGTGCCGAGTTCGGCATCAATGGCAAGAACTTCCAGGAGCAGCGCACTCAAGTCAGCAAGCTGCCGGAAGAGAAGCAAGCAGCCTACCAAGAGAAACAACAGGAAATCTACAACGTGCGTTTTCCCGGCGATCCGCCTGCCACGGTCAAGGATTTCGTGGACCACATCGACTACGTGGTCAAGCGAATCGGCATTGATCATGCAGGCATTGCCGCCGACTTCGACGGCGGCGGTGGCGTAGAAGGATGGAACAATGCCAGCGAGACAGGAAACGTCACGCTAGAACTGGTTCGTCGCGGCTACAGCGAAGAGGACATCGCCAAGATCATGGGCGGCAACCTGCTTCGTGTGCTGGACGAAGTGCAGGCAGTGGCGAAGCAGATCCAAAGCGGCAGCCAGAAATAACCCGGCTGGCACCACAGCTTCACTGACCCGATAACCCCCATCCTGATCAACCAAGAGGCTGATCAGGATGGGGTCGTTCGATCATGAAAGCGGATTCATCATTCCTGGTGTCGATCAGTCGCCTGAGTAGTATCGTGCGGCTACGCGAGCCTACCCAAACGCAGACCGCTATACGGCCCTTGACCTGCGGAGCATCCATCCGTAGAGCCATACCACAGCACCAGCGAAACCCAATACGCCGAGCCACGGTGCCGCCATGAAGCTCTCCGGTACCAGACCAATGGGTGCGTCCTTCATGAGTGATACGATGAGCCCGGCGTTGATCACGCCCCAGATACTCTCGCCTACTATCAGACCCGACGCAACAAGTGTCCCCAGCCGTTCGGCCCGTCCCGGGTCGGGCATCTCACGTGCACGTGAGATGTACCAGTGCGAGATCATGGCACCCACCACAACCGCAAAGGTGGCGGACATCGGCAGATAGATACCTATACCCACAGCAAGCGGTGGGATACGCAGCCGCTTCGCCGAACTCAACAGTTCGTCCAGCAGAATAAGGCCCCCGCCGATCAACGCACCGATCCCTATCATACCCCACTCGAGGTGCCCGCCTATCACGCCCTGTGCCAAAGCGGCAATGAGCGTGGCCTGCGGAGCAGGAAGCGGATTGGATGTCATAACACCGACATTGGCGGCACCGGCAAATCCATAAGCCTTGGCAAGCAGGTTCAGCACCCACGGAATCACTGCTGCACCGGCAGCCACACCAACCATGAGCGCAATCTGCTGCCGTCGGGGCGATGCACCAACCAGCTGACCGGTCTTGAGATCCTGCAGATTGTCATTGGAGATAGTCGCACAGGAAAAAACAATGGCCGTAG
>CAYSKN010000338.1:0-2449 GCA_964431565.1 uncultured Gemmatimonas sp.
CACCACGATAAAGACGACGAAGTGAACCACGGGCCGGCGTCAGCTGTTCTTCAGCGCAATACTTTCGAGAACGTTCGAGACGTCCTCACACTCGTCGATCGCCTCTTCAAGCGCATCAAAGATCTCCTTCCACTTGAGCACCTCAATCGCAGGCTCGTCATGATCGAAGAGAGCTCCGACCGACCGTGCATACAGCACGTCCCCCTCCTCCTCAAGTTGTTTGATGGCCCTCCCGTGCTCCAGCATGCGATGCCGTTTGGTAATGTCACCAACCGCAGAGAGAATCTCCCTGCTGGCACGCACGAGCAGCTCAGCCATCTGCACACTTCCCTCGCGCGGATCGAGCACACGGAACATCACCACCTTGCGGGAAGTGGAATTGATGAGGTCTATCACGTTGTCCAGCCGCTTGGAGAGGAGATGGATATCCTCGCGATCGAGAGGTGTCACGAAGCTTGTATCGATCCGCTGATTTATCAGCTGGACGATGGCATCACCATCGGTCTCCTCCTTCTTGATACGGGGCGCGATCCGTGACGATTCACGCGGATTCTCGAACTGCGTGCGAAGCAGTTCTGCAGCCTGCCCTATATGCACCGCCAGTTGGCGGAAATGGTCAAAGAAGGTCTCGTCTCTGGAAAAAAGTCTCACGAAAGCGAATGGCTTGGGTAGTAAATAGCCCGTGGGGCAACTGCACCTGCGCGAATGGCGCGCACTGACGTGACAATATGCTCCTGCAGCAATTAAGGATCGCGCACACAGCGCCCGAGCGCCATTGGCCGAACGAGAAAACGCGGCCTTCTGTCCGGGTTATTCCTGCCGTTTGACCATTGGTAGGTGTATACCAACCAGGCTTGCCTGGCGATCGCCCGCACCATGGTACCGAAAGCCATGCCTGCAGTATGCCATAGCGGCGGACTGCCTGATCGGCAGTTTCCGGTTCATCATTGTATCACCAGTTGCGCCGGAGCGGCAGAAAATTCCGGCCCGGTGCTTGCCATGCATCGGAGTGAACTATCGCAGGGCCACGGTAACATGCAGTGCGCCCCACACTCTTCACAGAATACAAATCGGATCCCATGGCTGAGAAAGTTATCGGTATCGACCTCGGTACCACGAACTCGGTGGTTTCCGTATTGGAGGGTGGTGACCCCGTTGTCATCCCCAATGCGGAAGGCGGGCGTACAACTCCGTCGGTGGTTGGTTTTACCAAGGACGGCGAGCGTCTCGTAGGCCAGATCGCCAAGCGACAGGCAGTCACCAACCCACAGAATACCATTTTCTCCATCAAGCGCTTCATGGGGCGCCGCTCCCGTGAGGCCATGGACGACCAGTCACGTATCCCGTACAAGATCGTCTCGGGCCCCAACGATGTCGCTGCCGTGGAGGTGGCCGGCAAGCAGTACACCCCGCCAGAGATCTCGGCAATGGTGCTGCAGAAGATGAAGCAGACCGCTGAAGACTACCTCGGTCAATCGGTGAGCAAGGCCGTCATCACCGTACCCGCGTATTTCAACGACGCGCAACGGCAGGCCACCAAGGACGCCGGTAGAATCGCAGGATTGGAAGTCCTGCGCATCATCAACGAGCCAACAGCTGCCGCGTTGGCCTACGGTCTCGACAAGAACAAGCAAAAGGATGAGAAGGTGGCCGTATTCGACCTGGGCGGGGGCACCTACGATATTTCCGTGCTGGAGCTGTACGAAGTCGAAGGCACGCGCCAGTTCGAGGTGAAGTCGACAAACGGCGACACGCACCTGGGCGGTGACGACTTCGATCAGCGTGTCTTTGACTGGCTTGTGGCTGAATACAAGCGCGATCAGGGCATCGACCTGTCCAAGGATCCGATGGCGCTCCAGCGCCTCAAGGAAGCTGCTGAAAAGGCCAAGATGGAGTTGTCGAGCGCGAGCACAACCGACATCAATCTGCCGTTCATAACCGCAGACGCATCTGGCCCGAAGCACCTCAACTACTCGCTTTCACGAGCAAAGTTTGAGCAATTGGTGGATGATCTCATCCAACGCACCATCGAGCCGATGAAACAGGCGCTCAAGGATGCAGGAATGCAGCCTGGCGAGATTGACGAGGTGATTCTGGTGGGCGGCTCCACACGTATTCCGAAGATCCAGGAGGAGGTCAGGAAGTACTTTGGCAAGGAGCCGAATAAGGGTGTGAACCCAGACGAGGTGGTGGCCGTCGGCGCAGCCATACAGGGGGCGGTCCTCACAGGCGAGCAGAAAGACGTTCTGTTGCTCGATGTAACGCCTCTATCGCTCGGAATCGAAACGCTCGGTGGCGTCATGACTGTTCTCATTCCGCGCAACACCACCATACCTACCAAGAAGGCGGAAACATTCTCTACCGCGGATGACAACCAGACCACGGTCGAGATCCACGTGCTGCAGGGTGAGCGCGAACTGGCCGTGTACACCCGAACTATCGGCAAGTT
>CAYSKN010000339.1:0-2440 GCA_964431565.1 uncultured Gemmatimonas sp.
CTGCATTCAACCGCCCACGCTGGCCCGTGCGTGGCATTGCCACTGGTATCTCTGGTGCGAACCCGATGCAGTGCTGACCACGTTCCAACGTCGTCCCACCCGAACTGGCCGGCCAGCATCAGCACGCGAGAGCTTCTTTCGAGCACGCCAACGTCCACCGCGATCGGCTGAACCATGGAAAAAAACAGCTCCACGTCATCACCCGCCGCCTCGAGTGCAGGCTGCACCTCTGGCGTGTGCTTGCGGATCTCGTCAAGAAGATCACCGACGCGCCAGGCAAAGATCCCCGAGTTCCACAGATAACCGTCCGATACCAGTTCTTTAGCCCGCTCTGGTGTGGGCTTCTCCACAAAGCGGGCCACGCGCCGCACGCCATCTTCCACCGTCTCCCCGGGCTGTATGTAACCGAACCCGGAGTCGACACGATCAGGTCGGATTCCCACGGTGACCAGGGATTTCGTCGATCGGGCCACGTGAGCTGCCCTATCGAGCGATGTACGGAATGACGGCACGTCACCAATGGCCCAGTCCGCGTGAGTGCACACCATGACAGCTGTCTTTCCATCGCGTTTGGCAATGATGTGTGCGGCCCACGCGAGAGCTGCACATGTGCCGGCAGGCCTCGGCTCCGCCACAATGTTCTCAGGCGGTAGCGCCGGCTCCATTCGAGCGATTGCCATTTTCAACGCAGCATTCGTTAGCACGAGCGTGCGTTCCGGTGGTGCTGACGGGCGCAGGCGATCGAGCGTGTCCAGCAACATCGGTGCATCACTGACAAGCGGCAGCAGTTGCTTGGGGCGCCCAGGTGTGGAGAGCGGCCAGAATCTCGAGCCAATGCCACCAGCCAGTACCACGTTCCAGCGGATCATTCTGAGGTCCGAGAGAGAGAGTCTTGGTCGGCGGCAATCGCCGACTCAAACCAGTGCGGAGAGCTGCGAGCGATGGCGCCGCAGCTCGTATAACAGACCAGCCAGGTTGGCATCCGGCCTGAGAAGGACCAACAGGAACGCCTCGGATGACAGAGCCGTCACCACTACCGATCCGTGGTCGTACTCCAGAACCATGAGTCCGAAATCGCCTCGGTTTGAAGCAAGCCCCATGTCCGCTGCCGCAAGCGCCATGGGCGGCACGTGAGCCGCAAGGCCGTCCGGGTCGAGAAGATTGCTGCTCGTACCGTCGATAAGCAGGCCGTCCCGACCCAGCACGATAGCGGCGTCAATGCCGCCCCGGCGTCGCAGTACATTCACAAGGTCACGGATGGTAGGCATGGCGGAACGCTGTGTGCGCCAGCAGTTGAAGTCAAGCCGACGGCGGCCTGTTGTGTATAGGTCAGGTACGGATGAAACGCTTGCCCAGACATGAGCTGGGCGGTAACGTCAAACATTGTGGTTCTGGTGGATATTCCGGAATAACCATGGGGGAGACCCTGTCTGCTCGTCTAACCGGCGCGCCCCGCACAGCTCGGCGCGCCCTGTCATTTGTTGCCCTCTTCGTTGTCGTACTCGTTTCTGCATGTGGAGACGACAGTCTGCTGTCTCCGGCAACGAGAGAGAACGCAATACGGAGCTATTCGGTATGGGCCATCAACGGTGCATCCGCTGCCGTGCCGGCTGCCTACAGCTTCGTGACCGAGGCGCTCGAAAGACCTCAGATCCTCGCCAACGGTGCGGTGAACTTCGATGTCGCTTTCGATATCACCGGCGATGGCAGGGTCGCGGTGATCCCCGTGAGGGATATCGTACCGCTCCCACCCAAAGGGGCACCAACCATTGCATTGCAGGCTTCACCTGTTCCGTTTGAACGCCTTGAGCGTGCACCTGACCGTGGTTACGTGGCCGACTCCACGATCACTGCCGGTGTTGGTGAGACGGTTCTGCTCCGTATAGGGGGAGCTGGATGCCTCTTTGGTGACCCCTATTACGCCAAAGTCGTGGTGGACAGCGTGATCCTGTCCGAGCGGCGTGTTGTGTTGAGGTCGCTGGTTAACCGCAACTGTGGTTACCGTGCACTCACCGAAGGGATCCCCAGGAACTGATCTTCCCACACACAGCCATGCATGACATTCGTATTCTGCGTGATCAGCTCGATGTGCTACGTGAGGGAATGCGCCGTCGCGGCAAGCTCGCCGAACTGGGTGAATTACTAGATCGGGCGGAGTCTCTTGAGCATACCAGACGTTCAGCCATCACCGAGCTCGAGCAGCAGCAGGCACATCGCAACAGAATCACCCGCGAGGTGGCGCGACTCCGCCAGTCCGGAGAGGACGCCACCGCACTGATCACTGATGGGCGAGCCGTAGGTGTTCAGGTGACGCTGCTCGAGAAGAGCCGCAATGAGGCGGAATCCGAGCTCCAGGCAATGCTGTACGAATTTCCCAACATCACTCTTCCGGAGGTACCTGAGGGTGATGAAAGCAATAATGTCGTTGTGTCCACATGGG
>CAYSKN010000340.1:0-2436 GCA_964431565.1 uncultured Gemmatimonas sp.
GGCTTGCACCTGATTCTCGTGGCGCGGCGGGAAGAACCTCTGCAGGCGACGGCACAGGAAATCCGTGAACGCTTCGACGTGCAGGTCAGCGTTCATTCGGAAGATCTGACGGCACCGGACCTTGGGCCGCGTATCGAGAAGGTCGTCGCCGGGCGGGAAGTGGGCATGCTGATCTACAACGCAGGAGCCGTTCATGGAGCCGGACTGCTGCTGGATCGAGCGCTCGACGATGCGCTCACCCTCGTGCGACTGAACTGCGTCGGGCCGCTGACGCTGATACATTCGCTGGGCGCGCGGATGCGGGAGCGCCGCAGGGGCGGCATTATCCTGATGTCGTCGATGTCTGCGTTTGGAGGTGTTGGTTATACGGCAGCATATGCAGCTACCAAGGCTTTCGAGCGAGTGTTGGCTGAAGGCTTGTGGTGGGAATTCGGTACGTTTGGAGTCGATGTTCTGGGGCTATTGGCCGGTGCTACGGCAACGCCCTCCATGGCTCGCTCCAATGTCAAGTTCGCGGGAGCGCGTTCGGTGGCTGATGACATTGCTGGCGAGAAGCCGGGAGTCGTGCCCATGGATCCGGATGACGTGGCGCGCGAAGGGCTCGAGCATCTCGGAGCAGAGCCAATCTGGATTCCTGGGGAAAGGAACCGCGCGATTGCCGAACACGTTGCGCAGGTGCCACGGATCCAGACCATCCGGAGGATGAGTGAGACGAGCGCCATGCTCTATGGCCTGCCTGTAGTGCCTCATTTCCGGGATTGACTCAAACACGAATTATTCAGGGTTGTCGCCAATGTTTCGCATCTGGCTGTCAATCAATATGACGTCTTCGCTTGCGGCCGTCGGGGCCGAGGCCCAGCGGGCTGAAACGCTCGGTGGCGACGTCGTGATGCTCGCCGACGTTGCATTTGACGCATTTCTTGGTGCGCAAGCCGCCATCCAGACAACGAGGCACGTAGAAGTTGCCATCAGTGGGCTTGTTGCCTTTGCACGCAGCCCGATGGTGACGGCGGTTGCCTCGTGGAACCTGGCTGCACTCTCCGGCGGTCGTTTTCGTCTCGGTCTGAGCGCACTCGTGCCGTCGATGCTCGTCGGTAAGTACAGTGTTCCCTGGGAGCCGCCGGCACCGAGGATGCGTGAGTACATTGGTGCACTACGGGCGATCCATGCTTCATGGCAGACGGATGTGCCATTGCATTACGACGGAAAATACTATCGGCTCAACCGGCAGAACTCGTGGACGCGTCCAGCGCCCATCGAACATCCCGATATACCGATCCATCTCGGAGCCATCGGTCCGCGAATGAGCTTCGTGGCGGGTGAGTGCGCGCGCGGTTTGCTGACGCATCCGACAAATGCCGCAAGACGCTATGTGAGCGAGGTTGTCCTGCCCCGCGTGACAGAGGGTGCCGAGAAGGGAGGGCGATCGATCGAGCAGTTTGAACTGGTCGTGACCCCGCTCTGCGCGACAGGCAGGACTGTCGCCGAGGTTGCGGCGCACAGGGAAAAAAATCGGGAACTGCTCGCCACCCTCCTGTCGACGCCCCAATACTGGCCGACGCTCGAACTCCACGGTTGGCGTTCGACCGGGGAGCGGTTGCGCGAATTGTGGCGCGAAGGACGGGCAGACCTGATGCCGGCACAGCTCACGGAGGAGATGCTGGACACGCTCATGGTGACGGCTCCCCATGATCAGCTTGCCAGGGCCCTGAGAGAACGCTTCGAGGGATTGGCGCACGGAATCTGCCTGCGACTGTCGGCTGATGTGACACACGACGCGGCCTTTGCTCGCGTGATCCGCGAATTGCAGGAGTAGCGGTCGATGATGGAACTGGCGGCAATCGAGCTGGACCGACGCAGGCTTCGCGAGCGGTGGCAGTCCCTGGGTTATCACGGCAATCGGTCGATTCCGCAGCGGTTGCTTGAAGGTGTACGCGAGTATCCCGAGATCGAGTCGATCTATTACGCAGAGAAGAAGCTTCGACGCACCACGAATCGCGAACTCTACGAACACAGTCTGCGCATTGCTTCGGCGCTTGAAAAACTCGGCGTTGGCCGTGGCGATGTCGTGGCCGTGCAGTTGCCGACCTGGTACGAAACGACGGTGCTCTATCTTGCGTTGATGCAGTTGGGCGCGATCGTGTTGCCGATTGTCAGCATCTATGGCCAGACCGAAGTCGAGTTCATCCTGCGCCAGTCGCGTGCGAAGTTGTATTTCAGTCCCGCGAAGTGGCGCAAGATCGATTATCTTCAGCGTCATGCCGCATTGCGCACGCTCCCGGACCTGCAGAGTATCGTCATCGTTGGTGCAGACGCGCCTGCAGGTGCACAGACGTGGGAGAGTCTCGAGGCGGTCAACATAAGTGGATTCCAGCCCGTCGAGAGCGATCCGGATGCTGTGAGTCTTCTGATGTACACCTCTGGCACCACTTCGGC
>CAYSKN010000341.1:0-2428 GCA_964431565.1 uncultured Gemmatimonas sp.
GACAGGACGACAGTGGAAGTCCGGATTCCCCTCACTCCGGGAGCGATGTGAGCGCATCAACCATCTGCGTGCTCATCGTCGATGACGAGGAATTCAATCGCCTGAGACTTCGTGATCTGCTCGAATCGGAAGGGGATGTGCAAGTAGTGGGTGAGGCGGCGAACGGTCTGGAAGCAGTGGACATGATCCGGACTCTCAAACCTGACCTGGTATTCCTTGACATCCGTATGCCCGGATTGTCGGGGCTTGATGTAGTGCGTCAAGTTGGTGTGGACCGGATGCCGGCAACGGTCTTTGTTACAGCCTACGATCAGCACGCTGTGGAGGCGTTCCGGTTGGCGGCACTGGATTTTCTGGTGAAGCCGTTCGATGACGAGCGGTTTGCATCTACGCTGCAGCGGGCTCGTCGCCAGGTGACTCTCAGTGACCTTGCCGATATGCGTTCGCGTCTGCTGAAAGTGCTGGATGCGGGGCCGGCAGTGGCGGCTGATGATCCAGGTGGCCGAGGGGTTCGTCCAAGCTCACGAGATGGGTACCTGGAGCGAATCGCTGTGGACTCTCAGGGTACGATCAAGCCGATACCGGTTTCAGATATCGACTATATAATGGCCAGCGGCCCCTATGCGGAGGTCGTGGTGGCGGGTCGGCGACACCTGATCCGTGATGCGATGCAGTCGCTTGAGGAACGTCTTGATCCGGAGCGTTTCCTGCGCATTCACCGTTCGGTGATCGTGCAACTTGATCGCGTGGAAGGATTGCGGCGTGGTGCAGGTGGAGATGGTGAGGTGCTGCTCAAGGGAGGAACCAGGCTTCGGGTCAGCCGGACGCGTCGTGATGCGCTGGAACGCTGGCTGGGAATGGGCGGTTGAATCCAAGATGGCAGCTGTAGCCAAGGCTGTGTGTGGCAACGACTTGGCTGCGGAGTGGGAGTCACACGGGTGTTGCGGCACCGTGACTTGCGGGCAGAATTGGATCGCGCTACGTTTCGAGGCTCGCCCTGTCCCGGCTCAATCCGGGCGTGGGGGTCTGTGCCGGGATCGGCGGAGACCCGACAGTTGTCGCGAACAGGCGCAGTGAACAGTCGCACGCTACGCAGCACGGAGCCGTATCATGCCGCGCGAGAAGATCATCCTCGGGTGCACCGAGTGCAAGAACCGCAACTACTTCACGATGAAGAACAAGCGTCTTCATCCTGAGCGCGTGGAGTGGAAGAAGTATTGCCCGCGCTGCAACAAGCACCAGACGCACAAGGAAACGAAGTAGTCATGGGCGCTCCCGCTGAGGCAACCCGTCCGGGAGTGGGCACGCGGATGGTGACGTTCTATCATCAGGTAGTCGCCGAGATGAGGAAGGTGACCTGGCCGGATCGTGCGCAGCTCCAGCAGTCCACGATACAGATTCTGGTGTTCGTGCTCATTATCGGAGCCGTGATCGGCGTGATGGATGTGGTGCTGCAGACGCTTCTGGTGCGCCTGCCACGGCTGTTCCTCGGGAGTTGAGCATATCCATGGCTTTGTCGATGCTTGATCATCACTGGTACGCGATCCAGACGACATCCGGGCACGAGAACAAGGTGCAGCGGCTGGTCCAGCGCAAGATCGACATGGACCCGGCGCGACCGGAAGATCGTCTCATCCGTCAGGCCCTCGTGCCCACGCAGGAAGTGGTGGAGATCAAGAACGGGAAGAAGATCACCGTCGAACGCAAGATTTTCCCGGGTTACGTGCTCGTGGAAATGGTGGCCAGTCAGGACACGCTTCACGAGATCAATGCCATCCAGGGCGTGATCAAGTTCGTGGGGAAGGACCGGGATCCGGCACCACTCAGGGACGACGAGGTACGTCGCCTGCTTGGACAGACCGACGAGGCGGACGAGGCACCGGTGCGTGAGGAGATTCCGTTCCTGGTTGGTCAGGCGGTAGCAATTACCGAGGGCCCGTTTGCGGACTTCAATGGTACGGTGGAGGAAATACTTTCCGACAAGGGGAAGGTGAGGGTGTCGGTCAGTCTGTTCGGCCGGCCGACGTCAGTGGAGTTGGATTACCTCCAGCTTCGCGGGTACTGAGCGCCTGAGATCCACAGCGTGCAGCACCCGGTTGGTCGTCGCAACCACACGACGCAAAAGACGGTGGCAGCCAGACCGCATGCGGACCGTCCGCATGTGGAACTTGCGATGAGGTAGGAGCATGGCCAAGAAGGTCACTGGATTCGTCAAGCTGCAGATACCTGCAGGAAAGGCGAACCCGGCACCTCCGGTGGGTACGGCCCTCGGTCCACAGGGAATCAACATCATGGGCTTCTGCAAAGAGTTCAATGCTCGGACGCAGGGCGGTGACATGATCATCCCGGTCGAGGTCACGATCTACGCGGACAAGTCGTTCACCTTCATTCTCAAGACGCCGCCTGCGGCGGAATTGATCAAGAAGGA
>CAYSKN010000342.1:0-2427 GCA_964431565.1 uncultured Gemmatimonas sp.
CTCATCATCGCCGAGGATGTCGAGGGCGAGGCGCTTGCCAAACTCGTGGTCAACAAGCTCCGTGGCACACTCAAGATCTGTTCCGTCAAGGCTCCTGGCTTCGGTGATCGCCGCAAGGCCATGCTCCAGGACATCGCGACGCTGACGAAGGGCCAGGTCATCTCCGATGAAGTCGGCTTCAAGCTCGAGAACGTGGTCCTTACCGATCTCGGTTCTGCCAAGCGCATTGTCATCGACAAGGACAACACCACCATCATTGATGGCGCCGGCGAGCAGAAGGACATAGAGGGCCGTATCAAGGAGATCCGCGCTGCTATCGAGAAGAGCACATCCGACTATGACAAGGAGAAGCTCCAGGAACGCCTGGCCAAGCTTGCCGGCGGTGTGGCGGTGATCAACGTTGGTGCTGCGACTGAAGCCGAAATGAAGGAGAAGAAGGCACGCGTCGAAGACGCGCTGCACGCAACCCGCGCCGCTGTCGAGGAAGGCATCGTGCCAGGCGGTGGTGTTGCCTTCATTCGTACTCAGCATGTACTCAAGGACATCAAGGCTGGCGAGCGCGATGAGCAGATTGGCATCGACATCATCCGTCGTGCAGTGGAGGAACCGCTCCGCATGATAGTCGCGAACGCCGGTGGCGAGGGTTCGATCATTGTGGAGAAGATCCGTGCGGCGAAGGAGACGAGCTTCGGCTACAACGCACTCACGGACACGTACGAGGACCTCGTTCAGGCCGGAGTTATCGATCCCACCAAGGTGACGCGTACCGCTCTGCAGCATGCAGCATCAATCGCAGGACTCCTGCTCACGACGGAAGCACTCATCGTTGAGAAGAAGGAAGAAAAGCCGCCAATGCCCGCCGGTGGTCCTGGCATGGGTGGGATGTACTGAGACGACACTCACCACGCGTGAGCGGTTGGTTAGGAATGCAGCACTTGTGGGCACCCATCAGGGTGCCTACAAGTGCTGCTGGTCTCTCTAATGGCGGGTATGTGGTATCGGGGGACCGGACGGCGTTGAATGTCAACGGCCGGGCCACCGAGTGTCGCACACAGCGTGTGCATGCATGCGCTGCATCCAGGCAGCCTGTGCATCACTGAGCATGACGTCGCGGCGCTGCATCATGCGCTGCGCCGTGTCTGCGAACTTGTGGGCAACGAAGATGTCGTAGGGAGGACTTTCACCCCATGCAAATGGCGGGATTGCCTTGGGTGACATCCCCCGACTGAGCACGTTGGCTCCGGTACCGACTACGCAGCCCGTGGTCAGGCGGGTGCCTATGGCGGTCTTCACATGGTCACCGAACAGGGTTCCGAGAAACTGCAGACCTGTGTCACGCATGCCCTGCACAGTCCAGAGCGCAACGGGGCCATAGGTGTTCTTGAGATTGCTGGTGGTGGTACCGGCCCCGATATTAACCCAACGCCCAATCACCGAATGGCCAATGAATCCATCATGCCCCTTGTTTGCATGACCAATGAAGGTGCACGCGCTCACTTCGCCGTGCACACGACATCTCTCGCCGATGCTCGATCCGCTGACACGATCGCCGGCAACCGTCGAGTGACAGCCCGCAAGCAGAGGGCCAACCAGGCGCGTGAAGGCCAGCACATGGGCTCCTCGCCTGATGAGAATCGGGCCAGCCGTCGTATCGAACATCGTCATGGGCTCAATCACTGCGTCCTGCTCCACGAATACCGGATGACGGCCCGTGATGTGGATGCCCCTGTTGCCCTCAATGGTTCTGGAACCGGTTGCGCCGGCAAGCACCGGAATGTCGTGCTTCAGGAGCATGTCGAGATGGCGCACGATATCCCATGGAGCATCCAGCCATAGGCCGGCAGGCATGTCGATGACACTTCCCTGACCAACTGCAGGTATAGCGTCGAATGGCAGACCGCCTTCGACCAGCGTGCTGGTCTCAAGAGGGATCGCAGGACGCACGGCAGCAAGGCGTCCCTGTATCGTTATCGCCGATACATCACCGATGCCGCCTGCTGCGGGGGAAAGAATCGGCAATGCCCGTGTATTCACAAGCCAGGCGCCTGCCGGGACGCGGCCGCTGATGCTAGAGGGTGCATCGAACTCGGAGAAACCATCCAGATGATCCGCCCCAATGAAACCGACGGCTCTTTCTCCAAGTACCCTTGCCCAGCGTTCTCGCGTCAGAAGTCCCCCGACGCGCATTTCACCTAGTGGCCGTGAAGTTGCGAAAGGCTCGAAGGTACGTGCGAGAGCGTCGTCGTAGAGATACATTCCGACGCTCACCGTTCGCGCGCCTCCGGGGGCAGCGCGTCCAGCAGTCTTTTCAGATCGGCAGCCTTCTCACGTGTCGTGACCATCGTGAGTCCGGCGAGTGCAACAACCACCAGATCGTGCACGCCATACAGTACCACCTTGGTATCTTCGGCGTGAACAACATTGTCA
>CAYSKN010000343.1:0-2422 GCA_964431565.1 uncultured Gemmatimonas sp.
CTCGGTGCGCCGTTTCTGGAGATCCATCTTCGGTTCTTGGACGAAATCGACGCCGATACTTACGGCGACTTTCTGTGGGGAGCGGTCGTTTTCTCGGTATCGATGCTGATCAGCATGACTGCGATGGGGCTTTACTCGTCCCAGCAGAGGGCCCGGACCGGTGGTACTGCTCTGCGCCTGACTGGTGCCGCGGTCGTGGCCTTCCTCGTGCTTGCGGTCGTAGTCTATCTGTTCCCGAGTATCGCTTTCGGCCGAGGCGTGCTCGGTTGGACCGTCGTGGTTGCATTGGCCGGTTGTTTTTCCGTACGCATGCTGTTCATGCATACGATCAGCGAAGATGCGATGAAGCAGCGTGTGCTGATCTACGGAGCCGGCAAGCGGGCCGAGGCTTTCAATATGCTGCGCCGTCGCACCGATCGCCGCGGTTTCATCGTCGTCGGGTTCGTCAGCGCCGGCGAAGAAGAGATTCTGGTGCCGAAGGACAAGGTGCTCAACATCGGCGGCCAGCCGCTTTTTGATCTCGTGCGGGATTGTGGTGCTACTGAGGTCGTCATTGCCATCGATGATCGTCGCAGCCATTTCCCGAGTGAGGATCTGCTGAACTGCCGGCTGCGCGGCATAAATGTCATCGACATCGTGTCTTTTCTGGAGCGCGAGACCGGGAAGGTCCGCATCGACATGCTCAGTCCAAGCTGGATCATCTTTTCCGAAGGTTTCCGCCGCGACCCGCTGCGCGAGGGGGCCGAGCGCGTATTCGATATTTTCGTTTCCATCGTTCTACTGATGCTGACGTGGCCGATCGCCGCTGTGGTTTGGCTCGCGATAAAGCTCGAAGATGGCTGGAGCGCGCCGGCATTGTATGTTCAGGAGCGTGTCGGCCTGGAGGGTAGGATCTTCAGGCTGAAGAAATTCCGCAGCATGCGGGTAGATGCCGAGAAACACGGCCAGGCTACCTGGGCGAGCAAGAACGATCCACGCGTTACTGCGGTCGGCCGGTTCATACGCAAGACGCGCATTGACGAGATACCCCAGTTGCTGAACGTGCTCGCCGGCGACATGTGCTTCGTCGGGCCACGCCCCGAGCGTCCGCAGTTCGTGGATCTTTTCTGTGAGCGCATCCCTTATTACCGCGAGCGCCATTGGGTAAAGCCTGGCATCACCGGCTGGGCGCAGCTCTGCTATCCATACGGTGCATCGGAGCGCGATGCCAAGGAAAAACTTCAGTACGATCTCTACTACGTAAAGCATCGTAATCTGATGTTTGATCTCTTCATTCTGCTCGAGACGGCTGAAGTGATTCTGTGGGGACGTGGCGCGCGGTAGAGGGGTCACGGTCGCCTGCCGGAGGATGGGGCAACAATATCATGCTACCTTTGGGCCTGACCCGTCCTGCCAAAACCCGCGCCTTTGACGCCAAACGGTACAGGGCGACTCGACATTGAACCCTTACTTCTTCGGTAGCGCGAATCGCCGGCTCTTCGGAGTGCATCTGGTCGGCCGTGCGCATGGCAAAAGAGGAAACGTGCGAGCGGTTGTTCTTTGTCCGCCGTGGGGCCAGGAGTACTTGCGGGCCCACCGTTCCTTGCGACGGCTCGGTGATCTCATCGCCGCCGAAGGATGCGACGTGCTGCGCTTCGACTATTTCGGGACGGGGGATTCTGGCGGAGATGGATCGGACGCGAGCCTGAGGGGATGGGAGTCCGACATCGACATCGCTATCGATGAGCTCAAGGATATTGCGGGTGTCAGTCGGGTTGCCCTCGTCGGATTGAGATTGGGTGCGACACTCGCGGCTCGTGTAGCCGAGCGGCGAAGTCGCGAGGTCTCGGCACTGGTGCTGTGGGACCCCATAGTGTCTGGCCAGGCATATATCGAAGAGTTGCTCGAAACGGCCAGGATGAGGGAGCACGCTGCCGAAAGACCGATTCAACGGGAGCCGCAGTCCGGCGGAGGCTACGAACTCCTGGGGTTCGGTCTGCCCGAGGCTTTGCTGCAAGAAATGGCGCAGCTTCGGCTGGCACCGTCCGATGCGGGTTGGGTCTGCAAAACCCATTGCGTGGTGTCTCAAGGGGCGGACGCGGAAGCACAGCTACGATCGCTGGCCGAACATCCCAAGGTGGCGGCAACCTTCGCTGCTATTCCCGGTCGACCTCCGTGGGTCGAAACGGATCAGATCATGACTGGCGAAGTGCCGGTGACACTTCTGCATCACGTCACCAAGGTGTTGGTCGATGGCACGCTTCGCTGAAAGCGTCGTTCTCCTTGGGCCACGCAGATCTCTGGTCGGTATCTATACTCCTCCGACGGGAGATTCTTCCGGCCACGAGGATATCTGCGTGGTGATCCTTAACGCCGGGATCATCCATCGTGTCGGCCCGAATCGCCTGCATGTTGAGTTGGCTCGTGCCTTGTCTGTTGCCGG
>CAYSKN010000344.1:0-2379 GCA_964431565.1 uncultured Gemmatimonas sp.
CAACGACCGTTGCAATGACAATGACGAGCTGAGCCAGCTGCACGTAGGCCTTGATCGAGCGGGTCTGTACGCGTGCGTGCCTGCGCGGATCGGCATCGTGCGCCTCCAGCGCCACATCCAGCACCTTGAAGATGGCCCGGGCGACGAACAGCACCATGAGCGCGGCGGCAAGCTTGCCGATGACATGCTCCGACGCCTCACCCAGCTCCGGTACCGCCTCGATGCCGAGGTAAATCACCACCCAGGGGCTGATCTGCGCGATGCGCCACAGCACGCGGCGATCGAGCAGCACGGCCAGCGCACCGTATGCATGCCCGTGCAACCTGCCAAGGGCACGAACGAGCAGCGAGCGCGTCAGATACTGTGCAAGCCCCGCAAGCACTGCCAGCAGCAACAGCCCCAGCACCGAGTGCACCCACGGGGTTGCAGCTGCAGCGGGCAGCACGGCTGCGAACCAATCACTCATCCAGTCTTCTGCCATTGCCGCGTGACCTGCCGAACACTGCCCGGGTCCGCTGGACCAGGCTCGAATGTAGAAACACTGCATTGTAGTGATGCTGCCCCATTTCGATCACTACCCTGGCTTCGCCTGCAGCCATCGACATGGACGAGATGCCGGCTGCGGCCAACTATAATGAGGAGCAATTTCGCGGGCACGTCTCTTCATGCCATCACTTACTGAAGCCGCCCCGACACCGCACAACCGCTTCTTTCGCCGTCATCTCATTGCCGGGATGGTTGCGCTCAATCTGTTGGTCATCACACTCGCAGGGCTGTTTCTGCATGACAGTCGGCAGCAGCACGAGGCGGCGGCACGCGTCAAGATCGAGGATATTGCGCTCGAACTGGAGCGCGACATTGCCAACAGATTTGACCAGATCGACCTTGCGCTGCAGGCGCTGTCCGACAGCTACTCCCTTCTGACCCGAAGCGGCCAGCTTGATGAAAAACAGTGGGAGGAAGCACTCACTACCAATCTGCACCGGTTCCCGGTTCTTCTCGTACTGCGCGCCACCGATGCTCAGGGGCTATTGCGCCATGGCGCTGGTGATATTTCCGATGAATGGCACAGCATTGCCGATCACGAGGAATTCCGGCGACTGCGCGACGATCCTTCTGCTGGCCTTCAAATGGAGGGCCCCTATGCCGTGAAGACATCCCGCACGGCCCGGGTCCAGGCGCTGGTGATGTCGCGACGACTGACCGATCACCAGGGGCGGTTTGCGGGCATCATCCGTGCTGCGGTTCCACTCGATCATTTCGCCCAATTGTTTGCGCCGTTACGGTTGCGGTTGAAGCCAGGCAGCTCCATCAGTTTTCACGACGAACAATTGCGGCCGATCGTGAGCGAACCGGCGTCTGCCGACGCTGCGCGCGGAAGTGGTACAGACCAGGCCGACCTCCAGTTGCTTGCGGGAGTGGCAAGCCATCCAGAATCTGGCACCTATCGTTCGGATGCTGCGGGCAGCGATGAGGAGCCACGACTGCACGCCTATCGCCACAACACCATGCATCACTTCTACATCGATGTCGGCGTTGGTTTGCAAGAAATCCATGCCCCCTGGTGGCAGGAAGCGTGGCGCACACTCGTTCTGGTGGCACTGTTCTGCTCGACATCTGCGCTGCTGGCATTCTGGCTGGAACGAGCCTGGCGCGGACAGCAGGCGAGCGTAGTGGAAGCAAGGCGGCAACAGAAGGAACTTGCCGCACAAAAACACCTGCTCAACGACATCCTCGATACGGCCAGCGTCGCCATTTTCACCGTTGATCGCCAGGGCGTCATCACCCACGCGAATCGCTGCATGACCGAGATGTTCGGCAGCCCGATGGCGAGGCTCGTCGGCAGCGAGTACGTCGACCACATCCACCCCAACGAGCGCAGTACCGGGCGCCAGAAGATGCTCGCCCTGCTGGCAAGTTCCATAGACGCAGTAAGCCTCGAGCGCCTGTACCAACGCCAGGATGGCAGTGAGTTCTGGGGGCTGCTCACGGGAAGGCGCTTGCATGTCGCGAGCGGAAACGAGCTCGAGCTGGTGGGCGTCATCATGGACATCGACGAACGCAAGCGCGCCGAAATTGCTCTCCAGCAAAGTGAGGTGAATTTTCGATCACTTGTCGACGGTGTTCCTTTCGGTACGGTGCTGCTGGAAACGGATGGAAGCACTTCTCACGTGAACCGGGCATTCCAGGATCTTCTGGGTTACACGCAGGCCGATGTTCCCGATGTCGCCACCTGGTGGCACAAGGCCTATCCGGATACCGACTATCGCGAGCGCGTCATGCGTGAATGGCAGGAACTGGTGATGGCGCCGGTCAGCGCGGAAAGGACCGAAAAGACCTTCCGTGTGCGCTGCGCCAATGGGGACGACAAGGAAATCA
>CAYSKN010000345.1:0-2359 GCA_964431565.1 uncultured Gemmatimonas sp.
ATTCCATCGACGACGGACAGCCTCTGATCTGCGATATTGCAAGACCTGACCCCAATGGGGACACGATAGTGGTGCGACAGTGGCGCCAATGGCGCGCCTCACTCCTGACCCGCCGGATCGATGCGTAACCACTTTGCCCCGCGTCCTTTGCCGGTCGGTTCGATCAAGCCCTCGGATTTCATCGTCCGCAGCACCAGACGCACCATGTCCCGGCTCACGTCCGGGCAAGCCTCGCCAATTTCGGAGATGGAAAACGGCTGGCTGCGCCGCAGCACTTCTGCTCGCACCCGGTCGCCCTTGTTGCCACGCTCCCGGTCGACGGAGCCGACGCGCTCCTCAAACTGGCGATAGGCTCGAAGCAAGACGCCCCAGAAGTAGTCAAGCCAGGGCTTGACGTCATGCTCCCCTCGGTGCCAGCCTTGAGAGCTGGATTCCAATGTCTCGTAGTAGCCCTCCTTGGTCTCCTCGAAGATCCGCTCCAGGCTGATGTAGCGGCCCACGGCATAGTCGAAGTGATAGAGCAGCAGCAACGTCAGCAAGCGCGACATTCGGCCGTTGCCGTCCGGAAACGGGTGAATGCACAGGAAATCGAGCATCGCCAGCGGCACCAACACCAGCGGGTCGGCCAGATGCCGATCCAGCGCCGTCGCGTAGTTTCTGGTCAGTTCGGCCATGGCTATCGGCGTCAGATGCGCAGCGACCGGCTGGAAGCGCAGCCGCGACGTGCCGTCCGGATGCCGCTCGATGATGTCATTGTTGACGGCCTTCCAGTGCCCGCCCGCCTGCGGCATGTAGCGGTACAACGTGGCATGCAATTGCCGCACCACACCTTCGCTGAAAGGCATGTGCGCCGCCGACTCGTGCGTCAGCGCCAGAGCGTCACGGTATCCAGCGATCTCCTGTTCCGTGCGGCTCTTGGGCGTCGCATTGCGGATCACCAGGGACTTCAGCCGCGAATGCGCAATGACAACGCCCTCCAACCGGTTCGACGACTCGGTCGATTCGACCACCGCAATCTGGCGCAGGCCCTTGAGAACCTCCGGCGACTGCACGGCATGAAGCTGCTGCCTGCCCCGGTGCTCGCCCAGCGAGCGCAGCGTGGCCACTTGAGCGCCATCGAACCGAAGCGCAGCGAGGTACGCGGGCGTCAGTGAGTGCATGGAAATTCAAGCCCTCAAGGAAATGTTTCGCAAGTTGTCGATTTCTTGTGGCGTCACCTAGCCCGCGCGCGAGCTTGAGTCATTCAGACTGCGCAAATGGGGCAATCATCACCATTAAGGGGGCACTTAAGTCAAAATTTACCCACTTATTTTCGATAAGGACTACTCAAAGCGACATTGCAAGACCTGACCCTGATGGTCTGATGGTCTCCAATGGCTATTGACGCAAGTTGGTAACGTGCCTAACATACATTCATCGACGCAGACCAGAGGCTGTCGTGAACCGGGACCTCATCGAAACCGGAAGCGTCGCGGCCCTGAAGCAGCTGTTCAGGCCAACCTGCCTGGCTGGACAAGCCCCCCGTGCAGTGGTCATCGCATCGAAAGGAGGCATCATGGGACACGCACAAGTCAGGACCGTCACGAGCCGAGAGTTCGTCCACAACGTCAGTGCCGCCAAGCGCGCCGCGTCCGAGGGGGACACCGTGATCATCACGGACCGCGGCGAGCCGTCACTCGCGCTCATCCCCATTGCCGAATACCGCCGCCTCACCAAGACCGACAAGAGCCTCGTTGAACTGCTGCACTTTCCTGAAGCGGACGCCCACGATTTCGACGTTGAATCCATTCGCATCGACGCGAAGGATCTGGACGCTTGACGGCCGGTGGCGATCGGAAGAAGCGATGCTGATCCTGGACACCAACGTCGTTTCCGAGGTTCGCAAGAGCGCCTGCGATCGGAATGTGCAAGCCTGGCTGGCTGCCCAGAGTACGGATCAACTCTACATCACGGCCATCACCGTGCTGGAGATCCAGCGCGGCATCAGCCTGGCCGCACAGCGCGGAGACGAGGCGCAGGCGGGGGTTTTCAACCGCTGGCTTGAGGAAATGCTTCTTCCGGCTTTTGCCGGCCGCATCCTGCCCATTGATCACATCGTCGCCAGGAGGGCAGCAAAGTTGCGATGGGCGGACTCCAGGGACTACCGCGATCCCTTGATCGCCGCAACAGGCCTCGTGCATGGCGCGGCCATCGTCACACGCAACACCAAACATTTCGAGACGACCGGGGTTCGACTGCTCAACCCATGGGAATCTCTCCCGCGAAAAACAACGGCGAATTGAGCAAGATGGGTCACGCAAAGGGGTCTCACGCACGGGTAAAGGGGTCAGGTCTTGCAAAGTAGCATTCCATCGACGAC
>CAYSKN010000346.1:0-2359 GCA_964431565.1 uncultured Gemmatimonas sp.
GCCTCGCCTTCTTCAAGTCCCTTTCCCGCCGGAAATTGCCGACCCAGAATTATCGTAGAACCGGCGTCATGCATTTCAGGCCTGAACACGAAATGTCCGCCCTGTGCTCCCTTATCCAGGGTCCATCCAGTAAGAGCGCGAGCCACCTCGATTACGTCTTGCTGGGTATAGCCACCATCAACACCAAGTGTGTGAAGTTCCATGAGTTCGCGAGCGTAGTTCTCATTCAGGCCACGGCGTCGCTGGCTTGCCCGAACGGGCTCACGAACACGCGCACGAACACGCTGCAGCTTCAATACAGGCCGTCCGCTGTCGGCAACACTTTGCCAGTTGTCCAGGTAGTAGAGCATGGCTTCGCTCTTTGCAACGGCCCCGAGCAACTCCCGGAAGTTGCCTAATGCATTAGGCCTGATGACCTGTGAGTCAAACGACGGCAGGTAGAAACGAACCCGGTCCTTTCCTGAAAAGACGTTGAAATGGTTCTCCCAGAAATCGACCATTACTTCCTCCAGCTGCCGCTCACTGAAAACCGCACGCGAGACCCTGGAAGAGATTAGTTGCTCCGTCATGAGATTCGACTGCTTTGCCAACTTGCGCAGTTGTGCAGAGTCCGCGGCGTTGAGCGGCGCCGTGTTTCGAGCATTCTTCAGCAATGCCTGCCGTGGCGGGAAGTCACGGAACAGTTCTGCTCCGCTCATTCGAAGGGTTGGATAATGCGCCATGAACGCAGAGGCAGCAGTATCAACTATTCGGTCCGGATACAACTGCCACTCGATCCATTGGTCTACTCCCATGGCCCGAACTACTGCAGCATCACTTGGGCGCGGGCCAAAGGCCAGTCTGTTGAGCACCTGCCGTACCTGTTGCTCAGCTGTCTGTTCTCTCGGGAACTGAGACGCAGGAGCAAGCGACGCTGGGGGGGCGGCCTGATGATTGGTGGAGCACGCCGCGAGCAGGAAGACAGAAAGGGAGACAGCCAGTACTGGCAACGAGCATGGACTCCTGAAATGTCGCAGGCGCGAAGACTCCCAGCCTGATCCGTACATCTGACACCTCTCCGATCGTGTGTCAGGATTGGACGGTGCGCTCTCAAGCAAGTTAACGGCGGGTTGAACCTGAACCGAACCAGGCCTGCTTCAGTGGGGCCCTCATCTGTGTGAGAGGCTGTCCTGATGCCCGGCTTGTTTCCTTCTGCCGGCCTCAGCGTTCGGCACGCCAGCCCTTGCAGCAGTGCCAAAGCATCCGTGACGTCCGGAAGCCGCGGGATGAGGCAAGGTGCCTGAGAGGCGAAGCCGAAGGCCCGATGAGCCCTGCAGTCTCACCGGGCACGACATACATATCGGCTTTACGCGATCAACCGAGGTGGCCACCCCGCAGCAGGCAATGCTCCGTTGTGCCGCGTTCTGCGATGATATCCAAGCCTATCTTGTCTTATAGAGAACAGATGTGCTGTTGCACTGCTGTTGATACTGTGCTGCAATGTTCTCCTGCGCTGCCTGGTTCTGGCCAACACCGGATTCAATGGCTATCGAGAAGGAGTTGCCGCGATCAAACACCTCGTTATATGCCCAACTGCTGGAAGTTGTGGCACCGCTGAATGTCTTGCTGTATAGACTGCCGTCATGCAGCACAGCATTGACTTCATATGAAGTGGCACCCTGCACTTTGGGAATGACCAGCGTCTTGGTTCGGACCCAGGCCGTGCCGGTGTAGAATGCCTGTCCGGTACACGAACCCTGGAGCTGACTGGATATCTCGATCGAGGCTTCGCCTGTGGCAAGTGTTTCCAGCTCCGTACCGGCCATGACGGATACCACATCTACTCTGAGCTTGTCGATTCCCGGAGAAGCGTCGCTCTTGGCAGTGTAGGTAACGCTGGCGCTGGTTGTTCTCCCCGGGCCAACATCAAGGGTTCCTCTGTTTCCGACAACGGAATACTTGTACTCGAGCCCTTGCCCATTGTACTCGGGTTCAAGAGACACCGTGAACGTCTTGGAGTCGCCCTTGCCGATTTCAACGGATTCCGGGGTCAAGTGCGCCTTGTAGTCGATCTTTACAGTCACAAACGCCTTTGCTTCGCCTTCGAGTTTGCGCTCCTCGGTGTACTCCCTCACAATCTCCATGGACGGTGGTGAGCTGAACAGGTGCCATTTCACCTCCCTCTGTTCAATAAAACTCAGTCCTTCAACCTTTGCCCTAATATCATCCACCCACGGTGGCTGGAAGGTGGGTGGATCAAGTGCCGTGTATATGGCTGTCAGACGATCGCCTCCGCTTCTGATTGAGCCATGGTTGCCTGACGTTGTCCAGTTACTGCGCAAGAAGCCAGCTGGCTCTATTATGCGACCATGTACGACCC
>CAYSKN010000347.1:0-2355 GCA_964431565.1 uncultured Gemmatimonas sp.
GGCCCGATCATGCGGTTCGTCGACGTCCTCATGGCGTTTCCTTTCGTGCTAAGGGCACTCGCCGTCGTGGCGATCCTTGGTGCCGGTTACGTCAACTTGCTTCTAGCTATTGGATTAGGACGCGTGCCTGCCTTCGCACGCTTGGCACGCAGCGTGGTCGTGTCGGTTTGCGGAGAACCGTACGTCGAGGCGGCACGTGCAGCCGGCGCTTCCGACGTGCGAATACTTCTACGTCACGTTCTTCCCCAGATGGTTGCGCCCATGGTCACACTCGGCACGCTGGAACTGGGTACCGCCATCCTCGGCGCTGCCACCCTCAGCTTCCTCGGTCTGGGCGTTCTGCCTCCAACGGCCGAATGGGGTGCGATAGCCAGTACGGGCCGCCAATATCTGCGGGACGCCCCCCATGTCGTGTTCTTTCCGTCTGTCGCGATCTTTCTTGTCGTGTGGTCTTTCAACGTGCTGGGTGACGTCCTCCGGGACGCTCTCGATCCAAAGGTGCGTGATTAGCCAAGTCGGCCAAATATAGAAAGGATTGGTGCTGAGTTGTTAGACGATTGGGGACAAGCATTTACCAGGGCACTGGTTGCCAGTGGTTACGGGCTTTGTGCTTACGTGCCGGACAATAGGTTCGAACCGATCATCAAAGCCATGAGGGCTGAACCGAGTTTCGATCTAGTCTCCGTTACTCGAGAAGAGGAAGGGGTCGGGGTGGCGGCCGGGGCAGGCCTTGCCGGCGTCGGGGGGGTCCTGATGATGCAAACCACCGGCATCGGCAACTGCATCAACGCTCTTGGGTCTCTCCCTATAGCTCAGGAGATCCCGATGCTCATCGTCCTCAGCGAGCGTGGGAACCTCGGGGAAGTGGTGCAGACGCAGGTGCCGTTGGGACAGGCGCTGAGGCCCATTCTCGAAGCCATTCGGATTCCCCATTACACGATCGACTCCGCGAGTAAGGTCACTGCCACGGTCGAAGGTGCCGCCTCGCTAGCCAAGGCGTCGCTCGGCCCGGTCGCTCTGATCCTTCACCAGCAGTTCGCAACCAAGGAGGGCATGTGATGCTAGACCGCTATGAAGCAACCATGGCCTTGGTCGGCCGACTCACAGATGAATTGGTGATCGGTGGAATCGCCAATCCCTCATTCGATCTATTCCTAGCCGGCGACCGGGACAGGAACTTCTATACCTGGGGCGCGATGGGCCTCGCGTCCTCTATTGGCCTTGGGCTCGCCCTCAGTTCGCCTGGCTCGAAGGTCGTGGTCTTGGACGGTGATGGTTCGCTGCTCATGAACCTAGGTACGCTAGCCACGATCGGGCGGTACCAGCCGGAGAACCTGGTCCACATCATCTGGGACAACGCGAAGTATGAAGCCACCGGGGGTCAGGAAACTGCTACGGGTGCCAACACAGACCTGATGGAGGTCGCAAAGGCGTGCGGCATCAGGCAGTCATTATGGGCCAACAACCTTGGGGACTTCGAGCAAGCGATCGAACGCGCCCTTGCCGAACCGGGCCCTTGGACGATCGGGGCTAAGTGCGGGGTGGCGGATCCTACCAACAAAGCCAGAAAACAAGCGATCGAGAAGCTGAGGGGCCGCTTCCGAAGGAACGATGCGTTCACTCTTTACGCATCGGAGGGTAGGCGGACGCGCCGCTGACCGCGGCGCCTGGTTCGGATTCCTATGGACAGGGTGGTTGATCGCATGGTGACTTCAGGTGAACGACGGTACGACGGCGCGGCTTCGGACCGCGCCGATTGGAAAGACTGGCTGTCTGCTTACGAGCAACGCATAGACGAATACCTCGCGGAAGTGGAGTCGTTAGTCAATCAGGACTCGCCCAGTTCGCGCAAAGACCTTTGCGACGGCGTCGCCACATATCTGGCGGGCCGATTCGAAGACCTTGGAGCTGCAGTCGAACGAGAGGCCCTGGCCCAATGCGGTGACACTCTCGTCGCCCGCTGGCCGGGAACCGAACCCTCCCTGCCGCCCATAGTTCTGGTCGGCCACTACGACACCGTGTGGCCGGCAGGCGAGGCGGCAAAGCGCCCCTTCAACGTTTCCGGGGGTAGGGCTACAGGACCCGGTACTTACGACATGAAGGCCGGCGTGGCACTTGGCATGCAGGTTCTACGGCTGGTGCGAGAGCGGGGATACGCTTCACGGCACCCGATCACCTTCATTGTCAACGGCGACGAGGAACTAGGCAGTCAATTCTCGCAGAGGATCTGGGAGCGCGAGGCTACAGGTGCCGCGCGTGCGCTTGTCCTCGAGCCCTGCCCTTCCATCGAAACGGTCTGGACGGGCCGAAAGGGCACCGGTACGCGAACGTCTCACCGGCCTCCATGGAGACGCG
>CAYSKN010000348.1:0-2343 GCA_964431565.1 uncultured Gemmatimonas sp.
CGCGCGGCTCGGCACCAATGCCCACGGTGCCGCTCATGGTCACATTGGAAACCGGCTGATCATGTCCGACGCCTAGCGCCTCGTCAGTAAAGCGCGCCTCGAGCCGGTCCACCACGAACGCGGTAAGCGGTCCACCTCTCTCTGCCACCAGACGGCCAGCAAGTTGCCCGCGCACTTTCCCGGGCACTGCATCATAGCTGATGCGCCGCAGCAACCCGCTGCGAAGTGGCACAAATGCCAGATCCACGGAGTGCAGTACAAGATCGGCCGGCCGCACAGTGACGCCAATGCGACCACGGATGCGTGACCCCTCGCTCTCCACATCGAGGTCGCTGAGCAGGAAGTCCATGTCATCCGGATCGTCCAGCGTACGCATTCTCACCTTCGCTCGCCCGTTGCCATCGGCCGGCAGTACATCCCATACCCAAGTCAGATCGGCAAGTCCCGCTGCTGCCTCCACATTCACATCGAAACGCACCGGACCTGGCTTGTCCCACGAAACCGTGCCGACTGCTCTACCCTCTGATGCGGGCAACACCACCTGAGGCAGATCAAAGCTGAGGGAATCCGATGTCCAGGTCACCCGGCCACGTGCCTGAACCACCGGCACAGGCGGATCAGAGATCGAGCCACGCAACGAATCGAGGTCCAGTGAAGATGGGCGATTGAGCGGATCCACCACGACCACATCGTGCGCCTTCGCCCGGTCAAGTGTCACCACACGCCGCTCGTACCAGCGTCCCCTGCCAGCTTCCGTCAGATCGTGCAGACTGTCGCGTGCCGCAACAACGCTGTCGCGGGCAGCGCCCGTGAAGACCGGATGTGGTTCCCACGGCGCAACTGTCGTTATCCGTCCTCCCGCTATCGTGACCGAGTTGATGCGAATATCATCCCCGAAGCCCGGTCGTATCGAGGGGGTGGATGGCATCGTGTCGCCGGCGATGATGTATGCGACGTTCCAGAGCGAGCCGGGAGCGTCCTGGCGCAGATCCATCAAGAGGCCATCGATCTTCACATCGTCAAGCACAATCGCCCTGCGCATGAGTGCCTTCCAGGACAGCGAGGCCTGGAGACGTTCGGCAGCAACCACGGCAACTCCTGCCGTATCCAGCAGGGCGACATCCTCCACAACGATGGCATGAAGACCAAATGCCCGCAGTGTACCCGCCCGCAGGGCTCCCCTTCCGTCAAAGACACCGTTGGCAGAATCGATGGCCCTGGCAAGCAGCCACGCCCTGCCATATTCGGTGCGAACAACTATGAAAGGCGCTGTGATCACTACGACTCCCAATGACAGCAGCAACGCCGCCACCCACCAGAAGCGTCGCAGCCATGAAGACGCAGCGACCCGTCGATGCCGCGTCATCAGAACGCCTGGCCCAGGCCGAAGTGGAAAACCAGGCGCGAGAGAAACGTCTGTCCTCCCTGTGGACGGAACGTGGCGGGACAGGAGATCACATCACTGTAATCAGCATCCGGACTGGTGCGGGGACTCGCGCAGTAGAACAGCGCGCGACCTTCGACCGCGTGAGGCGTGATATAGAGCGCACGCCCTGCTGTTGCTTCATAGGGACGGTAGCCAACATCCATACGGAATGGACCAAGCGGCGTCACCACCCGCAAGCCGACACCGGGGGTGTAACGCATATCCTTCCAAGTGAATCGGTGCGAACTGGTCTCCCAGAGTGAACCCGCATCCACGAACGCCACAACCTGCAGTTCCTCAGCGAGGAAACGGAAACCCCGCCTGTACTCGACGTTGGCCACCAGCAACGCAGTTCCCCCGCGCGGTACAGCCCGGTCGTAGGCACCGTGCTGTGGCGCCTCAACTCCGAAGGAGCCATCAGCCAGTGGTACCGTGTCTATTCTTGATACGACGTACACCACGGGCCCAAGAAGATTCTGCTGGAAACCGCGCACGGAGTTCTGGCCACCAACGAAAAGCCGCTCCTGCTGCGGCAACAGCGGTGTACCATCCACCAGATCAGCACCTGGGGCAAGTACTCCCGACGCCTGGATGCGCACACCCAGAACGCCTCGCATCGCGCGTGTGAAGGTTGCTGCTTCAACTGTGCTCCGAAAGAACCGCAGCGTGGAAACGAGTTCCGAATAGGTGAGACCCGCACGCTGCTCGCCATGCAGACGCCATCCGTGCGACGGATTCACAATATCGTTGGTCCGGTCGTATGACGCCGAGACACTAGCTATACCTATACCCCTACCGAACGATGACAGGATGATCTCCTCCGGCTGGCAATGACCGAATCGCGTGCACGATATGACCGGATCCACATCCGTACTTCCGTTCTCGTTCTGAAAGCCGACGGTGCCGGTCAGCCGCTG
>CAYSKN010000349.1:0-2342 GCA_964431565.1 uncultured Gemmatimonas sp.
CGGGCAGTTGTCAGGGCAGGGCCGTCCCGGCGAGGCGCGTAGCCTATGGCGGAGTACGGGGTTTGAGCACATTCTCCTGTCATCATGTGCAATCCACGCCAGTCCGGGGGTAGGGAATCGTGAGCATTGAAACACGCATTGAACCAGCCATAGGCCTTCTGGTAGGGCGGGAATGGTCGTTTCCCCCTGCATTTCTCGATGCAGTGGCCAAGCGTCAGTCAGGAGTGTCGGCCGATTACATCAAGCTCGATGCGACACGCATGGCACAGGCAGTTCCTTACACCCTCATCATAGATCGTATCTCGCATGAAGTGGGTTTCTACAGAACGTTCCTGAAGCATGCTGCCAGAATGGGTGTAGCGGTGGTGAACAACCCGTTCATGTGGTCTGCCGATGACAAGTTCTACGATGCCACTCTTGCGGTGCAGAACGGCGTTGCACATCCGAAAACGGTGGTGTTGCCCAACAAGGACTACATTCCGGCGATCTCCCACTCCGAGTCGTTACGCAATCTTGCGTACCCGCTTGACTGGAGAGGGGTGGCCGAGCACATCGGGTTTCCCTGTATTCTCAAGGACGCCCACGGTGGGGGCTGGCGCGATGTATTCGTTTGTCATTCCATGGAGGAACTGCTCGAGCACTACAACGAGAGCGGACTCCTCACAATGGTGGTGCAGGAGTACATCCAGTGGGATGCCTACGTTCGCTGTATGGTGCTTGGACGTGAAGATGTCCTGCCCATGCCGTATGATCCTCGGGAGCGGAGGTACATTCCCGATTCGGGCTATCTCAGTGCCGAGCTTGAGGTGCGCATCGTGAAGGACGCGCTCACTCTGTGCCGGGCGCTTGGCTACGATATGAATACCGTGGAGTTTGCCGTACGGGATGGGATACCTTATGCGATCGACTTCATGAATCCGGCGCCTGACATGGATATCAATTCACTTACGCCCAGCTATTTCGACTGGGTTGTGGAACACATGGCGGATCTCGCCATCCGACTGGCTACCGCACCCGCCAGGCCCGCTCCCTCCGGGCCCGTCATTACGTCACCACCTTCTCCCTGATCCTTAGCCGCAGCTCTGTCGCAGGCTCTGACATCCGGGGCGCATGGGGCGCCCCTGGAGTACTTCGAACCCACGCTGCTGATCATGTCAACGTCGGCACGACTTCACTATCCGTCATACCACTCGCTGCTGGAAAACCCTGCACTGGCCGCCGAATCGGCGCAGACTATGGAGCAGCAACTCCGACAGCAGGGACTCGTTTTTGGTGACCGTCCGATCTGTACAGTGTTGAGGCCACGGTTTCTCAGTGTTGATGAATACAGGATCATTGGCCGTGCCTGCAACATGGTGGGGGGCGCATTCGAGAAGATCCGTCTTGCCGCTATGTCCGATCCCTCACTGCGTGAGCAGTTTGGGCTGACTTCCTGGGAGGAGACTCTCATTCACGCCGACCCGGGCTTTCCGGCAGCGAGCCCCACGTCGCGCCTTGATGCTTTCTTCACGGGAGGCGAGCACGGTCTCAAGTTCACCGAGTACAATGCCGAGACGCCGGCGGGTGCAGGTTACAATGATGCCCTTGCCAGGACGTTTCTTGCGTTGCCTGTGATGCAGGCATTCAACCGTACGCATATTGCGCTTCCGATACCTGCCAGTGCGAGCATCATTGATGTCCTTCTGCAGTCATATCATGCGTGGCGTGGTGTACGGGAGAAACCTTCGGTAGTGATCCTCGACTGGCGGGAAGTACCGACCTACAGCGAGTTCTTGTATTTTGAGCATGAGTTCCATGTCAGGGGAATTGATGCTTTCATTGGTGATCCCCGGGACGCAGAGTACTCGTCCGGGCGCCTTGAGATCGGTGGTCGCCCTGTAACCATGATCTACAAACGTGTGTTGATCGACGAACTGGTCACCCGGGAAGGACTCGACTCTCCCGTTGTTCGGGCGGTCAGGGACGGTGCGGTATGCATGGTCAACCCGTTTCGCTGCAAGCTCCTGCACAAGAAGGCCTCACTGGCGATACTGAGCGATGAACGACAGGCTTTCCTGTTGAGCTCGGAAGAGAGGGACGCAGTGAATTCTCATGTGCCGTGGACCCGGGTTGTCGAAGAGCGCTACACAATGCATGAGGGCGAGTCAATTGATCTGGTACCATTCATGGCCAGCAATCGTGAACGTCTGGTGCTCAAGCCAAACGATGAGTACGGCGGCAAGGGTATTGTGCTGGGGTGGACGGTTGACGATACGACTTGGCAGCGTGCCATTCGAACTGCCCTCTCCGAGCCCCATATCGTGCAGGAGCGGGTTGAGCTGCCCAGTGAGCCGTGGCCCTCT
>CAYSKN010000350.1:0-2339 GCA_964431565.1 uncultured Gemmatimonas sp.
CGAGCGACCGGTGATTCCCGTTGGGCCATACAGCTCATTGACGGGATTCGCGGACCCGGGTGTCCGTCGGGAGAGTTGGAATACAACGACTATTACACGGAGTAATACGATGGAAATCATGGGTCTTCTTCAGGCCGCGGCTCCGGTGGTGCAGGATCCGAAGGGTCTTGCCATGATCGGTGCCGGCATTGCTGCCGGCGGTGCGGTCATCGGTGCCGGTATTGGTATCGGCCGCATCGGAGGCTCGGCGGTGGAGGGTATGGCTCGTCAGCCCGAGGCTGCCGGCCGTATCCAGACAGCGGCACTCATTCTGGCTGCACTGATCGAAGGCGTCGCGCTGTTCGGCGTTGTAATCGGGTTCCAGATCCAGGGTAAGATCGGCTTCTGATAAGTTTGCGCGTGGGGTGTCCGCCATCTCGATGCCGGACACCCCCGTGCTTCATCCATATTCGTGGGCCCTTACATGTCCGTTAAGTCTGTACGCCGTTTCGGCGGACTCGTCGCCATGCAGCTGGCGATGATCGCCGCACCCGTGCTCAATGCCGAAGCACAGGAAGCTCCTGTCAATCTGCTCGAGCCGAAGGCCGGGCTGATGTTCTGGACTCTCATTGTCTTTGTGCTGCTGTTCCTTGTACTCTCGAAGTTCGCTTTCAAGCCGCTCTTCGCGGCGGTGGAAGCCCGTGAGAAGACGCTCGAGGATGCCATAGAAGGAGCGAAACGTGATCGTGCCGAGGCAGAGGCCGCACTCGCCTTGCAGCGTGCGCATCTCGAGAGCGCCCGCGGCGAGGCGCAGGCCATCATTGCGGAAAGCCGCGCCACAGCAGAGAAGATGCGCGCAGACCTGCTGGAACAGACGAAGCTGCAGCAGGAGGAAATGATCGAACAGGCCCGACGGGTGATTGAGGGTGAGAAGGCTTCCGCCATCGCCGAGTTGCACCGTGAGGCCGTGGATCTCGCCATCGCCGGCGCCTCGCGTGTCATAGAACAGAACCTCGACTCGACGGCAAACCGCAGGATCGTTGAAAACTTCCTCGGCTCGCTGGGCAGCAGGACGGTGAGCTGATGCCCGCTGGTGTGCAGGGCGAATCGGTTGCCCGCAACTACGCCGAGACGCTGCTCGTACTCGCGCGAAAGGCCGGTGACGCCGAGGGATGGGGGGCGCTGCTGAATCAGATCGCGGAAGCCATTGAGGGTGATGTGAATCTGTCCCGCTTTCTTGAGTCGCCACGCATTTCTGCAACTCAGAAGTCTGCAGTGCTTGCAAAGGCACTGGGCGATCGCGTACCGCCCATGTTCCTCCGCTTTCTCCAGCAACTGGTCAGGAATCGCCGCCAGATGCTCATCCCTGTCATAGCGGCCGAATACGAGACGCTACGTGATGAGGCTTCCGGTATCGTGCACGCGAGCGTCACGGTTGCACGCGAAGCATACGGGGACGAAAGAAGCATGATTACAGAGCGCCTCTCCAAGGTGCTGGGAAAGACTGTGGTGCCTCACATGTCCGTCAACCCGGCCATACTCGGTGGAGTCATCGTCCGCGTGGGTGATACCGTCATGGATGGTTCCCTGCGCCGCAAACTTGGCTTGCTCGGCCGTCGCATGAGAGTGACAGGCGCGTGAGTGGTAGCGTGGAAGTGCGCCGTGTACCCAAACCTTGGGGACATGAGACGATCTGGGCTCACACCGATCGGTACGTGGGCAAAATTCTCCACATCACCGCTGGTCATGCGCTTTCCGTGCAGTATCACGAGCGCAAGGACGAGACGGTTCATCTCATGAACGGAGAGATGCGATACTGGGTACAGCTCCCCGGCGAGGCGGGGCTTCGTGATCAGCATCTCACTGCCGGACAGTCGTTTCGTATCACTCCGGGTACAATCCACTACATGGAGGCCATCACTGATTGCAACGTGCTGGAGGCCAGTACACCCGAACTGGACGATGTGGTCAGGCTACAGGACAGATACGGACGCGAAGGAACTAGCGCACCCTGATACCCATACCGGTGGTTGTTGCCTCCCGTGGTCTCATGACGGTGGTGCCCCTCGCGGGGGGCGTCACCGTTCTTCATTTTCAACGTAGGCTCACCGGGTGCATGCCAGTGGTGCCGCATCGGAGAGACTTTCCGCGACCTGAACCCACCAGCACATTATGAAGGTAATCATCCCGCTTGCCGGCAAGGGCACACGACTCCGTCCGCACACGCATGTGGTGCCCAAGCCAATGCTCAAGGTGGCGGGAAGGCCGGTGATGAGCTATGTGATGGATGACGTCGTGAACCTGGGTAATGTGGATCAGGTCATCTACATCACCGGCCACCTGAAGGACAAGGTTGAAGC
>CAYSKN010000351.1:0-2331 GCA_964431565.1 uncultured Gemmatimonas sp.
GAAGGAGGATCCCAAATAGACAGCCGTATCACCGATGGTGAGCTCCTTCACCTCGACAATTCCGTCGCCGTTGGCATCCGTAGCACCAATAGGACGGTCCCAGAATCCGAACAGTGGATAACCAGCGAGGTTCCGCTGTGTATTACGGTTGCCCGATGGAACCGGCGCAATCCCTTCGCCCAATTTCACCATGCGATTCTTGAGTGTGGAACCGGTCAGAGTGAAAGACAGAACTGCCACATCTCTGTCCAGGAGCCTCTGATTCCAGGTGAGTTCCACTCCCGAGTTCTGAATATTGCCGATATTGACAGTCTGGCTCGCCAGGCCGGAAAGCGACGGCGCGATCTCGCGCGCAATCAGCGCGTCTCTGGTGGACTTGTCGTAGGAAGTCAGTTCCAGGTTGGTACGTCCCGCGAACATCTGAAGGTCAAAACCGAACTCCGTTTCTGCGGAATACTCCGGCTTGAGGTTTACATTTCCGAGAGAGTTCAGATACGCGCCAGGCACCTCGCCATTGCTCAGCGTCAACGCCCCGGCGTTGTAGCTCTTGACTGCTGCCGTTACATCCGGAATCTGACCGGAGGCGCCATAAGTGCCACGAAGTCTCAGACTGTTGAGCCAGTCGTACTTGGGAAAGAATGATTCATCCGAGATCAGCCACGAAGCCCCAAGCTTCGGGTAGTACACAGCACGCGTGTTGGCACCGAATGCGCTGGCCGCATCCCGCCGCAGACCACCGGTGATGAACAGCTTATCATTGATACCGAGCTGCTGCTCCACGTAATAGCCAAGAGTTCTGGTGTCGATGACACTCTGGCTTGTCGTACGCGATGCGGCCGCGGTAACGGTGACGCCGCCCGGAGGCAGGCCCCAACCGTCACTGGTCTGTGAGGAAGTGAATCGCCGGACATACTGCATTCCTATCGACGTCTTGGAGTTCAGCCATGGGGTCAACTGGAAAGTGCCGGTTCCACCGTAGTCGATCGTCTGCTGTTTGTTCACCCCTTTTATCGCTGTCACTATGCCAGTGCGATCACGATCCCAGTTGATCCCTTCGCCGACCTTGGCAAGTGACAGATCATCACGATTCGTGATGTCCAGTCCGACGGCAGCCCTCGTGGATAGCCAGGAAGCAGCATTCCACTGCAACGAGACGCTATTGATGAAGCGATCAATCCCCTGAGTGGTAGTGCGGGACAGCACGTCTCCCATCATGTACTGTCTGTATCCGCGCAGCGGATTGCCAAAGCTGTCCTTCAAGTCGGCGCGCCACTGCCCGCCAAGAGCATCGAACATGAGACCGCGGACATTGTCTTCGTTCTGAGGTTGACGCAGGTCCGAGCTGATGTAGCCGGAAGACGCCTGCAGAAACATATTGGGACGCAGTTCGCTGCTCAGATTAAGGCGAAAGCTGTTGCGCGCCAACGCATTCGGGCGCATCTGCTCACTGGGCAGCTCGTCCACATGCCGCTGCTCCTTCAGGCGGGCGACTTCAGCTGCCGGCATCTTATAGATACCGGTTTCGCTCTCGGTCTGGCCGGATACGAAAAATTGTACCTTGTCGTTGCCACCGGATCCCTGAAGGCTGTACTGCGTCCGCCCACCAGTCCCCAGCGGGGTCAAATCCGTATCCTTCAACACATTCCCACGTGACAGCGAGTCGATTGACACACACGAACCGTTGGCCACGTCGGTGAGAAGGCAGGGTGTAGTGACATCGGGCTTGGCTGCCTTGCGACCCCAGAGAGTCCACATGTCCGGAAAGTCAGCAACGTTGTTAAGGCGCCCACGTTCGGAACTCAGGTTCCATGTCGTCTTGCCTGACTTGCCACGCTTGGTGGTAATGACGATTACCCCGTTGGCAGCCTCGGTTCCGTAGAGTGTAGCTGCGGAAGGGCCCTTTACCACCTCCATGCTCTCGATCTCGTTCGGATTGATGTCGTCCAGCCGTGAAGGACCGGCCCCGCCAGTGCTCACCATGTCGTTGGTGCTGTTGGACACGCGCACACCGTCAATTACAATGATCGGATCGTTTGACAGTGAGAAAGAGTTCTGGCCTCGAATACGCACCCGTGATCCGGATCCGGTGGTACCGGTCTGGATGACCTGCACACCTGATGAGCGGCCGGTAAAGAGAGCGCTCATATTGTTGACCGGAAGATCAGCAAGCTGTTCAGCCACGTTGAGCTGGGTCGTGGCATTCGCCAGTTCAACCTTTCTCTGCATTCCGGTTACGGTGGTTACCACCGCAGCAAGAGAAAACGCAGCCTGTTGAAGTGCCACGTCCTTTGTAACAGTCTGCCCGGAAGCCACAACGACCTCAATCTTCTG
>CAYSKN010000352.1:0-2327 GCA_964431565.1 uncultured Gemmatimonas sp.
TGCCTGTCACGGATGTCGTCGAATTGCAGTCTGTTCATCTCGTAGCCTTCATCGGTTGAATGCGCTGGCGGCGCGGATCATCCCCACATCACCCTCGGACAGTCATCGTGCCTTTCGGGCAATGCCGTCGTCATGCCGGAATCTTCCGCACGTGCCGTCCCGAATGAGTCCGCCCTTCTGCGTGAGCAGCGGCATGCGACAACGCGATCCGATCGACGATTTTTTGCACCTGCCTTCGCTGCAGCTTTTTGCGCGTGAACAGCGGCACCAGTATCAAGGGTCCTATCAGCAGCTGAACGAACAGGAAAGGGTCCGTATCCGCTGCCAACTGCCCGCTGTCGATGCCTTCCTGAATGAAGGCTTCCATTTCGCGACGCAACGGGAACCAGTATTCCCGCAACAGATCCGCCACGTCGGTGCTTTCGCTGACGATGGCGTATCCGAACACGATGCGCTGCACCGGTTCGGCAGCGTATGCAGCAAAGTGCTGGCAAATCGCATGCAGATCACTGACGAAATCGCCTGTTCGCCTGAGCTCGAGCTGTCGGTACTGTTCACCCATCGCCTCGCGCAGCAGGTCCGCCTTTGCCGGCCAGCGCCGATACACGGTCGTGTGATGCACGCCTGCGCGCTCTGCCACGTCGACATGGTTGAATTCCAGACCATGATCCCTGATCGCGTCGAGCACAGCCGCAACTACCGCCCGTCTGACGACTTCATTGCGTCCGCCGGGACGCTTCCTCGGCTCCTTCGGCACTGCTACTCCCTGCTGCGTGGACGAATCACCACGATCGGAATTTCACGTCCGAAGGTGCCGGCGCGCTCCTGATAGCGCGCGACATTCGGCTTTCTCTGCACGACGTATTTAAACAAACGCTCCCTCTCTTCGCCACACGAGACGTGAGCCTCGGCAGTCACGGGCCGGCGATTCACTCTGAGCCAGCAGCGTGGCTCCTTGCGCAGGTTCGCCACCCATTTCGGATCCGTTGGACCACCCGCATTGGAACCGATCACCAGGTAGTCATCACCATGTCTGACATACGGCAGCACGACCTTCTTGAGATCACCGCTCCTGGCGCCAACCATCGTGATGGACATCGCCGGCGTGTACGCCTGACCTGCCGCCATCGAATATTGCCAGGACATGAGCGACCAGCCCGTCTTCTCCACCAGCCAGAGATCGATCGCGAGGCCACGCCTGCCGCGCAGGATGATCATCCACGGCTTGAAGTACGACGCGAACCGAATCTTGTCCTCGACCGACTCCTGCACCACGCCGCCATCATTCGTGCCCGTCATGCCGTTACCTCCAATAGCGGGGAAATCTCGTCTCTGACATTGTTCACCGTCTCGAGATTCATCATCAGCGACAACAGTCGATCCTGCTGCTGTTCCGGCATGATGCCGGCAAGAAAATCCTGCATCTTGCTCCTGACCCAGTTCCAGTCGGCCCGGGTTGCGTCGCTCCAGGGATCGCCCTGATTGAAGTCGGACGCAATCTCGTGGCGTTGCCCGCCCACCGTGATGGAGACGAGTGCCCTGTTGAAACGCGGTCTGTGAATCGGACTGTGCAGCACGTCCTCGCGCCAGCTGGCAGCAAGCCCTTCGTCGGGCAATGTGGAAATCCTTCGCGCAAGCTGCCATACGGACTCGTCCACGAGCCTCTCCGCCGCATACCAGTCAGGTCCGCGTCGATGTCCCAGCAAGGCACGCGCGGTGATGTAGGGGATGTTGAACGCTCCATGCAGCGGCGCACGATGATCCGCCACGATGGACGCTGCCGGATTGCGGAAAAACCATGTCGAGTAGGCGATCGGGTTCAGCCGGATTTCGATCTGCTGGATATCCTCGACACGCACACCGTGTTGCTGCTGAAACCCGAGCACCGCGTCTATCGCTGCATGGGTGAAGCGGCACGATGGATACGGTTTGAGCGCCGTATCCAGAATCCACCATTTTCCGCTGCCGCAGTCCAGAAGCTCCCGATATGCGCCCATGAAGCCCTGCGCCTCGAAAAAGCCGGGCGTCTTGTCCAACACATCGCGCTCCCCGACATACCCCTCCTGCGCGAGCATCGCAGCCATGATCCCGGTCTGCGCCACACAGCCATAGGGTGCGTACTTGAACGAGTTGAACGTATCGCGGTTGGCCATGTCGGCAGCCTTCGGTGCAGGCGCCGTCCAACCCGCGAGCCCCATCGCATTGATCATCTGCTCCCGGGTATGCCCACCAATGCAGCCTGCCGCCACCGCAGCACCAAGGGAATCAGCCCCTGTGCCGGCCAGTGCGGACCAGCGAAACCTGTCCCCGTCGTACTCCATCAGTTT
>CAYSKN010000353.1:0-2317 GCA_964431565.1 uncultured Gemmatimonas sp.
CGCCTACAATGCGGATCCCGGATGAAAGGATGGCGAACAGACCCGTAAGCAGCCCAGCTACTGCCGGTGTGACATGAAAGAAGGATGTCCAGTAGGTCGGCAGCCAGGCGGTGAGCGACACGAACCCGCCGAATGATGTGAAGTAGACCGACACAAGCACCCACGTACGCCACTTGCTGGCAGAAATCCGAAGACCACCGGCAAGGCTCGCTGACGGGAACAGCTCCTGCCCCATAGCAGAAGCCTTCTGAGCAGCCGTTACCGGATCCAGGCCGGCCCTGCGATACTGGAAGTACCATGAATTGCGGCCCTTGATCGCATAGACAACGGTACCAAGCACCAGAAGGGTGAGCCACACAATGTATGTGCCGGACAACCCCAGACCTGCCAGTGCGAACGGGAGCACCATTGAGAAGGCTCCCGGCGCGAGATTGCCGATACCAGCGTACGCAGCAAGAGCGCGCCCCTGCGTGGACCTGGGAAACCAGTACGACACCTGGCTCGCACCAACCGAGAATACCGCAATCCCACAGCCGGACAGAAGGCCCAGAGCCAGCAGCAGCGGATACATGTCCGCGCCAAGCCGGTCAGGATACAGCACACCAGCGACAGCTGTCAGTCCGGCCATACCCGCGATGGACAGGGTCAACAATACCAGAAACGGCTGGCGCCCCCCTGTCGTATCCACCCAGGCAGAAAATGGTATGCGCAGGAGGGAGCCGGATAACGACGGCATGGCCACCAGGAGACCAACCTGCGTCGGCCCAAGGCCCATCACAACTCTGAAACGTTCAGCTGTGACACTGAACAGTGCAACAGCAGCAAAGCCGACGAAGAAACCGATGATTGAACTGATTAGTGCATCCCGTGGACTCCCGGACGGCTCAACACTGGAGGAACGCATCGGATCTGTTGGTTGAGCAGTCAGTTATTGCGCGGAGGCGTTGGAGTCCATGCCGTCTTCGGGTCGCGTATAGCGCGCCTGTCCCAGTTCCAGATGACCTGCTGATACGGTCGCGTGATGTAATGCAGCGGAGCTACAAAGAAGTGAATGAGCCTGGTGAAGGGCACAATCAGAATGATTGTGAACGCGCCTATGATATGGACCTTGATTACCCATGGCAGTACAAAGACTGCCGCCGTCTCCGGCTTGAGCTTGAGAATGGACCAGAGATACGGCGACAGATCAGACGCAAACCACGATGCACCCCATCGGTAGCCGAGCGCTATCCAGAGCCCGAATATCACCTGAATGAGGAGCAGCAGCTCCAGTACTACATCCATTCTGCTGGTGACCGCCCTGATGCGCGGATTGCGGAATCTCCGATACATGAGCGCCACCAGGCCGATGAAGACGGTAACTCCGAACGTGAACGCTGTAACTTCCAGAATGAGCAGTCTGACCGGAACACTGTTCCAGGCCAGCGTGGCACGCGGGAAAAGGAACGTCAGCAGATGACCGCAGAAGAGAACCAGAATGCCTATATGGAATGGCACAGAACCCCAGAACAGATCCTTGCCTTCAAGAAATTGCGATGACAGCGACGACACAGAGAAACCGCGCCGCCTGTATCTGTATACAATTCCGGCAGTGCAGACGATCAGCGCCATATATGGCAGACCGACGAAGAAGAACTGATTGAAGAGGTCGGCGTTCACTTCATACCTCCATTGCTCACGGTTGCAGCATCGGTCGATTCTATCTCAAGTTCTCGCCGCACTGCATGCAGGAAGCCGCTTCTTTCTTCGGGCGGTTTCCACTCGCCGAGGCCGAAATCGGCCTTGATTACAGCAATCACGGCGAGGAGCGGCTCGCGAAACATTGCCCTGCGCTTCGGTGAGGAAGCAATCAGCGTCCGATAATGCTTCGCATAAAGTACATCGCGCTGGTCGCTGCGGCCGGGTTCGAATTCAGCCACCATGCGCTCGAGGGCGGGATGAAGAATTTCCCTCACAAACTCGGCAGCCAACACACGGTCCTCCCAGCGCGCGACGAGGCGCAGTACGTTGGGAAGGTGATCAGGCAATTCATCTGAGTAGTCAACCCTTGCCGTATCCATCTCACGGCTCAGGTTCACCAGAAGCTCGCCGCGTTTGTAATCGTCACCGAACATCACATAGCCCACCCCGAGTGTAGTGACAGCCTGGACATCGAAAGTTCTGGTAAAAACCTCCTGTATCTCATCAAGCGCCTCCGACGAAAGCTCCTCACCGCCGGTGGGAAGGATCCTGGCAAACTTCTCCACCAGGACAGCAGCATCAGGATGTTCATCCTCGAGGATGCTGTAACAGGCCTGAACCCACCTTGCATAGTCAT
>CAYSKN010000354.1:0-2294 GCA_964431565.1 uncultured Gemmatimonas sp.
AACATATCACGCAGGACATCCTCGCCGGTTGTCACCAGCGAGAGCGCACGAGTAGTGGGAATGCCCAGGTGGTGCATGGCTTCGCTGCAGAGGAATTCGCGTATGGACGAACGCAGGACGGCTCGTCCGTCACCGTTGCGCGAATACGGTGTTGGACCAGCTCCCTTGAGCTGCAATTCACGGCGTTCGCCTGCAGCATTCACCACTTCGCCCAGCGAGATCGCCCGTCCGTCTCCCAGTTGACCCGCCCACTGACCGAACTGGTGTCCGCCGTAACAGGTGGCCCATGGGCGCATGCCCGGCAGGAGTGCATTTCCGCCGAATACCTCCGCAAAATCCTGTGACGCGGTGTGTTCGACCGAAAAGCCCAGCGTGTCAGTCAGGTCATGCACGACTGCCAGCAGGCGTGGAGAGCTTACCGGCGTGGGCATCACTGTACTCCAGGCAGCACCCAGCACCTGTCGCCGCCTGTTGCTCTGATCGGGGTCTCCAGGCAGTTTCTCAATGAAGCGATTGTCGAAACGCAGTGTGTTCATGGCGCAAGCGCAGTATCACCATACGGTGTGTTACCCCACATGACATTCAGCATGACAAGCGATACCGCAAACCACGGTGCAACCAGTCGCCATGACGCCCAGCATGATGTCCAGCGCCGACGGAAGAATGCGGTGCCTGACTTGATCGCTCACGGTCAATATCGGAGGCGGTGGCTCGCGGTGGATGCAGCGGAGGCTAGGCATGCAGCTTTGATCGGGTGTCATCCGAAGCACGTGCCGCCACCGTGGCCATCGTCACGGCTACATTTGCGGAAACCCTTCCGTGTGCCGATTGTTCCGGACTCATCACCACGCTGTCGCTGTGGCCGGACAGTATTTATCGCATGAGAGGGTGGTATGGCGGGGAGGGGCGAAGCCACGTCGTCAGCGTCGGCCGCTGGCAGTCTGACGGCAGCGCCCCTGGCCTGGAAGCGGATAGGAGTGTGTTTCTCGGGGGTGATGATACGCTGCGCCTGCTGGACACCCGTGGCAATCCGATTGACAGTTCCATGCCGCTTCACCTCGCATGCCCGGACACCACGAATGTGATCGTCGATATCGGAGAATTCGCTGACAACCTCACGTATCTCGCTGAGATCTGGCTTTTCGTGAGTGTCGGTCGGGGATGGTATTGCAGGTGCCGACGAAGGTGGTCTATCTCAGGCTCGGGCGTGCAGTGGCGGAAGCCGGATTGCTTGCGTGTTCGGGAATGCGGGTCAGCGTGGAGGGCAGTTTCGTCCGGGTCCAATGATTATGGAAGGAAGGAATCACGATGGCTACGAAGTCAGAGAGTACGTCGGCCCAGTCAGCGGCGTGGGCTGTCGCTTGAACACTGTGCCATCGGTATGACGCCAGCGGCAGCAACAGTAGCTACAATTCAGAACCATGAAAGATCAGACCGACTGCGGCAGCAGTGACCTTGTCGGCAGACTAACTCCAGAGCAGTACGCGGTAACGCAACAGTGCGGGACCGAGCCTCCATTCAGAAACGCTTACTGGGATAATCAGGAACCGGGACTCTATGTGGATGTGGTTAGTGGTGAGCCACTGTTCGCATCGGTGCACAAGTTCGACTCCGGGAGTGGATGGCCCAGCTTCACACAGCCAGTCAGCAACAACGTAAGCGAGCGTCCTGACACGAGCCATGGCATGTGGCGCATTGAGGTGCGATCGAGGCACGCGGATTCACATCTTGGTCATCTCTTCTCCGATGGGCCGAGTGAACACGGTGGTCTCAGATACTGCATTAATTCGGCAGCTCTGCAGTTCGTTCCGGTTGCGCAACTGGTATCACGCGGGTACGGAGAGTATGCTCATCTCTTTCCTGAAGCGCCCACTGCTGCTTCAGATAACACTGAAGGTGATAACATGATTGATAGCAATGGTCAGAACGCCGAAGTCGCCATTCTTGCTGGTGGGTGCTTTTGGGGAATGGAGGAGCTGTTGCGTACCATACCAGGTGTGTTGAGAACCGAGGTGGGCTACACGGGCGGCTGGTTGGACAATCCCACATATCACGACACGCATGACAGCAAGAGCGGGCATGCCGAGAGTGTACGTGTGGTTTTTGATCCGGCAGTGCTGAGCTACGATAGGTTGCTTGAGGACTGGTTCTTCCGTTTACACGATCCCACGACGCTTAACCGTCAGGGAAACGACATTGGCACGCAGTACCGGAGTGCAATCTTCTTCACCAGTGATTCACAGCGTGAGATCGCTGAACGTGTGAGAGATCGTGTGTCAAGCAGCGACCTGTGG
>CAYSKN010000355.1:0-2289 GCA_964431565.1 uncultured Gemmatimonas sp.
GAAGACGTTCCAGACGTCCAGGTATCTGTGGGGCCTGGGAAAGCCTGACGGCGACCTCGTCCGGAGGGAGTCCGAGTGAGAGACCTACGGCAGCAGCACCGAGTGCGTTCGCCACATTGAAATCGCCGATCAGCGGCAGGGTAACAACGTCCGATCCATGGGATGTCTCAAGCCGAAAGCGGCTCCCATCCGTGTTGTATGCCACTCCGACTGCACGCACATCGGCCCAGCTGCTGATGCCGAATGTGCAGCGATGTCCTTCCCTGCCAAGGCCATGCCATGCCCTATCGTCCGCATTGAAGCAGGCTATCCCGTCAGGTGCAAGCAATGTGAGCAACTCAAGCTTGGCCGCCCGATAAGCATCCATTGTCCCGTGGTAGTCGAGATGATCGCGTGTGAGGTTGGTGAACACCGCGGCCATGAACTCAAGACCTTCCATGCGATGCTGGTCGAGAGCGTGGGAACTGGCCTCCATCACCACCAGCTTCACTCCATCCAGCACCAGGGTGTGCAACACACGCTGGAGCTCCACGGGCCCCGGCGTCGTGAGCCCATGACCACCGGGCACGCCCGTGCCGACGCTGCCTTTCAGCACCCCCAGCGTACCTATCGATGCCGCGGTACGTTCAGGAGCATCCAGCAAGTGACGGAGCAGGCTCGTGGTGGTCGTCTTGCCGTTGGTACCGGTGACTGCAACAAGTGTAAGCGAGCGGGCAGGCCAGTCGTGGAAAGCAGCCGCAGCGATGGCGGCACTCACGCGCCCATTGCGCACCACGATCGCCTCAAGACCAGCGGCTCTGGCGGCAGCAGCGTCTTCAACAATAGCCAAGGACGCACCAGCCTGGCGTGCATCGGGCAGCCACGCGTGGCCGTCGAGTGCGGCACCCCGGATGGCGAGGAAGGCAGATCCCGGGGTAGTACGTCGACTGTCATCGAAAATGTCGCTGATCGTCCGCGGCACTTCACAACTGGTACCAAGCAATTGGTCCCTTTCGCGTAAAGCATCAAGAATACGTGAAACGGGAACGGGCTGCACCGCCGACATGCCTTGTGTTCGAGATTCACTCATTGTCAGTGAGGGGTGTCGCTGGTGCGGCTGCGACGCCCGGAGCTCACCACCATTGCCGGTACCTCCAGCCGGACGGTGGCCCCTTCCTTCAGCAGCGTTCCGGCCATGGGGGTCGTGCGAAGCTCGCTGCCAGGCACCAGACTGACACGAAGCCCGGCAGCTGAGATCATGCGCACAGCCTGCCGTACATTCAGCCCCTTTATGTATGGCACTGGCAGAGCCTCGCCGACGCGGACTCGGCTGGCCCCGTTGAATCCTTGGCTACCGTGTGGCAGGTCGACAACGATCCGGTCGGGTCCAGGCTGTGGTTCGGCTTCGGGCAGTGCCGCCTCAACCGTCACACCGCCATGGGAAGTATCACGCGCGGGCGTGGACAGTGACACATCGACAGGCCGATCGGACGCAGGTAGTCGGGGAGTCCGTGATACCTTCGCAAGCGCATCGCGATCAAGCGAAGCATCGCGCGTGGCAAGAGCATCCTGAAGAATTCTGTTGGCCATGGCCCCGGATACGACGCCGCCGAAATAGGTGCCGACTGGATCAATCAATCTCGCCACAATCACGTATTGCGGATCCTCTGCAGGAAAGATCCCGGCAAAACTGGCGTTGTATCTCCCTGACACATAGCCGCGTCCCGCGACCATGCGCCGCGCGGTTCCCGACTTGCCAGCCACATCGAAGGTCGTGAGGGTAGCTGATCGGGCGGTACCGCTGTCCACGACGCTTTTCAGCATCGCACGCATGAGTGCCGCGGTTGCCGGTGACACCACCCGACGCACAGACCGCTTCCGATGGGCGAACACCAGTTGTCCTTCACGATCCCGGACTTCACGCACCAGCACGGGCTCCAGCAATTCGCCATCGTTGGCAATTGCCGCGTACGCCGCAGCGATCTGAAGCGGTGTCGCCATCATCTCGTAACCTATCGCCACGGACGCAGGTGTCATCCTTCCCCAGTTCTGTGGCAAGGCAAGTCGCCCGCGCGACTCCGCCGGATAAGCCACGCCCGTGTAAGTACCGAAGCCGAAGTCACGGAGAGCCTGGTATTCCTCGCGTTCGCTGAAGCGCAGTGCCAACTTTGCAGTGCCGATATTGCTGGAATAACGAATTACATCACGCACCGACATGCGCACGGCTTTGTGTTCATCGCGAAGCGTACGTCCGGCGATCGACCAGTTGCCGTTCTCGGTATCGACAAATTCATCGGGAACAGCAAGCCC
>CAYSKN010000356.1:0-2277 GCA_964431565.1 uncultured Gemmatimonas sp.
CATGGTGTCCACATCTCTCGTGCTCGGTGCCTGCAAGAAGAAGCAGCCCACACCGGCTCCTGCGCCGACCCCGGCGCCGGTCAGCGAAACACCCGAGCGCACCACCACGCCAGCACCTGCTGCACGCGATACGATGGAGGAGTATCGTGCCAAGGTGGCAGCTACGCGCGCGCTTCTGCTGGAGACCATCTATTTCGATTACGATACCGATGAGCTTCGTGACGAGGCGCGTGCATCACTGGATGCCAAGCTGGCGGTGCTGAATGCAAATCCAGGCCTCCGCATCCGGATCGCTGGTCACTGCGATGAACGCGGCAGTGATGAGTACAACATTGCTCTGGGCCGCAGACGCTCGGAGTCAGCAAAGCGCTACCTGACCGATCGCGGTGTCGATCCGTCACGGGTGGAGACTTCGTCGTTCGGGCGGGAGCGCCCTGCCGTGATCGGAACCTCCGAGGATGCATGGGCCAAGAACCGTCGTGACGAGTTCGAGATCACCAGCGGCGGTGATCAGCTTCGCGCGATCCCCTGATGAGTACGGCCGCACCCGGAGGTATATGTATGCGTCCCCACCGTGTGTGGCGACTGATTCCTCTCGTGGTTCTGGTTGCCACGGGGGGATGCTTCGCCACACGAGGCGATGTGCGTATCGTGCAGGACAACGTATTGTCTTTGCGTACGGAGTTGCTGCGTCAACAGGAACAGCATCAGGAGTCGCTGAATCAGGCCTTGCGTCTGCTTCAGCTGGCCAGCGACTCGCTGGCGCGGGTCAGTGCACGCACTGTGAGTATTCAGGGCGATGTACGGGGCGAGATGCGTGCGGTGCGTGAACAACTGCTCCAGGTGCAGACATTGCTCGGTCAGAGCCAGGCAACCATCGCACGTCTGCGTGCTGAACTGGAGGCACGCACTGCGCCCGCGGCCGTATACCCGCCAGCGGTAACCGGAGCCTCCGATGTACCGCCTGCTGTTTCAGCGGCTGGATCTGGAGGCACGCCGGCGGGGAAGGGGGGTCAGCCTGCGCCCGTTTCTGCGCCCGGGGATTCCGTGCAGGTGGCAGCTGGTCCGGGACCGAACCAGTTGTTCACCAACGGGATGGATCAGCTCAACCGCGGGAGTACATCAACGGCACGTACGCTCTTTCAGGAACTGATCACCACCTACCCGACGTCCGAATACGTTCCCGATGCGCAGTACTGGATTGCTGAGTCGCTGGCCAGGGAGAACAATCTGCCTGCAGCAGACGCTGCGTACGCCGCTGTCGTCAGTGCTCATCCCACATCCGCAAAGGCACCCACTGCATTGTACAAACGAGCACAGCTACTACTGCGGCAGAACAACACCGCACAGGCGCGTCAGCTCTTCGAGCAGGTGATCGTCAGGTTCCCGCGCAGCAACGAAGCTGCGCTGGCTGAAGAGACGCTGAAGACGCTTCGCTGAATCCGAGTGGTCAGCAAGTCAGCCAGGACCGCACGTGGCAGGGGGTGATCGCGGTGAAATGCCGTTCCTCGAACACCTGGAGGAATTGCGCTGGCGATTGGTCAAGTCGGCGGTGGCCATTGCTGTGGGCGTCATCGGCTCCTTCGCTCTGCTCTATTCGCAGAAGATAGACATCATCGGAATTCTCGCGGAGCCTATCAAGCCTTATCTGCACCAGCCACTGATGGTCACTCACGTGGGTGACGTGTTCAATATAGTGATGCAGGCGTCGGTCATCCTCGGTGTGATTGTTGCCTCCCCCGTTATTGTCTGGCAGGCGTGGGGTTTCCTGTCACCTGCCCTTTACAGGCATGAAAAGAAGGTGGTCATACCGGCGCTGATGGTGGCCGCGATTCTCTTTCTGGCAGGCATGGCGCTCGCATTCAGGTATGTTCTTCCGGTGACGCTCGCATTCTACTCGAGCTTCGAGAGCGAATCGGTCAATACCATGCAGACGGTTGACAGTTACGTCTCATTCGTGACGTCGATGTGCCTTGCGTTCGGGGCAGTGTTCGAATTGCCGGTAGTGATAGCGCTTCTTTCTGCACTGGGCATCGTCCGTCCGCAGTATCTGTCGCGCTTCCGGAGACACGCGCTGGTTGGCTGCTTCATCGCTGCGGCACTCATTACGCCCGGCAGTGATCCGACCTCGCTCGTTCTGCTGACAATCCCTCTCTATCTGTTGTACGAGGGCTCCATCACTGTTTCACGCGTCATCAGTGGCAGACGCGAGCGTCAACTTTCAGTGATGGACGGATGAAGTCGCCGCGTACTCAGCAATGGCGCCCGTTTATTGGT
>CAYSKN010000357.1:0-2259 GCA_964431565.1 uncultured Gemmatimonas sp.
CCTCCTCCGGACGGAGCATGGGGCGGGCGCGTGCGTCTGAGGAAGCCGTTCGCCAACGGGGTCAGGCAGCGCTTCACGAGGTCCTACCTGAGGGAGCGGGTGATCGGTTGGCTGAAGCGCAGCAAGTGGGAATGGTCGGCCAGGACCGCGGCTGGGGTGGTGGAACGCATGCGGGGCGTTCGCCTACCGCAGGTGAGAACGGACGTTTTGGGCCTGTTCGACGTGAGGAACCCGGGTATGATTACCAACGTCGCTCTCGTCCTCGCTGCTATCAGGGAGCAGGGGTTCGAAGTGCTGGGCGTATCGATGCAGCCAGCGTCCGGCCACTTCGCGCGGGGCGTCGACGAGAGAAGGCGGGTCGTACCGTTCGCAGCTTACACCCGCTGGCGTGACGTAATCGACGCGGTAAGCCTGTCGGCAACGGTAACGGCAGAGCTGCGCCGAACGGAGCAGCCTGAAACTGACGATCACGTGCTCATCGCCGCGAGACAGGCGATCCGCGAGTTACATCGTGGTTACGTAGCACAGACCTTACTCGATCACCGAACGGTCGAACGGATGATGGCGGCCATCGACCCGCGTGCCATCGTGCTGGCATCGGACGCTCACCGCTACTCGCGGATGGTAGTAGCGGTCGCCAGAAGGATGGGCATCCCGACGTTCGTCGTTCAGCACGGTGCGCTGGTAGTAGCTGACTTCTACCTCCCGGTCGTGGCGGACAGGATGCTGGCTTGGGGCCCGTGGTGCCGAGATTGGTTCGTCCGGCGTGGAACTGATCGTGCCAGGGTGGCGGCAGTCGGGTTCGTACGGGGAGGCTCCTCCCCACCGGCAGGGCGAACGCACAATGACGCAAGTACGGTGTTGTACGCTGCCCAGCCTCTGGCGGAACGGCTGAACCGCGATCTTCTGCAGGTCTTGCGGGCGACGTTGGAAGCTCGACCGGGTCTGAACCTGGTCATCAGGCCCCACCCCGGTGAAGGTCGCCGCGTTGAGCTGGAGCGGCTCTTGTCCGGCTGGCCCAACGAGTTGGCAGGTCGCTTCTCGGTCTCGGCAGCAGGGGTCCCCTTGGAGACTGATTTCGAACGGTGCGATGCCGTGGTTACCGCACAGTCGACCGTCGGCATCGACGCCCTCGCTGCAGGCAAGCCGGTGCTCTTGCTGCGTCATCCCGAGATCGAAGAACCGATCCCGTTCGTTAAGTTCGGATGCGTGTTGCCCGCGACCGACTCGGTGGAGCTGCAGGCTGGATTAACAGCGTTGGCAGAGGAAGACACGAGATTGCAGTTGGCCGAGAGCGCGAGACGGTTCTTGGATGCTTACGTCGGGCCAGTAGGTCGCGCGGCCGCGCTCAAAGCTGCCGCTACCGTACTCTCGGCTTGGAGATGATCGACGTTGCCAAGCGCTGGTAGGTCGAGAGTGTTGGTCTGGGGGGCAGCTTCGCTCGCCATCGGGGTCTTGCTAGGTTGGGGACGTTCCCTGCGTCCTTACCAGGATGACCAGCTCTGGCTGGCTATCGCGTCGGTCGCGGCCAGCGTGGTCATGGTCCTCTTGCTCCTGAGCCTGCGCTCGAACGGTTACATCGTCATGTTGTACGTCTACCTTCTGGCGCCGTACCCAGGTAACAGGATCTTGGGGGAAGTCTGGCTCGGTGGGGTGTTCGAGCGGGCGGCCGGCACCGTCGCCCCGCTGATGCTGGGGGATCTGTTCCTGGTCTACTTCCTAGTTCGGTGGAGGCGACGCCTGCCGTTAGGCCTGACGGCGGTTGGAGTGTTGCTCTTGCTGCCGCTACTGGGTAACGGCTTCGAGGCTGGCTTCAAGGCCGACGCGTTCGCGTATCAGTACCTCGTCTGGATCAGGGCGCTGCTGTTCGGGTGGCTTACCTGGCTGGAACTGTGCCGTGAGCGGCGGCGCACGACGGAACAGCGCTTGACGTTCCACCTCGGCATCATCTTCGCCGCAATGGCATTGGTGCTTGTCCTCGTCACTTGGTTGCTGCAGCAGCGCATCGGGATCCCCGGATGGGGTAACAACGTGCTTGCGAACGCGCTCTGCGTCACCGGGGCGTACCTGGCAGCGCAGGCGTTGACGCGTCGCAACTTGGTCCTCGGGTTGTTCGCGTTGGCGTGTCTGGTTGGCATTGTGGGAACGGGCACGCGCGTTGCTCTGGCGCTTTTCCTAGCCACCGTCGTACCCATTCTCCTATTGCGGTTAACGCCTCGGGTCGTGCGACCGGCAGCAGCCGTGATCCTAGTCGTCAGT
>CAYSKN010000358.1:0-2248 GCA_964431565.1 uncultured Gemmatimonas sp.
GTCGCACCAGTCTTGCTGCCTATGATCGATCAGCTTTCAGGACTAGACGAGAGCGAACTGGGAGAGTTGGGGATTATTGGGGAGGACGCGTAGGGTGGTATAGAGAAGGCGCCTCATTACGATAGGCGATGAAGCAAGACCACCTCTTGTGACGAATGCAGTCGGCCCTTTACGTTCGCATGCCACTTCCTGCCGGGTACATTGCGCCACAGCCGGCCGTCATTGGTATCTATGTGTTCCGCGAGGCGCATCTCAGCGAAGCCGCATCGTTCCATCATCTCGAGATACCTGGGCAGTTGCTCCGTTGGCTCAGAAAACGCTATCAGCTGGACGACTGTCGTTGACCGGCCACAGGCCTTGGCGAGTGAGCGGAACGTGTCTTCCATTCCCGAGTAATAGCTGTCGAGACCACCTGGCGAGCGGCTATGCATGGCGTAGTACGAGGCGCCGGCACCATCGGCAGCATTGGCGATCCAGAATGGCGCCGGTGTCTCCCTTCCGCCGCGAACCTGCCAGCGGTGATAAAGCATGTGTACGCCAGGGTATGGTGGGGAGGTCAGCAGCAGGGTCGGCCTGCGCGGTGATAAGGACCTAGTAAGGAAATCAGTCAGCCCTGATGCGTCCCGGTTAATGCAGGTACTGCGGCGCAGGCCGCGTGCTGGTGCCAACCGGTCGGCCGCCCGTACCGCGCTTCGATACTCGGCCGCCCCTGCCAGCATCTCACGTGCGAACTCAAGCAGCTTCTCTCGAAATTGGCCGGCCGATGGGATCTTGTAACGGCCATCGAGCGCCCATTGCGCCGTTCGCAGGACGACACACCGCGCGAAAGCCTCTTCTCGGGGCGTAGGAAGCCTGTCAATACAAGCGATTGCGCGCTCGATCGATCGACGTATTGCCCATGTCTTCTCGCAGTGGAGATTTCGGGTGTACGGGCTGGCGACGGCATCCAACCGCCGACCGCTGCTGCGGAGCAGCAGTCGCTCCGGAAGCGCCAGAAACCACTCTTCAAGATGTGAGGTTTCCTGCTCGGTGATGACTCGAACTTTCGCACGTGCCACAAAGTTCGCCAACGCGCTGCGATCAGATCCGATACCGATGCGACCTGCCACCCGGCTCTCAACTAGAGACGTGCCGCCGCCAACAAACGGGTCAACCACTACGTCACCCGGTCTGCTGAATACGTCGATGGTCGCCCTGGCAAAGTCCGGTGAGAATCGCCCTGGATACTTGTAGAAATTGTGCGTGAATCCGCTCACAGCCTTCTGCGAGTAGACGGCTGTAATAAAGCTGTCAGCGTCCTGCCAGCTGAGTCGGAGAGGGATCGGTCGTGCGGGCATGCGCAGATGGTTTCCGTTACTGCGTTGAGTATAGGGTCACAAAACATCTTCAACAACGAGATTGAAGGGTTGCATGCAACTCTCTCGTTGGTACGCTGGCTGCGCTCACGGCGCGTTGACCAGAGAGGTTCTCGCTTTCGGTTAGGCGGCCTTCCCGTCCACAGAACCTCCTCCGTATGGGCCGGAAGCAGCGGAGCAATTTTCAATGCAAGGAATGGGTGCACGATGCCAGAGAATGAGAGACGTGCGGCGCCGTTGGATCAGTTCGTTCGTTCACGAACTCGGCGTCGTGGACCGAATGAGTGCTGGGCATGGACCGGCGCATTCACGAAGTCTGGTCTACCAGCCATGGCACTGCGAATCCGCGATTACGATGAGCATGATCTGTTGCAGGAGTTTGGGATCGACTACGACACGAAGAATCCGGCCATCAGACGGATCGTGTACGGACTGACGTTCGGATCAGTGCCTTACGACATGATGGTCTTCATGACATGTGACAATCTTCAATGCGTTAATCCGAACCACATGTATATCAGCGACTCGATGGGGTCTGCTGAAGTGAGGAATCGCCGCGGCACGGTTTGCCGAGGCGAACAGGCTTGGAAGGCCACTCTTACTGAGCAACAAGTCCGCGAGATATTTGCGCGGATTCAGAACTCTGAGGACCAAGTGGTCATTAGGGACTTGGCGCGTGAGTACAACGTCCGCCCGAACGTGATCACGGCGATCAAACGAGGCGATGCGTGGGGCTCAGTCACGGGAGTCGCGATGCCAGAGGGCACAAAGCAGTCGCTTGCCAGAGTGCGCAAGGCTCAGCGGAAAGGTTCGCGTTTCGCTGTTCGGGACTAGTTTCTGCGAGGACTTGTAGAGAGCCTGCGATTGCGCCCGACTCGTCGCGTTGAAGCACG
>CAYSKN010000359.1:0-2239 GCA_964431565.1 uncultured Gemmatimonas sp.
GCATCGTTCAACTTCATTTTCTCGAGCGCGTCACGCAGGGTCTCGTACTGCGTGGTATCGGTGGGGTAGATGCCCGCGAATACGAACGATCTCACCGCCTGGTAGCCCGGAAGAGGTTCGTCTGCGTGGTTGTCGTGATCGAACACAGTGTCGCCCGCGCGTGTTTCGCCCACGGAACGTACGGACGCCAGCACGTAACCCACCTCGCCGGCTCTCAGCACCTCGACGGGTACCTGACGGAGCTGCAGGTATCCAACCTCAGCCACTTCGTACACCTCGTTCGAAGCGCCGAAAGTGATGTTCATACCCTTGCGCAGCTCTCCGTCCACGATTCGCACACTCGGAATGGCACCGCGGTACTTGTCGTAGTAGGAGTCGAAGATGAGAGCGCGAAGTGGTCCCTCAGGTTTGCCGCTGGGAGGTGGCACACGCCTGACTATCTCCTCCAGCAGTTCTGGCACGCCCGTTCCTTCCTTGCCGCTCACGAGAAGCACCTCCTCGGGCTTGCAGCCGAGCAGGTCGACTATCTCCTGTCGCCGACGCTCGGGTTCGGCGCCTGGCAGGTCGATCTTGTTCAGAACCGGGATGATCTCAAGACCGGCGTCCATTGCCAGGAAGAGGTTGGATAGCGTCTGAGCCTGTATACCCTGGGATGCATCAACCACGAGGACCGCGCCCTCGCAGGCGGCCAGTGAGCGGGAGACCTCATAGGTGAAGTCCACATGCCCCGGTGTATCGATGAGGTTCAGTTCGTACGATCGACCGTCCGCGCCGGAATACCCCATGCGCACCGCATTCAGCTTGATGGTGATACCTCGTTCACGCTCGAGATCGAGAGTGTCGAGCACCTGTGACTTCATTTCACGCTTCTGAAGCGTGCCCGTTTTCTCGATCAGGCGATCGGCCAGAGTTGACTTGCCATGATCGATGTGAGCGACAATGCAGAAGTTGCGGATGTGACTGAGATGCAACGGTGATCCGACTGTTGAGTGATGGTTGGACAACCCTGAAAGCTAATCTGGAACCGGCACCAGCCGGGAGCCTGCCGTCCACAACGAGATCATGGAAGGTGTGGCTCCGGCAAGATGATGGTCTTGGCATCGGTCAGGTCGAGAAACCGATGCTCGTTCAGGCATTCGTCCCTAAATCGTCCGTTGAAGCTCTCGCCGTTCATCGAGATCCGGAGCCGGATATCCATGCCCTTGGCGTAGGGAAAGAACACTCAGGAGCCTCTGCACAGAGCGTGTTCCGATGCAGCACTTCGGACGTTACCTGAGGTGACCTCGTTGCCTCGACTTGGATCCTACTTCGACAGCGTCCAGCTGGTCACGGCTGCCACCGTGCCGTCGGAATAGGTGATGGTGCCCGTTCCCGACTGATCCACTCCGATCGTAGCGAGTGTTGCGCCGGTGCTGATCCGGGAAATCGTCCCGGTCAGGTTTCGCACCTCGTTGCTCACCAGATCGATCGTGAACCGCTGGTCGTGGGTAGCATCGGTAACACTCCAGCCGGTTGGCATCGGCGGGAAGAGCGTGAAGACCGCTTCGCCGCCGCTCGCCGTTGTTGTTCCTCGCGTGGCCCCGCCAAGAATCGTCAGGGCTAACGGTTGCGGCACAGCCAACGTCAGCCCATCGAGTTCAGCACTTTTCAGGGTCGATGCCCCGTTGAATGACACGACTCCCAGGGTGTCCACGACCAGCTGGGCTGTTGTGACCGAGCCGATGGCGATCGCAGAGCCAGGCAGATTCTGGGCAACACCCGCCTGACAGGGGAGGGACAACAACACATCCGGGCCGCCCCCCAGCGAGCAACTGAGGCCGAGCGAGACTGCGGGGCCACCATTCGCCGGAGTGAACGTGCCGAGTCCGTAGAGCGCGAGTCCGGTGGTGGCAGTCGGGAACATGGCCCTCTCGTCGTAAGCCGTGGTCCCTAGGAACGTTCCGGTCGGGCCGTAGTACGAGGCGGTCGCGATCATGTGGACGCCAGTCTCGCCCATGTCGTAGGTTGTGACGTGCTCCGACAGGTATCGGCGGGTGCAGGCGCTGTCGTAGTAGACCGACAGGTCGAACGGCGGAAGCGTGTCGCCGGCAGTTTTCCGGATACTGATCCCGCCGTACTGCGCCTGGCAACTGAAGTCTGTGATGCGGGCGAAGGTTGAGACGCCCAATTGCGATTGGAGCACGGTGGAAATCAGGGCTATAGCGAGCCCCTGCTGCGCCACGAAGCGCTGGACGAGAAG
>CAYSKN010000360.1:0-2238 GCA_964431565.1 uncultured Gemmatimonas sp.
CCTGGGCGGATCGTTCTGCGGAGTCCACCTCCACGCTGGTGGTGGTGAATCCATCCACAGACACGATCGCGAGGGTGAAGGTGAGCCGGATCGCTGCCGGAAGCCGGGCTCCGGTCGGATCCGAGATCGAGTTGGCTCCCAGTGGTGGTGTTGCCATCGAGTTGGGTCCTGCCGGAGCGGAACCCGCGGGCATCGAGATCGAGGCCTCCTCGCCCGTGGTGTCGGAGCGCCGGGTTGCCGCGGCATCCGGTGGCGACTTGGCGGTCATCCCGATGATCGGCCGAAACGGCGAGTTCGCCGAGCTGCCTTCGATGTCGCACACAACGGCAGTCGAGCTCGGAGGAGGCTGAGTGGACCGTGTCCTGTTGGTCGCAGCGATCGTGGCAGTGGCGGTGGCCGTAGGTGACACATTCGGGAGTGATGCCTTGGTTGTGCAGGCAGCCCGCAAGCACGCGGGAATCGAATCCACCGGTCACTGGCAGCAGTGGTGCGGGTTCAGGCGAACCGGTGGAGAACTGGCGGACGATTGCCTTGTTGATTGTCTCGAACAGCAGCGGTACGAGATCGCGGCTGCCTATGGTGGGGTCTGGCTGCATGCGCAACTGCCAGTAGCGTTCCTTGCGGGTATCGTTGGGCGAAGCCGCCCAGATCTCTCCCGCGGGAAAGCGTCTGATGCCGGTGATGAGCGTGCGGTCCTCGAGGAGATGGCCTGTCGTCAGGTATTGAGCTACGCCAATTGGATCGATACGCCAGGGCGTAAATGGTAGTGCTGTGATCAGCTCCGTGTGGGTGGCGACGATCAGCCGTTGGCCATCTTCCCAGGCGTACAGTCGAAAGAATCCCTGTCGGTCGGTAGCGATACGCAGAGTGCGTGACATACCATCCCAGTGCAGCAGACAGAAGCGGCCACTGACGCCTGCCAGTGCAGGGTTGCCCTCGCGACGCCATAGCTGTAGCAGCCTGGATGCGTCGATCGTTTGATCACCCACCATCGCCCGGCCGAACAGCGCTGCCTGATCAGCGGTGCGCTGATCATCGGTCTCGGAGACTGTCTCCCAATCGTCACAATGAGCATGGATCTGGAAATGATCGCCTGAGAAGCTCCAGACCTTCCCGCCGCGAGATTCCGCGAAGTTCCTGCTTTGCTGCCGTGTTGCTGTCGCCAGCGAACCGGCTTCGCCCGGTATCAATGAAAAAGCGGCAATGAGATCAATGCTCATAAGGAGTCTCTCTTGAATCCTGAGTGGGTGGTCCTGGTGGATTCTCGACTGGCGGCCGGGGACAAGGGCGGGTCCGATACCGTTGCTATCGATTTTACGGCGGACGGCTGCAGTCATACTCGTACATCCGGAGCATCGATAACAGGGCCATAGGAATCCGCCGTTCCGTCCTGGGATGCGCGTCGCATTCAGGCACTCGCTGGCCGCGGAACGGATTCGCCTCTGATCAGTGTCTATACTTCAGCCACTTTTCGACTCATCGGATACCAGTTCCTTGCATCCCGCCCTGGTGCGACACCTCATCTATCCTCTGCACGAGCGTCTGTGCAGGCGTTCCACCTTCAGTTATCTGCGCGAGCTGGAGGCGAGCCAGTGGCTGAGCCGGGCGGAGGTCGAGGCGCTGCAGCTGCGCAAATTGGCTGCGTTGCTGCGTGTCTGTCGTGACCACAGCCCCTGGCATGCCGAGCGTATCGCGGCGGCTGGGGTGGCCGTTGGTGATGAGACGAGCATTGGTTTCGACGACCTGCGGCGGCTGCCGCTGATGGACAAGGCCGATGCCAGCGCGAACCGAGAGCGCATCGTCTGGCACGGCGTGCCGGGTGGCGCCTTCCGCTACACCACGGGGGGCTCCAGTGGTGCCCCGCTGATCTTCTACTACGGCCGGGATCGGCAGGTAGCCGATGCCGCCAGCCGGATGCGGGCGCGGCGCTGGTGGGGCATCGAGGTTGGCGAACCCGAAGTCTTCGTCTGGGGGGCGCCGGTCGAGCTGAACAAGAACGACCGCATCAAGCGTCTGCGTGACCGCCTGGTGAACCAGTTGCTGCTGAATGCATTCGAGATGTCGGCGGCGGCAATGGATGACTACATCGAGGCCATTCGCAGCTACCGGCCGACCTGCATCTACGGCTATGCCAGCAGCCTGGCGCTGCTTGCAGCGCATGCCGAGGCGCGCGGCAAATCGCTGCGGGTGCGGTCGCTGAAGGTCGTCTGCACCACCGGAGAGTCGCTGTTCCCCGAC
>CAYSKN010000361.1:0-2224 GCA_964431565.1 uncultured Gemmatimonas sp.
CTTTGAAGAGTCGATCCAGTGCTTCCGGACCACGTTCAGCCATGCATAGTGCGCTCATCGCAAGCGCTTTATCTATGAGAGCCAAAGACACTATCGCGTCGAACGAGGGAGAAGGAAATTCCTCGCAGCGCTGGAGCATTTGATCTATCAGATCCCAGCCGGCGTCGGTGGGATCATCTGCCATCTTACCCATAGTAAATGCAATTGCGTTGCGACGTGACTTCCAATCTGGCTCGAGCATCGCCTCGGCAAGCGCACTCGTTGTCATCTTTGAAGCGACTACCGGAACAACGTGTAACCGGGGCCGTACTCTGCACCAAAGCCCATCCCAGGCCGACACCAGCCAAGGGCCCGGCGACATCCGCTGGTCATCGATTTGCCATGTATCGTCCGCAACACGCGTGAGTGGTATTGGCTCCTCCGCAGGGGCCAGCAGCGGGATCGCACGACAATCCAAGCGCTTAAGTTCGTCGATGGCGAGCCGTTCAGTGTCTGAAGCTTCAAGCCTCAGGCAATCGGATGCGTTGAAGTCGAAAGCAACGTCATAACGTGTCACCGACAGTTCGACTGGTTTACCGGTGAGTGGGGGATCAGCTCGAATGGTCAGCTTTACAGTCGCATCAAGTTCTGTCGTGGAGCTTAAAAGGAGATCGACATGCGGCTGCACACTCCCCAGATGAAGTTCATAGCCTCCTCCGGCAACCGGCACCAGATCTCGCTCTTGCCGGGGTGGTACAGCCTGGAACGCAACTTCGCTGGTAGATCCCGGATTGAGGTCAATCACTACATAGAAGCGTGGGTCCATTTTTGGTGACATTGCCGTGGCGCGCATATACGGGAGCTGAGCCGATGCGATACGGAGCGCCGCGACGGACGGTCGCCCACGGACATCCTCGAACCGAACGTGCTCCAGCGGAGTGGGAACATCGAACCGTGCCTCACCTCGCAACGGCCAAATGCAGTGCACAGTCAACCGCTCGCGCGGAACACCCTGCTTCTCAATGACAATTCGAGTGCCACGCTCGCCAGACGCAACGCTTACAGCGTAACCGACATCCGGCTCAACGCGAATGTCCACTGCCTCCGCTCCTTCAACATCTATGGTCCCTCGGTCTCCCGGTCCCGCAGCTACGGAGACGTGCATTGCCGACGGAAGAATCGTTGCGTTTGTACGAAACACGGTGGCTCCGCTTATTCGCCGCCGGATCCATCCTGCACCAACGGCACTCTTAAGGTCAGAGGTCCATCGCGCACTCGGCAGGACGCTTCGCCATTCTACTTCGCGATCGGGCACCGTGATGGCATAACCGTCGGGGCGCTCCTCACAGAGCTTCGGGAAGCCTGCAAACATCATCTCAGATGGCAGAGGCATGTCAGGCTTGCGCCCAGTAAGATAGTGAGCCCCCACGAAGGCTGCATCCTGAATAGCCGTGCGAAGCCGGTAGCGCTCGCCGTCGCGTGCACACACCTCAACAACGCCGCGGATTTCACAGACACGACGTGGCTGATCACCCGCGAGCATGCCGAGGTCCACCAGCACGTCAGCGGGTCCAGCCGGCTGCAATGACATGCTAGGATCTGCCGCCACTATCATCGACTGTGTATGGACAGAAACAGTCCCCTCTCCACGGTACTCGAACACTTGTACTTCTTCGTCGGCACGAGCGGCAAACACCCAAGGCAGATCCGACAAAGCCAGAGCTCCCGGGAAGTCCGAGGAAATCAGACGCGTGCCATCACTTGCCTGAAGTATCAGTGAGCGTGTACCAGCGGCATACGCACCGCCGCTTCCGCTCGCTCCGCGCTGCAGTCGTGTCAGAGTGAGTTGCGCACTCTCACCGTCGTGCCGCAACCGGGCACGCGCACACGGCAAAACATTATCAGGTGGCTCGTGCAGAAGGAGATCAAAGCGACCTGGAACGCCTGCAGGCTGATCGCCGAATATGGCGCTGATCGTCTCGGGCGCGACGCGTACCGGGAACTCCAGAGTCCCCATGAGAGTCCACTCATAACGGGTCCGGCCGTTCCCCATCAGATCAGTTGCCCCCGACGACGAATCGCCCTCCGCCTCGGACAAGGGCCGACCGCGTTTTATAGACCTCCGAAAGCAGATCTGAGGGATGAGTCGCTTTGGCACGGTGCCAGCATCCTTAAGTAGCTGCTGAAGAAACGCACGTGCCACATTGTCAGAAAGCTCAAGGGGTAGATTGTCGCGCCACGCTGG
>CAYSKN010000362.1:0-2203 GCA_964431565.1 uncultured Gemmatimonas sp.
CGGCACACCAGCAAGCAGGGCGCTTACTCCATGCGTACCATGGCTAAGCCAATCGGCCACAATCCGAATCGCTTCCGTGATCATGCCGGTACCAGCTTCGCAATGCGTTCAAGGTCGTCAAGGTGCGGTAAATCCGATCGCACAGTGTATTGCGCTCCATCGGCCGTCACCGCAACATCCTTGCCGAGTGAGAGAGTCCACGTGCGATACCGTATCGTGACCTCAGTTTCCTGCACGACCGTATCGATACCATCACTCACGAACGCGCCAGTCTTCGAGAGGAAGACCTTTGTGTTCTTCCCACCCGAAGACGCATCCACAGTGAACGGGCTCATGTAGAGCCGATCAAGCAACGCAATCGCCAGCGGTGGTGGCATTACCGCGTCCTCCGGCGCTTCGTCTTCGGCTCGACACGATCCGACCTCAACGCAACATCCGGCACCTCACGCTGCTCACCGATGGCCGGCGGAGAGATACCCACTTCTTCCCCTACCAGAGAGCCGGCGGCATTTATTAATTCCGCACGACCATCGGCAAGCATAGCAGCAGCAATAACGGGGGGAAGGTCTTGCACTTCCCCCACGTTACTCCCACAGCGTGAGATCACGAGCACCACGTCAGTCCACTACAGCTGACGGACCATCGATGCTACCCGGATACCGCGGGTGCAGAATTGCGATAGCAGACGTGAGGTTCGCCGCGTTCGACGCGCCCGTCTTCACGCTTATGCAATCGAACCCATTTGCGAGATCCAGACACTGAGCGGGCTCGATGTCGAAAATCACCTGTTTCGTCTTGAGCGCGGCATCCGTGCTGAACGTCTTGCCGTTTGCCTGGCGCACCAGCTTGTCGTTGGTGTCGGTATCCAGGTTGGTATAGATCCTTGCGCCTGTGGCAGTGATGTCCTTCTGGCCAGTGCCGGCAACGGCTGTCGCCTGCTGCACCGTGAAAGGCACCACAGCGGCGTTGCCTTGCGCCACCGTGCAGATGATGCTTGCACGGTGGAAGTTCTTGAGTGAAACCCATGCACCTGTACGGCCAGCAGCATCCGTTGCCGGCTCTAAGAGGTTCACGATCTTCACATCTTCAGCTGTTACGAGCATTGGTTAGCTCCTCCCCGCGAGCGTGATGTACGGAGTGATTTTGTCGGTACCGTTCTTTGGCGTCACGGCCTTGATCGTCCTCGGCTGGCCATCGAGACGGAACGTGAAGCGCAGCATCTCCTGGCCGGTGAGAAATTCCACGTGCATGGAGGACGCCACCTTGATATCGCCCTTCTGCGCAACGAGGTAATCCGAGAAATCGACAAGCGAGAAGTCGCCCACAGTGCCTTCAGCGGACGCATGCTCGGTTGTTACGATCGGGATGCCGTAGATCGCGCCCTGTGGTGCGTCTGCGAGCTGCCCCGGTGGCGTGAACATCGGGAACGAGCTGGCCGTGCCAGATGTCGCAGTCAGGACCTTCGCGAACAGCTTCCTGTGCATGAAGAACGCACAGGTGTCCAGGCTCCCCTCGGGCAGCTTGGCGTACATGTTGGCGGCGTTTACCCAGATGTGCTGTGCAGTGTTCGCGATCGTCTGACCGGATTCGACCGGCACGACCTCAACGCCACCACTGCGGAGCCATCCGAGCGGTTTGGCGACACCGTCACCCTCGAATACCGCGCCTTCTGCGACGACCTTCATCTCCCTGGGTACTGCTTCCATCAGGAAATCCACGAGCGCCGGGCCGTCCTCTTTTTGTTCGTCCGTGAGCTCAACGGCCGCCGCGAGTTTCTTGAGGTTCCAATCGGCCTGACGTATCTGCGCCTTTGTGACTGGCGTCGGTTCACCTTCACCGATCCAGAACGCACGGACACCACCATGGCGGTTGCCATCAGTGCGCGCGTCCTCTTTCACGAGCACTTCAGAGTACTTGTTGCCGATCGTGATTCGCCGGGTCGAGACGCGCGACAAGATCCGTCCTTGCTCGAACATCGTGCGATAGTACGCGACGGTCAGCCCCTCTGGCACGGCGAAACCGCCTTCGCTGCCAACACCTATGTTCTGCCCGGCAGGGCCACGCAAGAGACGTGGATCGGTGCTGCTTGGCGTACGCGACGCGCCAATGACGGCACGGAAGAACTCTGCGTCTTCCCATGGCTTGTCCAGGATACGCTCACGAGTTGTTACAGTCGGCGCAGCATCCGCAGTTGCATGCGGCT
>CAYSKN010000363.1:0-2176 GCA_964431565.1 uncultured Gemmatimonas sp.
GTTACCCAGGTTGCTGGACCTTTCAGTTACCCATCATCCCGGCTGTTCACTTGACGCGCGGATCTGTCTTGTACAGATTTCCTGTACATAAGAGGAATCGATCAATGGCAACAAGAACCAGCTATAGCCATGCGCGCGAAAATCTCGCGTCGCTGTGGGATGAAGTCGAGGATTCGCGCGAGGCGGCGGTGATTCAGCGTCGCGGCCACGAGGATATGGCGTTGATTCCCGCCGATGAACTGTCGAGCTTGCGGGAGACCGCATACTTGCTGCGTTCGCCCGAGAACGCAGTGCGGCTGCTGGCGGCGCTCACGCGCGCGCGTCGTGGCAAGAAGAAGGCGGCCAATCTGACCGCGCTACGCAAAACGCTGGAGCGCACGCCCTGAACGCGCAGGCGAAACGCGCACGCTACGCCGTCGTCCAGGATGAGTGCCTGGACGATTTGCGTTATTGGGTGGATACGAATCGGAAGACGGCGCTGCGTGTACTGGACTTGATGGAAGCGGTGCTGCGGGATCCGACGGAAGGCATTGGCAAGCCGGAACCGCTGAAGTACTTCGGTGGCAATGTGTGGTCGCGTCGCATCAATGAGGCGGATCGCCTCGTGTATGAGGTCTTCGACGATCGCATTGAATTCTTGCAAGCCCGATATCACTACGGGTGATCGGAAGTGCGACCTAACACTTTCTTGGAAGCCATAGAGTGCGAGTGGAAGTCAGACTAACGACCCAGCTCACCTGCAAGGAATTCAGATACTAGCGCGGAGCGCAGGCCCGCACAATCCATAGCTCAACCGTGAGGTGCTCCGCTCGTTAGCCGGCACGCGCACGGAGGGCTAGTCATATTTCAGCGCGAATGCGTCGTCTTTCAGCCTACCGGAGAGGCGCCGCGTTCTTGGCCGATTTGCGGCGTGCAGTTCTTCGCGCATCACCGACTCTCCACAAGAGAGTGTCAAATGCTCGCTCGCAGAACCACTGCTCCCGCGAGTATCGCAGAGTAGCTCTCGCAATTGCGTCGTGGTTCGCAGCGTACTGCTTATGCCAGAGATGATAGAATGTCCCGTAGTCGTTGGTTCGTACGCCGAGCGCGTCGCGTGCAAGGGAATCACAGATTACGATTGAACTGTCGAGCGCGAACCAAGCGACTTTGGATGCCAGTGAGGTAACGCGCCGGTTGCCGTACCTCCGGGCTACCCGCGAGTCCAGCTCGTTGATAAGGCGAATGGTGTCTGACTCTCCGACGCGATACGGGCGGCTCTCGTTTACGGCCTCCAACAGCGGAGATTACCTCGGAAGCTCTTTCTTGACATCGTGCTTTTTATTAGCACTACGCGCCACCTTGCACTTGACGACGATTGCCTGCAGCGCGTTGCGTTGCCCAGTCTCCGACCCCCCGGTCCTGAGCGCGGAACAGAGCGCTCCGTCCATCCCTTTCCCCTGCCACGTATAGTTACGCGCACACTCGTCGAGGATGGGAGATTGCCCTGGGGGATAGCGGTCGACGATGAGAGCAAGGCCCACTGCCATGCCTGGTGGAGTAACGATCTAGATTCTGTTTGTTAGCGCTGACCGAATTGAGGTGTGCCGGTTAACGCCGTCAACAAACTGCGAACGGATGAAACCAACCGCGAGCGAAGCGAGCGCTCCACAGACCGCTCGTCAGCTTCATTAGTATCGTTAGACGCCGGGTGCACGAACGCAAGCCAAGCGCTATTCTTGCTCGAACCCATGCGCCTTGAACCTGAGCGTACGGCTATTCTCAGTCACCGTGCGCACCATCTGGTCGCTCGCTCCATTCGGCAGCACAGCATCGATCTCCAGCGTGACGTTCACTTTAGCACCCTTCTGGCCGGCGAAGTGCGCGATCACCTCCTCGGCGATCTTGCTGGCATCGCGGCCGACCCTGGCCGGGTCGAGCTGAACTGTCCCGTGAAAACGACGCGGCAGGGAGGCGACTGCTGGCGCCGGGCCCGCGCCCCCTCCTGCGCCATCCGCGCGCTCGTTGGAGGGCTCACCTGGCGGACTCGCGTCCCGCGGGGCCGGAACCTCGGTGGCCCGTTGTCGCTGCGCAACGTCCGGCTTCACGACGAGGCCGGCATCCTCAGCCCCTATCGCGACGACCTGCCCTGCCCGCAGGCCGCGGTAACGAGCCGCATTCTCATCGTAACTCTCTGCGT
>CAYSKN010000364.1:0-2162 GCA_964431565.1 uncultured Gemmatimonas sp.
TGACCTGGCACGTGTTCGCTGTATTGACAGGCATTTCACGAGTGGGTAAGCTACATGGCTGTCAAAGGGCTGTCGCACTCTCATGGACCGCGTTCTGTCGACCTCGGTGCTGATGGTTTGCAGTCACCATCTGGGTACTGTCCGAGGTCTTCAGGAGTCGCCCGGGGTTTTGTTCCGGGTGGCCTTGGCACTCACAGGCAGAACTCTTACGTATCCCGCAGGCGCGTATTCCGCGTCCCCAGCGGACTACCACGCACGGATCACGTCAGTATGAAGACCTACACCGCCACCCCGAAGGATATCGATCGACAGTGGTTCGTTGTCGACGCGGAAGGAATGGTCCTGGGCCGGCTAGCGTCGGAAGTTGCCCGGATCATCCGCGGCAAACACAAGCCCATGTTCACCCCACATATGGACACGGGTGACTACGTCATAGTCATCAACGCGGCAAAGGTTCAGGTTACAGGACGCAAGGCCGAGCAGAAGACCTATTTCAGCCACACAGGCTACATGGGTCATGAAAAGCATACGCCATTTGCATCGATGATTTCAAAACATCCCGAGCGTGTGATTGAGAAAGCCGTCTACGGCATGCTGCCGAAGACCGCTTTGGGGCGTCAGGTGCTCCGTCGTAAGCTGCGCGTCTTCGCTGGTGCGCAGCATCCGCACGAGGCGCAGAGCCCGGCCAAGCTCACCTTCTCCTCTGTCGAGGCCAGGTAATGTCGGACCAGATTCGTGCAGTAGGCCGTCGCAAGGAAGCGGTGTGCCGTCTCTACCTTACGCCCGGTTCGGGCAAGTGGGATGTCAACGGGCGTACGCTGGGTGACTACTTTCCGCGTCCGACCTTGATTTCAGCCATCCAGCAGCCGCTTACGCTTACCGATAGTCTTGGTCGTTTCGATGTCAAGGCGGTCATTGATGGCGGTGGTGTCGCGGGGCAGGCCGGCGCAGTCCGTCTCGCGGTTGCACGCGCGTTGGTAAAGGTCGATGAGACCAACAAGACGAAACTTCGCGAGTTCGGTCTTCTGACGCGAGATGCTCGTGCAGTCGAGCGCAAGAAGCCGGGGCGGGCCGGTGCCCGCAAGCGTTTCCAGTTCTCCAAGCGTTGAGAGCCGATGACGGGCCAGCGCGTGCCCGTCATGTCCTCAGCTCTGCAAGTCAGGTACCCGAAGAAGTACGCAGGAATCCGCGGATGTTCGCGGTTCATCTTACACGCTGTTCGAGCCGGTGGTGGGTTCTGTCTCCACTTAGACAGCCATCCTTGGCCATGACGACCGCGGACGATTTCAAACCCAACGTATCCATTCCATGACCGCTCCCTCCCTCGAGCAACTGCTCGCAGCCGGTGTCCACTTCGGGCATCAGACCCGTCGGTGGAACCCCAAGATGCGCCGGTTCATCTTTGCCGAGCGCAACGGCATTCACATCATTGATCTGCAGAAGACACTCAGGCAGATCGAACTGGCGCAGAAACAAGTGCGCGAGGTTGTGCTCCGTGGTGAGAACGTTCTCTTCGTGTGCACCAAGCGTCAGGTGGCGTCGATCGTGCGCACGGAGGCTGAGCGTTGTGGCGCCATGTTTGTAACCGAACGCTGGCTGGGTGGTATGCTGACCAATTATCAGACCGTAAAGAAACAGGTCAGGAAGCTTAAGGAGCTTGAGGCGGGCAGCGAAGAGGGTGGTGAGTTTGCGAACTACACCAAGAAGGAACAGTTGCTGATGACTCGCCAGCGTGACAAGCTGGCCAAGTACCTTTCGGGTATCAAGCCGATGCACCGCCTGCCGGGTCTGCTGTTTATCGTCGACTCCAAGAAGGAGCGCATCGCAGTTTCGGAGGCTAACAAGCTGGGCGTTCCCATTGTGGCAATCGTTGATACGAACGCCGATCCCGATCTCATCACGGTGCCGATCGCAGGCAATGATGATGCCATCCGGTCGGTGGAACTCATCACCAGGGCCATTGCGGACACCATAGAGGAGACCCGACGCGAGGCGCCGGTGCGTCCGGTCGAGGAAGAGCATGAGACTTACACGTTCAGTAGCGATCGGGGCGCAGAGCCAGCCGGGCGCGAGCGCGGGCGTGGTGATCATCGCGGTGGTGGAGATGAGGGTGGTCGCGGGCCCCGTCGCCCACGTCGCCGCCGTGCCAAGCCCGAGGCGAT
>CAYSKN010000365.1:0-2150 GCA_964431565.1 uncultured Gemmatimonas sp.
GCTGCCTTTCGACAACAAGAGCGAGTTTCAGATCGTGCTTGATCTGCCGGAGGGCACGACTCTGGAAACTACACAGCGTGTCGCGTCGGAGATCGCAACCTGGCTTGGCAGCGTCCCCGAAGTGGTAAGTACGCAGGTGTATGCAGGAACTGCTGCACCATTCAATTTCAACGGCCTCGTTCGTCACTATTTCCTGCGTCGCGGAGCGAATGTGGCCGACATACAGGTGAATCTTGTACCCAAGGGAGAACGCAAGCGTCAGAGCCACTCCATAGCGGTAGCCGTACGACCAGGTATTGATTCCATCGCACAAGCGTATGGAGCTTCGGCCAAGGTGGCCGAGATCCCGCCTGGTCCACCCGTGCTCTCGACACTGGTTGCGGAAGTGTATGCTGCCAACGACAGCACGCGTCTCGAAGCCGCCAGTGCAGTCAGACGTGTCTTTGAGGAGACCCCTGGCGTGGTTGATGTGGACTGGACCGTGGAAGCTCCGCAGCAGCGCTGGACATTCCGTGTTGATCGAAACCATGCTGCCGAAGTGGGCACCAGCACAGAGCAGATCGTCCAGACGGTTGCCATGGCCATCGCGGGAGCCCCTTCAGGGGCGGTGCAGTCGCCTACGGCCCGTGAGGCGGTGAATATCATACCGCGATTGCCGCTCTCCGGGCGATCCAGCATCAATGCGTTGCTCGCGATCCCGGTCCCGACGGCACTCGGAGCGCAGCCACTCGGACGCTTCGTAACGGTGAGCGAGGGGGTGCGTGAGAGCACGCGGATACGAAAGGATCTCAGACCGTCCATTTACGTGACTGCGGACGTTGCGCGCGAGATGGAAAGCCCCGTGTACGCCATTCTCGAGATGAACCGGCGGCTGTCGGAGATCCGTGTCAACGGTGCGGCCATCGGCATCTACAACGCCCAGCCACCGACTTCACTTGATGAGACCGCAATTAAGTGGGATGGAGAATGGCAGGTAACCATTGAGGTGTTCCGTGATCTCGGCATTGCCTTCGCGGTGGTGCTGGTGCTCATATATGTTCTGGTTGTGGGCTGGTTCCAGAGCTTCCGTGTACCCCTGATCATCATGGCTCCCATACCCCTCACGCTCATCGGCATCCTGCCGGCACATGCAATCAGCGGAGCGTTTTTCACTGCCACGAGCATGATCGGTATGATTGCACTCGCCGGCATCATCGTTCGCAACTCCATTCTGCTCGTGGATTTCATTCAGCTGGAGGAACGTCGCGGACGTCCTCTGGCCAATGCGGTCATTGAGGCCGGTGCCGTACGTTTCCGACCCATCGCACTTACAGCCGCGGCTGTTGTGGTTGGTGGGCTCGTGATGGTACTAGATCCCATATTCCAGGGGCTGGCCGTCGCGCTCATGAGTGGCGCCGTGGTTGCTACACTGCTGACAATGATCCTCGTACCACTGCTCTATTGGCAGCTTCGCCGACGCGAAGCTGCCAGTTCGGAATCACTTCCAAAGCCGGAGATCGCCCGCTGATGTGTGACGACCATGTCATCCGCCGGATCGCCGGCGTGTTCATTATCGTTTCGGTAGCCCTTGGCTTTCTGCTGTCACCCGGATTTTTCTATTTCACGGCATTTGTGGGGTTCAACCTCCTGCAATCGGGCTTCACCGGGTTCTGTCCTCTCGAAAAGATCCTCTCAAGGTTGGGACTGTTCGGCTGCCACGTGGAAACGGAGGCTCACAAGTGACGATCGCAGAAGGGGGGCCTGCAGGTGAGGGGCGCAGGCTCCCTGCAATTGTACCCTGCCCTTCCTGTGGCAAACTCAACCGGGTGAACCTTGCACGGGTGGATGCACGACCGGCGTGCGGTACGTGCAGCGGTCCACTGGCGCTTGATTCACCTCTTGCGCTGACGGATGCCAATTTCGACACGGTGGTAGCGCAGAGCAGCGTCCCTGTGATGGTTGACTTCTACGCCGATTGGTGTGGTCCGTGTCGCATGATGGCGCCGGTGTTTGCCGACTTCGCAAGACGTTGGCAGGGCAAGGTTCTTGTGGTGAAGGTGGACACCGACGCCAATCCATCACTTTCAACCCGTTTCGGAATCAGGAGCATCCCGACGCTGGCAGTACTCCGTGAGGGAAAGGAAGTCATGCGCCAGACCGGCGCGGTGCCC
>CAYSKN010000366.1:0-2129 GCA_964431565.1 uncultured Gemmatimonas sp.
CAAAACGCGATCCGCGCTCGACGGCTCAGTGCATCCCGAAGGATGCTGGTGCGAATTTTGTGCCCTGTTTTCTTATGTGCCGTGCTTGGAGGCCAGGAGCGCACCTCCTGGGCCTCTGGTCAGAATCGGGGCACATAACAGCAGCCGCAGCGCAACATGACGTCCCCTTCATTTTCTCGGAGAGGTGATTGTCATGTTGGAACGTCATTTCCGGTCGCTCAAGGCGATCGACCGCATCAAGGCCCAGTGGCTGGGGCCGCAGATTGAGCGCTATGCACAGTTTCTGGACGAGTTGCACACGAGCAACTCCACGGTTCGGCAGCATGTTCGCGCTCTCGGGCACTTCAACGACTTCGTGATTGGCCGAGGTGCCACCTGTCTGGACGATCTACCCGACCATGTGGATGCCTTCGTGGAGCACTGGCAGGCCGGGCACGGACGCTGGTGCAAGAGCGCGCAAGATCGGGCCGCCGTCGTTGCACAAAGCCGTGTCCCAGTGGAACGGATGCTCAGCCTGGCCGTGCCTGGCTACACGCGGCCAAGCAACCGGCCGGCCATGCCGTTCTCCACCAGCGTTCCTGGCTTCTTTCCCTTCCTTCTCAAGGAGAAGGGTCTGCGCCAGACCTCGATACACAACTACACCTTCACGTTGCGTCCATTCGATTCATATTTGGCACAAGCAGGTATTTCCCTGGACAAGCTGACTCCAGCCTGCATCACCGAGTTCATCAATGACCGGGCGAAGACGTTGCACAAGTCCGGCATGCTCAATACGGCGGAGGCCTTGCGTGTCTTCCTTCGCTATCTGCACCGTGAAGGCATCATCGCCAACGATCTGGTTCGCAGTGTGCCGCGCGGCCGTGTCTACCGCCAGGCATCCATTCCGCGCGCCATCGGCTGGGCGGACGTCGAGCGATTGCTGGCCAGCATCGACCGCCGCAGCGACCTGGGTAAACGCGACTATGCCATCCTGACGTTGCTGACCAGCTACGGATTGCGTGCCAGGGAGATCGTAGCCTTGTGTCTGGACGATCTGGATTGGGCCCATGGGCAGATCGGCATTCCCATGCGCAAAGGCGGCCATTCGACCCGTTATCCGCTTTCGGCGGCGGTGGGCGAAGCGATCATCGCCTATTTGCATGTCCGAAGAACCGATATAGACGACCGCCGAATCTTTCTCACGGTCCGCTCGCCCTATACCCCGATGAACCACTGGACGGTTTCATCCATGGTGGCTGGCCATCTGCGCAGCATCGGCATTCAGGTAGCACGCGCCGGTTCCCACACCTTGCGTCACTCCTGCGTTCAGCACTTGGTGGAAGCCGACTTGCCATTCAAGGTCATTGGCGACTACGTTGGCCATCGCCATCCTGAATCCACACTGGTCTATGGCAAGGTGGCGGTGCACAAACTGCGAGAGATGGTCATTGGCCACGGGGAGGACGTGCTATGACCGCCCTCTGGAACGGCTTTCACAGCGCCTTGGCTCCTCACATCGAACAGTACCTGCGCGCCAAGCGCGCCATGGGATGCAAGTTCGCCTGCGAGGATCGTCAATTGCGACTGCTCGACCGATTTCTCGATGACCGCGGTGTCGAATGCATCGAGGCGATCGATGGAGAGTGCTTGCAGGCATTTCTGGATTCCCGCCATCGCACCAACCCTCGCAGCTACAACAACCTGCTCGGAGATGTCCGACGGCTGTTCGAGTGGATGGTCGGTCAGCAGGTTCTGGTGGGCTCCCCGTTGACGGCCAGGGCTCAACCTCAGACAGCTCGCCGGCTTCCCTTCCTGTTTTCAGACGACACCATCCGGCGCTTGCTGATCTCGGCCAGAGCGTTGCCAGACAACTCACGCGCTCAACTGCGGGGTGCCAGCTACGAGATGATCCTTGCACTGCTCGCGGGTCTTGGCCTGCGGGTGGGTGAAGTCGCTCGCCTCCAATGGGGTGACGTGGACCTGGTGCGAGAAGTGCTGGAGATCCGCAACACCAAGTTCGGCAAAGATCGGCTGGTGCCCTTTGGCCCCAAGTTGGCAGCCAGACTGCGCGACTACCAAGCCCAGCGAGAACAACGACAGGTCGAGGGCCGGCAGCGAGATGTCGGCCCAGTAGAGCAGCCGGTCCCCCC
>CAYSKN010000367.1:0-2127 GCA_964431565.1 uncultured Gemmatimonas sp.
GCCAGCACCCGGCAACGACGATAATACGCCGCTGCCTGCCTTAGATACCGAAGATCGCGCCACCGGGGTACTCGGAGTAACCCTCAAGCTGCTCCTCAATGCGGAGTAGCTGGTTGTACTTGGCAACCCGATCGCTGCGCGAGGGTGCACCGGTTTTTATTTGCCCCGACTGGGTCGCCACAGCGAGATCGGCAATGAAGGTGTCCTCGGTCTCACCGCTCCGATGCGAAATGATCGAGTTGTAACCGGCCGATCTGGCAAGCTCTATGGCCTCCAGAGTCTCGGTGAGTGTCCCGATCTGGTTCACCTTCACCAGTATGGCGTTTGCCACATCGCCTTCGATGCCACGGGCCAGGATCTCACTGTTGGTGCAGAAGAGGTCATCACCAACGAGCTGGCAACGATCGCCAAGTTTCTCCGTCAGAAGCTTCCAGCCGTCCCAGTCGTTCTCCGCCATTCCGTCCTCGATGGACACTATCGGATACTGCTCAAGCCACCCGGCGTAAAGTTCGGCCATGTCACTCGCGCTGCGTGATGGAGATCCGCTCTTCTTGAAGTGGTACTGCCCGCCGCGGAACAGCTCGCTCGCTGCCACATCGAGTGCGAGTGCGATGTCCTGACCGGGCCTGAAACCGGCGTTCTCAATGGCTTCCACGATGGCCTTGAGCGCCTCTTCGTCACTGGCAAGATTGGGCGCAAAACCGCCTTCATCACCCACTCCCGTTGAAAGCTTGCGCGATACCAGCACCTTCTTGAGCTGATGGAATACCTGCGCCCCCATGCGAAGCGCCTCGGCAAATGAATCGGCGCCCACCGGAATCACCATGAACTCCTGGAAGTCCACCGTGTTGGTGGCATGCGCTCCGCCGTTGAGGATGTTCATCATTGGCACCGGCATGGTACGCGCCATGGGTCCACCAAGGTAGCGGTAGAGCGGCAGCCCCACCTCCACGGCTGCCGCACGCGCAACCGCCATGGACACGCCAAGCACTGCATTGGCACCAAGCCTGCCCTTGTTCCCGGTTCCGTCAAGATCGAGCAACGCTCGGTCTACCAGAATCTGTTCGGTGGCATCCATGCCGACCAGCGTCTCGGCTATCTCGGTGTTCACATTGCTGACGGCATTAAGCACACCCTTGCCGAGATAACGCGACTCGTCACCATCACGCAGTTCCACTGCCTCGCGCTCACCCGTGCTCGCGCCACTCGGCACTGCTGCCCTTCCGGCCGCTCCGCTCTCGAGAACCACATCTACTTCAACCGTGGGATTACCGCGGGAATCAAGAATTTCACGGGCGCTGACTGAAATGATGGATGCCATGATGAGATGTGAAGTTATGAGTTCTGTGCAGCGAGCACATCTGCCGCACCCGGCCGGTCCCGGACGGGTGCGGACACGAGGGCAGGGTTCACACCATAGTGGGTGCGGAGACATTCAGCCATACGCTCCCTGACCCGTTCAGCGAGTACATCACGGTTCTCGTATGTGAGCCCTTGTGTTGGTATGGCTTCGAGCAGATGCACATGCACAAGGCCCGGCGACACACGAAACGTGCCGCGTGGATTAACCGCAATCGTGCCGTAGACAACCACCGGTACTATGGGAGTTTCCGAGCCGATGGCCAGCACGAACGGGCCCTTCTTGAACGGTCGAATGGCGTAGGACATCCCTCGCGTTCCCTCCGGGTACACCAGTACGGATCGACCTCCGCGGATCTTGCGGGCAGCATCATCATACGAAGTGAAAGCTGCTTTCCGGTTGTCACGATCAATGTAAATCACCCCCACCGCACGTGCGGCACCGCCGAACACAGGAATCTTCTCCAGTTCGCGCTTGGCCACGAAGCCATAGTGCGGCAACACCTCGATCATGGCCGGGATATCGAACCAGCTCACGTGGTTCGAGATGAACACACGCGGCTCGTCAATGCCAATGTGCTCGGCACCGTGTACGACTACCTTCACACCAGCCCCGCGAAGCAGCAGCCAGGCCCACCAGCGCGGAGCCCTTTCGTAGATGCTGCCCTTGCGCAGCGGAACACCGGCCAGCTGTGCCAGCAGCACGATCGAACCCAGCACGATTGTGCCCAGCAGGAGCAATACCGCGGTGACGACAGTGCGGATCAT
>CAYSKN010000368.1:0-2122 GCA_964431565.1 uncultured Gemmatimonas sp.
CTGATCGGACGCCCCGCTGATCGGCGTGGAAGATTGGCGATCATCGATCTGCAGGGATTGAGTGATACCGCGAAGCAGATCATCACAGCGTTGATTGGAAGCGAGATCCTTGCCGCTGCATCCAGCAAGACTGATCCGAGTAGGCCCACCTTCGTAGTGTTTGAAGAGGGCCACAACTTCGCTCCTGCGGGGGAATCGGCTGTGAGCCTTCGGATCATCAAGAAGATTGCAGCTGAAGGCCGTAAGTTCGGTGTCGGATTCGCGATTGTAAGCCAGCGCCCATCGAAGCTCGACCCTGATGTGACTTCGCAGTGTAACACCCTGATCACAATGAGGCTAAAGAACCCCGACGACCAGCGCTTCATCGCAAAGACATCAGACATGATTAGCTCGGCCGACATCGACGAACTGCCGAGTCTTTCAACCGGTGAAGCATTGATTGTTGGCCGTTCGATAACGGCGCCTCTGCTAGTGAAGATCGGACCGAAGGCGCTCGTGCATGGTGGCGAATCTCCCGAAGTTCTCAAGGTGTGGGGGCGATTCGGTGGCTGATGAATTGACAAATCTCCTCAGCGCGGAATTGCTGGCCATGCGGTCGGCTAAGGATCTGTTTCCCCTCTGGACCTCCCGTGGTTTGCCGGACGGCACAGTCCACAGCGCAGGGGTCTCGCTCCTCACTGCCCTTGGCCAAACGCTTGGATACGAGTCCTATTGTGAAATGCCCGCTCCGAGACAGGGACGCTATGGGCATGTTGGCGACGACGTTCGATCCGATTCTGCTTGGTTTGATCGTGGTACCGGTCGCGCCGTGTTGTTGGCGGAATTCGAAAGATACACCGGCATCGCAGATGAGGTCGACTTGCTGGCTAAGGTCAGGAATCTTCTGCTCGCGCACCACCGATGGGGCGAGACGCCCGGGTGCGTCGTACTCGCTTATTGGACAAAGAGCCTGCGCGACCTGCCAGACCATGACGCACTAGCTCATGATTACCGGCGAGGCTTTCAGACGAGCGCAATGGAGCCCGTTGAAGGCGCGTCAAGTGGAGCATTGCTGGTTTATCAGTTCATCCTCAGAGAGACCGATTCCGGCTATTGGCGGCTGGACTCCGTCAAAAAGCGAGGTATCAGGTGAGTACAAACAGGAGACTATTCATCCCGCGGCCTGACCTGAGTCTCGGGGACCGCTATCTTCTGGTCGAGTGTTTGGGAGAAGGATCCTACGGTTGGGTATGGCGGGCTGAACGAATCCCGGACGGTGCAACCGTTGCGCTGAAGATCCCGAAAGCTCAGGCGTCCAAAAAGAGCGACCTGGAAGAAGGCAAGTGGCTCATCGACAAGCCAAGTCACCCCAACGTGATCCAGATCTTCTGGATGGGTCGGGTTCCTCCGCAGTACGAGTGGTTTGTCATCGAGATGGAGTATTTCCCTGGCGCCACCCTCGCCCAACTACTCGAACGTGATGACCCTGCTTTCACAGCGAGCTACGATCGGCTGTTTGCCCTTTACTCGCAAGTGCTCGCCGGTGTTCGCCACCTCCACGGCCTTGGCATGTGCCACGGTGACATCAAGCCACACAACATTCTGATCGCCGAACGGGCGCTGAAACTTACTGACTTCGGGAGCAGCTTTCTCCCGGACGACCTCTATGCAAAAACCCGCGAGAACGGTGGAACAGTGCTGTACTCAGCACCGGAAGTGGTCGGCTCTTCTTTCCGCGGTCGAGGAGGCGAACAGCGGCTATCGGCCGATATCTACAGCTTGGGCGTTCTCCTATATCATCTCGTTACGTCGCGGTTGCCTCACGAGACTCTTAGCCAGGTCGCTCGTCACACACCGTTTCCGCGTCCTTCCGAAGTGAACTCGACCGTCGCTCCAATAACGGAGGATTTCATCCTGCGATGCCTGGAGGCCGAGCCCACTAAGCGTTGGCAGTCGGTGGGCGAAATGGAAGGCCAGTTCGAACGCATCCGTCGCGCTCAGATCGATTTTCAGCCGGTTCGCGCAGTAGCACCGAGATCTGCACTGGAGGAGGACTGGGCCACCCGGGCTCTGCGCCTCATGGCAGAAGGGCAATATATGGAGGCGGAACAGATCGCCGGACAGCTGTACCAGCAATCCCGGG
>CAYSKN010000369.1:0-2113 GCA_964431565.1 uncultured Gemmatimonas sp.
TGATTACGGGGCGACACCAACTTAGTTTGCAGGAGGCGCATGACAACATCGATCGAAGGGTCTCCCGGGCACCACGGCGCCTGGGAAGGAAGCTTGCCGGGCTTTGATCGGCTTTGGAGTGTGGTTCGCCGGCAGCGTCTACTCTCGATAGGTTTGCCGGTTGCCGGAGCCGTTCTGTTGGCGGCTGCCACGCTCGTTTCTGCCAGGAAGTATGAAGCACGGGCGGCGTTTATGGCGCAACAGACTCAGTCGCCGCAGGCAGGGCTTGGCGCTCTTGCTAGCCAGTTTGGCTTGGTGATTCCTGGCGGGGGGGGGCAGCTTGCTCCACAGTTTTATGCTGACCTACTTCAGTCGGCGCCGGTACTGAACACGGTTCTACTGCATCGGTACCCCTTAGAGGATGGGTCAGAGACAGACCTCCTCACGGTGCTTGGCGTGGAAGGTGGAGATACAGCTAGGGCCCTTGCCAAGGGTAGGCGCCTGCTTCGCAAAGATACTCGTGTGCACGCGGATAGGGTCACAAGTGTCGTCGCGCTCAACGTCCGCATGCCTACCCCAGTCCTTGCCGTCGCTGTCGTGCATCGCTTTCTGGAAGAGCTCAATCGTTACAATCTTGAACGTCGTCAATCGGTAGGTCGGTCAGAGCGGATCTTTCTTGAGCAGCGGACACGACAGGCCGGTGATTCGCTTCGGCAGGCAGAGGACGAACTTGCGCGCTTTCTCCGAAGTAATCGAGAAACCTCTGCGTCCCCGTCGCTTATGGCTGAAGAACAACGGCTGCGTCGTGTCGTTAACCGATGGGAAGAGGTCTATGGAACATTGACCCAGAACTATGAGGTGGCTCGGTTGCAGGAAGTGCGTGATACGCCGGCTATCAGTGTAGTAGAGGCACCGGACGTTCGCTTGGAGCCTCAGTCCAGGGGGGTGGCGTTTCGCGGCCTGCTCGGTGCGATTCTTGGAGTTGTGCTCGGCATACCGTTGGCGGTATGGCGTGAACGGCGCAGTCTTGATGCCGAGCAAGTCGGTGCTGGGTCTGCGTGAGGCATCGGATGGTGCAGAAACCAAAAGAAGCTACAATTAGGGCGCAGTTGCTCGTCCGCTATCCGCGAACGGTAGCTAGCTCACGGCATCGTTTTTATGACATGGAGGCTTTGCTGGCTGCTCGTGGCATCAAGTGCGCCTCTCATACTCTCGTTCGTTCGGTTGATAGTGGGGGGATGGTGCCGAGATCGTTGCGCACATTGGCTGCGGCGTATGCTGGCCGAGTGGCAGCTGTATGGCGGAAGCCGCGTCCGGACGTCCTCGTCGTCCAGTATGAGGCGCTGCCGTTCGTTCCTGCGGCCTTCGAACTGGCGCTGTTGGATCGCTCCATCCCGTTTGTACTCGATTACGATGATGCATGGTTCCATCATTACGACATGAACCCATCGTCACTCATTCGCTGGACGGTCGGTTCGAAGATCGAGCAACTAGTCCGGCATGCTGCGGCTGTGTCTGTTGGGAGCGAGTACTTGTACGAGTTTGCCTCTCGGTTTAGTCCGCGTGTTTTTCGGGTTCCGACATCTGTCGATCTCGAGTCCTATCCTGTAGCCCCGGTTGCGAGGACGCAGGGGACGGGGTTTACGGTCGGATGGATTGGATCTCGAACAACTGCGCCATTTCTGAATTTGATTGCACCCGCTTTGAATCAGTTTCTCGATGAAACTCCCGGTGCGCGCTTTGTTGCGATCGGAGCAGGGGACGTTCCTCTCGACATTGCCCACCTTGTCCGGCTGCCATGGGAGGAGTCGCGCGAGGCGACGGGCATCGCTGAATTCGATGTCGGGGTGATGCCCATGCCTGACACGCCGTTTACTCGAGGAAAGTGCGCTTACAAGCTGCTGCAGTACATGGCGTGCTGGAAGCCAACAGTTGCATCGGACGTTGGAGAGAATTCCCGGGTAGTGGTCAATGGGGAGTCCGGCTACCTCACGACGTCGATTCCGGAGTGGTTGGCTGCGTTGCGAAGAGTTCGTGATGCTCCGGATAGGGGGCAGCGAATGGGGGTCGTTGGTCGGGCGATTGTAGAACAACGCTACACGAGATCTGTCGCCGCCAATGCGATGGCGGCGAC
>CAYSKN010000370.1:0-2110 GCA_964431565.1 uncultured Gemmatimonas sp.
GGCGTTATCGCTGGTGGTGCTGTGCGAGCCGTGCTTGAGTGCGCCGGTGTCCATTATATTCTCTCCAAGTCACTGGGTTCTACAAATCCCCACAATATGTTCCGGGATGCAATCGATGGTCTCATGCACCTCATGACCGTCGAACAGGCGGCCAGGGAGCGCGGGCTGGAGACGTCGCAGATTGGATACCGATCGCGCGCGAGGGTGCGCACCGAGACTCATGATCCCCGGAAGGCGGCCGTCGTTGGTGCCGTTGCAGTAGTGGCAGCCACGGCTGCAGGGGGGGCGTGATGGCTCGGACGTTCGTGTGGCATCCGTCCAAGGGTCCGGGAACGACGCCAAAGCTGGAGGCGCCGTCCGGGGGGAAGCTGAAGATCACACAGGTGCGCAGCGCCATAGGTCATTCGCAGCAGATGCGTGCGACGCTTGCAGCGCTTGGCCTGCGCCATCATCAGACAAGCATCGTGCAGCAGGATTCGGCCTCGCTGCGCGGTCAGCTCAAGAAGGTACGGCACCTGGTTCAGGTGACGTCCGTGGAGGAGTAGGAACGTGGCGAACAACTCGGGCGCCGAAGGCGTCGAGAAAATCGGGCTGCACAACCTGGCACCAGCGCCGGGATCACATCGCTCCCGGCGGCGTCTCGGTCGTGGTCCCGGGTCCGGGTTGGGCAAGACATCCGGCAAGGGACACAAGGGTTCGATGGCGCGGGCCGGACACGGTGGCCCCGGTGGTGGGAAACCTCATTTTGAGGGCGGCCAGATGCCGCTGACACGGCGAGTTCCCAAGCGCGGTTTCACGAATCCGTTCCGTGTGGAAGCGCAGGTTGTGCGTCTTGATGCACTGACACAGGTTGCGGGTGATGAGGTGACGGTCGAAACACTGACCGCCGCGGGTCTCATACGCGAAGGGCATGGCCCCGCCAAGCTGCTTGCCAACGGTGACGTGGTCCGCGCGTTCACGGTGCGTGGCGTAAGAGTCAGCGCTGCGGCCAGGGCGAAGATCGAAGCGGCCGGCGGCCGCTTCGACGGCTGAGGAGAGCAAAGGGCGCATGGCGCAGCAATCCAACGCGGCGGCGCAGGCGGTCGCCAACATATACCGGACGCCTGAACTGTGGGCAAAGATCACCTTCACGCTCCTGTGTCTGGTTATCTATCGCCTGGGTTCGCACGTCACCGCACCTGGCATTGATGTCCAAGCACTGGCGGACTACTTCGCACAGCAGCAGGGCGGTGGTCTTCTGGGCCTCTACGACATGTTCGTGGGCGGTGGCCTCTCCCGTGCCACTGTGTTTGCACTTGGCATAATGCCCTATATCTCGGCGAGTATCTTCGCTCAGATTGCCGGCGCGGTGATGCCCAGCATCGACAAGATGCAGAAGGATGAGGAAGGTCGTAAGAAGCTCACGCAGTGGACACGGTATCTCACGGTGGCGCTTGCGCTGGTGCAGGCCTATGGCTTTGCGCTGTTTACCACATCGCTACCGGCAGCCGTATCGCGTCCAGGACCATGGTTCACGATCCAGATGATGCTCTTTCTGACCACGGGAGCATTGTTCGTGATGTGGCTCGGTGAACAGATCACTGAACGTGGACTCGGCAACGGGGCCTCCCTGCTGATCTTCTTCTCGATCATTGAGGGGATGTGGCCAGCCATCTTCCAGACATTCAACTTTGTGACGACAGGTGCCATTGCTCCGCTGGCGCTTGCGGCTCTTGGTCTGGTGATGATAGCGGTTGTGGCGGGAACCGTGGCGATTACAATTGCCGCGCGTAGGATACTCATACAGATACCGCAACGCACCATGGCCAGGGGCCGCCAACGCGAAGCGGCACGCAACTTCATTCCGCTGCGAATCAATACTGCTGGCGTGATGCCCATTATCTTTGCGCAGTCGGTCATTGTCATTCCGGGTGCACTGGCGCAGTTCAGCGGCAATCCGAAACTCCAGGAGATAGCGGAGTATTTCAATCCGACGGGTCCGAATCCGTGGCTGTACTTCGTGTTGTTCGGCCTGCTCATCCTGCTGTTCACGTACTTCTATACGTCCATCATTTTCAACCCGGTTGATCTCGCCGAGAACCTGAAGAAACAGGGTGGCTTTGTACCTGGT
>CAYSKN010000371.1:0-2105 GCA_964431565.1 uncultured Gemmatimonas sp.
CTGCACGCGGCGATGCGCAACGTCGCACTGGCCGCGGTTCGTGATGCAGATGTCATCGTCCATGTGGTTGATGCTGCCATGACCGTTCCTCCGGAATCATTCGTGAAAGCTGCTGGCCTCACCTGGACCCCCAGGGCCGCGGTACTGACGGTGCTCAACAAGATTGATCTGATCCCTGGCATGAAGCGGGAGGCACTCCGCTCGAGTGTCCCACAGTGCGTCATGTGCTCTGCCACGACCGGCGAGGGAATTGATGAACTTGTGTTCAGGATCACCGAACAGCTGCCTGTCAGTCCGTATCTCTATCAGGAGGATGAACTCTCGACTCTGCCGTTACGGTTCTTCTGCGCTGAGTTTGTAAGGGAGGCGGCTTTCGAACAACTCGGCGATGAATTGCCACATGCACTGGCCTGCGTGATCGAAGAGTTTCGCGAGGAGAGTTCACCGCTTTACATTCGTGCGGTCGTGCACGTTGAACGGGATAGTCAGAAACGGATAGTGATCGGAGCCAACGGCCAGCAAATCAGGAGACTCGGACGCGAGGCACGCGAGAAGATCGAGCGTTTCCTCGGCGTTCCCGTGTATCTCGATCTTTGGGTCAAGGTGTTGCCGAACTGGCGCCGGAAGCGCTCAGCGATCATGTATCTTGGCTATGGTGACCCTCATCCGCACGCGTGAGCAACCGAGATCTGGCTGAAGAGCGCGGCATCATGATGCTGCTCTGGTTGCTGCTCCTGCTGCTGGTACCGCGTCATGCTGGTGCCCAGAGTGGCGGACTGTTTGTACTGGTCCCGTTCGGTGCCCGTGCCGTAGGCGAGGGTGATGCCGTAGCCGCGGACACCACACTTGGCACGGAAGCCATGTGGTGGAACCCAGCGACGCTTGCCAGGCTGCCGCAGCGTGAAATAGCCGTACACCATGCAGGAACCGCTATCGCCCAGACCGACATGGTCGCATTTGCAGTGCCCTCCAAAGTGCTCGGAACGCTGGCCGTATCCGGGCTCATCGTGAACTATGGCAGCACCGAAGTTACTGACATCAATACCGGTGCACCCGTAGGCGGAACCATCGGCACTTACAACTATCAGCTCGCCGCGACCTACGCGGCGCCCGTAGTACACCGGCTTAACGCTGGCGTGACCTACAAATTCCTCATGATCAGAAGCGCGTGCTCGGGAAATTGCGGAGCCACAACAAATATCTCCGGTTCCTCAAATGCGGTTGATCTTGGCTTGCACTACGCTCTGAGGACTCGCGTTCCAATCTCCGTAGGAGGGTCTATCAGAAATCTAGGCCCTGCGATGCAGTTCCGCGACGCCGAGCAGGCGGACCCACTGCCACGCATCATACAACTGGGCGCCCGCGTGGAGGTGCCGGCCCAGGTACTCGCGCACAACAGCACGTCGCTCGAAGTCTCAGCGGACATCTTCAACGCCGATGCACTTGGTGGTACTGCTGCCGGCATTGGAATGACACTGAGCTACAGGGAGCTCGCGTTCCTTCAGGCCGGATACAAGATGCAGTCTGGGCAGGGTGGAGGGCCATCAATCGGAGTTGGTTTCCGCCATGGCTCGATTGGAGTCGATGTAGCCAGGCGTTTCGATTCGTTTTCCTCGCAACTCGGCGAGACCCCCACGTACGTGATGGTCCGTGCGCGTTTCTGAGCGTATTCCTGACATCCGCAGACTTGCGGAGCGGGTCGTTCGCATGGCTGTTGCGAGCACTCCGGCCGTCATGGTGACACTTATCTCGGCCATCGCCACCGCAGCCGAAGGGCAGATGTTGCCGGCCGCCCAGTCTCAGCCGGTGGCGCTGGTAGTACGGGAATCTCGTCCGACAATCTCACCCGAAAATGAAGGAGCCTCTCGGATCCCGGTGGTATGGAGCGGTGTTCTTGCCTCCCAGGAAACACTCCTGCCAGCACAGTGGTGGACACCACTGATATCTGGCACAGTGCCGGGTATGGGTCAGTACCTGCTCAGACAACAACGAGGGGCCGCGTATGCCGTTGCCGAAGCGTATCTCATCATCCAGTATCTTGGCGCCAGACGGGATGGCGACCGGGATCGCGAACATGGGCGCGAAATAGGCGTAGGCCGTTGAGC
>CAYSKN010000372.1:0-2104 GCA_964431565.1 uncultured Gemmatimonas sp.
GGTCTGGGCCTTGCTGGTCAGTTTGCTCGTGATCATCGGGGAAGCTCGCGTGGAGCACCTCCCGGGTAGCAAGGATTTTCCTTACACACTTCAAGCCACACTCGATCACGCACGGAGGATCCGTTGCGGCGGCCCCGGGGCTACAGACGACTCGTGTATGTGTTAGCTAGACGCGTTCGAGGCAAAAACTCCTAGAACTGGAAGTGTGATGCCCCTAAGCCATATCCATAATCTCCCGCAATACGCCGCCGTTCAGGTGTCTTACATCAGCCCGTTAGCCCGCTTTGCCTGTGATCGATCTCGCAATTCTACTAAGGCGCGCGCATAGTGCCGCGCCGCGCTGATATAAGTAAAAGCCTTCCGCAGGCCCGATCGATAGATCGTGTTGATCAAGATGCAAGCAAATCGTAAAGCCGAACTCCAGTGGCGGGGATTGCCACTGGCGCTTGGCCTCGCGATCACCTTCTTCTTGGCGAGCCAAATCCAGATCATCGCGGACATGGGCTCTGCGCTGTTTGGTGGAAAGGTCCTCGAATCTGTTTTCGCCGAACCGATATGGACCACTGCAACGGGTCGGAATCTGGCGCTTTACGGTGCCGCGCAGATCTGTCTACACCTCACATTTGGCGGCATCCTATTCCTTTTAGCACGCCTCAGCGTCACTGCTTGGCCAACGGTACGGGCAACAGTAAGACAATGGGTCTTCCTCTGGGCGCTTGCCAGCTTTGCGTGGATACTGCTAGCGAACGCAACTTGGTTTCGCTGGTCACGGCTCGGGTTGCCCTATGCTGAGTTTGCGACCTCGCCGGTTCTCGGCGTGCTGCCACTTCACATCGCTACCGCCATCGGGTTCATCGCACTCGCTACCACGATAATAAAATTCGCGTACAGGTATCGATCGCGGCCCGGAGCGCGCCGAGCATCCCTCATTGCAGCAGCGCTGTTTGTCTCAATTGGAGCCATGGCGCTGAGACCGAGCGACCCCAGCCTCAACGCTGACGCGGCGAAAACGCCGGCCGACAAACCTCACGTAATCATCGTAGGGATCGACTCATTGCGATTCGATATGACTGCTCCTGGTGGCGGAAGCAAAACACCACATATCGACGCGGTTCTGGCAGGTGCAACTACATTCCTAGACGCTACTACGCCGCTCGCGCGCACCTTCCCTGCATGGGTCTCATTGCTCACAGGACGACACCCGCATTCTACAGGCGCTGTCGTCAATCTCCTGCCGCGCTCTCAGATTATGGAGGGCGCGACCCTGCCGGAAATCCTGCAACGGGCCGGGTACAAGACAATTTACGCCATCGATGAAGTGCGCTTTTCGAATCTGGATGGAAGTTACGGCTTCGACGAAACTATCACGCCGCCGATTGGCGCAACTGATTTCCTCCTCGGCTTCTTTGCCGACAGCCCCCTTTCAAACATCATCACGAATACCGCCGTTGGCAACATTCTCTTTCCCTATGGTCACGCCAACCGGGGCGCCGCGGTAACCTATAACCCGGACACGTTCATCGCCCGCCTCGACGACAATATTCGTGTTGATGGACCAACATTTCTGGCAGTGCACTTGACACTCGCACACTGGCCCTATAGCTGGGCTGACTCGCCGTTCAACGGTGTCGAGACTTCAGTACCCGTGCCCCAGCAGTACGACTCGGCCGTACGTCGCGTAGATCAGCAATTTTCAGATTTGATGTCCCTGTTAAGGCGCAAAAAGCTCCTCGATAACGCGATCTTGGTGGTCATCTCCGATCATGGAGAGGGCTTGGGGTTGCACTCCGACATGGCGGCTGTTGACGAATTGCCGGCGAATCAAGTATTCAATCTCGGCACGCCATACGGACATGGAACCAGCGTTCTTTCTCCCGCCCAGTATCAGGTGCTGCTATCGATCCGCGGATACGGCCCGCACGAGCAGATTGCCCCCGGAGGCGCACAAGTCTCTGTGCCCAGCTCGTTGCTCGACATTACGCCTACACTCCTTGATGCGCTCAACCTGAACGCCCCAGAGCCTATGGACGGACAATCGCTGCTGCCTGTTTTGGCTGCAACCGATACGATCGCTGCTAACAAACAGCTTGCAACCCGAATCAGG
>CAYSKN010000373.1:0-2100 GCA_964431565.1 uncultured Gemmatimonas sp.
GTTTGCCATTGTACAGATCTCGGCGCTGGTTTCACCCCGAAGCAGGGTTCCCGCCGGGACAGTCCGGCCGCTCTCACCATCAGAAATTGTGGCTCGTGTGTCCGAAGCGCGAGGATCAGAAATTGTCGCCGCTGAGTCAGTGACAGCCGCGGGTTCAGGTGACCCGATCGGGGACGACTGCGTCATTGTTGGAGCGGGTTCAGCCTGCTCTAAGGGGGGTTGTTGCGGCAATTGGGCCGCCGGGGAGGGCAGCGTTGAAGATGGTGGCCGGGGTTGGCGGGTGAGAGGAGGAGGAGGCGTCATGTGCCGACCTCGTTGCGTCGACGTGACGGCCGTGTCTGCCAAGGGCACTGTTGAAGTTGCCGACGCAGCGAGGGTGAGGTCGCGTATCAGGCTTGAGTCGACGGTTGCAGGATCCCGGTTCCCATCGCATGCAGCCATTGTCGCAACGACGATAACGGGCACGGTAACAATACGACGTATGGTGTGCTGCAGTGTGCAGTGTCTCCCACACTGACCGACGTTGCTGGTGTGAGTGGATATGCACAGCAGTCCGGGTCTGAACAGACAGCCACGAGGGAGCAGCATTTGATGGACGATAATCTGTGAGTGCGCAACGTTGCCACCATCAGGGTCTATATGGACTCTCTTGCGTTCAATACGCCCCGGCCGGTCAGACGTTCCTGAAGTGGAACCGTTGACGGCACCGGCACTGAACGCTCAGGAGGTGCAGTCCGGCATGGCGCAGCAGGTATTCATTGCGCGTCAGCCTATCTTTGACCGCACATCCGAGAGGGTAGCCTACGAATTGCTGTACCGTGCATCGGGTGAAGCCACCGGGGCGGTATCGAACCTGCCCGCCAGCGTCATGTGTGGGGACACGGCGCTGGCCGCACTGCTGTCGATCGGGCTCGAAAAGCTGACTGGCGGTGTGCGGGCATTCGTGAATGTCACTGAGGATCATCTCGTCGGGGAATGGTACCGGATCTTTGATGCCGGAATGGTGGTCCTCGAACTGCTGGAAACCATAGAAGCGACGGCTGCTGTGGTCGAGGCCTGCGAGCGCGCAGTGGCAAATGGTTATGTTCTTGCACTCGACGACTACGACGGCAGGAGTTCGCTTGATCCCCTCCTTCCGCTGGTATCGATCGTCAAGGTTGACATTCTGCCCAAGGCGCAGGCGGCGGTCCTGGGCGGTCTTGCGCCCACAGTGAGCCGCCTTAAGTCAGTCGGGCTTAAGGTGCTGGCAGAGCGTGTGGAGACAATCGAACAGCTCGAAGAATGTCGTGAGATGGGCTTCGATCTGTATCAGGGATACGTGTTCAGCAGGCCTGAGACATTCGATGGGCGTACTGCCAGTGTACACCAGCCTGCGGTATTCCAGATCGTATCGATGCTCAGGGAACCACGCGCGACCGACCGTGAGCTTGAGGATGCCTTCAGGAGTCATCCATCGCTATCGTTGATGCTGCTTCGTATAGTGAATTCGGCATCGTTCGGGGGGCGCGGTGTCGACTCTATAGGATATGCCGTCCGCCTTGTAGGCCGTGAGGCTCTTTCGCGCTGGATGATGGTGTTATTGGTGGCGACGGTTGGCTCACGCAGTGCCGTGGCTCATGAAGCGGTGATGATGGCACTCGTTCGCGCGCGCTTCTGTGAGATTATGAGCGAACAGGTCGGGTACGCCAATCCTGGTACTCGCTTTCTGGTGGGTCTACTCTCGACCATGGACAGGCTGCTGGGTATACCAATGGAGCAGGTGCTGGAACGCCTGCCGGTCAGTGATGATGTGAGGGATGCCTTGCTCTGGTCACGCGGACCTCACTCGGATGTAATAAGGTTTGCGGCTGCCTATGAGAAGGCAGACTGGGACTTCGTGGAGGGCGCATCTCCTGGCATGCGAACAGTTCTCTCCGATCTGTACACGGAATCGCTGACCTGGGCCGCTGAACGTCTCTCAAGCGTGACACCGCGCGGACGACATCGTACCGGAAGGTATGCCGAGGCTCAGTAGTTTCTCTGGATCGGCTCGATGATACTGCTTACCATGGAATCGCGCTTCACTGCTGCCATCTCTGCCGCATTTGGTGCACTGGCAGG
>CAYSKN010000374.1:0-2093 GCA_964431565.1 uncultured Gemmatimonas sp.
CGACGCGTAGTCAACGGCTCATTCACTTCTCCGAACTTTTGCAAGGTGGTGAAGATCACGCCGCCCGAAGCCCGAGCCAGAAGTTGCTGCAAATGTTCACGGCTTTCGGCCTGTACCGGCGTCTGGCGGATCAAGTCGCGGCACATGGAAAAGGTGGCGAACAACTGGTCGTCCAAGTCGTTGCGGTCGGTCAGCACGACAAGGGTCGGGTTCTCCATCGCTGGGTGTTTCACCAGTCGCCCGGCGTAGAACGCCATCAGCAGACTCTTGCCGGAACCTTGTGTATGCCAGATCACCCCCGCGCGCCTGTCGCCCTGGGGTTGCGTCGCCACGCTGGGCAGCCCGTAGGACGCCGGTTCTTCAGCTACGCCCTGCCGCGAATCGGAAGCTCGAATCGTAGACTCGATGGCGCGGTTGACCGCGTGGTATTGGTGATAACCTGCCACGATCTTCGCCAGGCCGCTGCCGGTTTCGCCGAACACGGTGAAGTGGCGCAGCAGATCGAGGAACCGCTGCTGCTCGAATACTCCCTCGATCAGCGTCGGTAGTTCCGGCAGGCCCTTCTCCAGAATGGACTTGCCATCCGTGGTGCGCCACGGCATGAAGCGTTCCAGATCGGCAGACAACGAACCCACCCGCGCCGCGATGCCGTCGCTCGTCACCAGCAGCGCATTGGTGTGAAACAGCGCTGGAATGTGCTGCTTGTAAGTCTGCAACTGGTTGAACGCACCGGCCAGATGCGCGCCTGCGCTGCCCGGCGCTTTCAGTTCGATCACCGCCAGCGGCAGGCCGTTGACGAACAGCACGACGTCCGGCCTGCGGTTGACCTGGCCGTTAATGACCACGAACTGCTGCACCGCAAGCCAGTCGTTGCGTTCGGGCGCATCGAAGTCCAGAAGCTGAACCTTGCCCGCCGTCAGCACGCCATCGTCGCCGTAGTATTCAACATCTGCGCCTTCGGTCAGCAGCGCGTGGATGCGACGGTTCTCTTCCAGCAGAGCGGGAAAGACGGATTGGGTGAGCTTGCGGATGGCATCCGCCCGCGCTTCCGGCGGAAGCTGCGGATTGAGCCGCAGCACGGCGGCTTCCAGTCGCTTTTGCAGGATCACGACATCGTGACTGTCGCGTTCCGGCGCGCTGCCGTCTGGGCCGATGGTGTCGTCCGAGACTATGGCATAGCCCAGCCCGCGCAACTGTTCGAGCAGAGCTTGTTCAATTGCGGCTTCGGACAGAAAGGCCATCAAGCTTCCCCTTGTTCTTCGTTTTGTTCCACGATGGCCGCGGGAACGCCACGCGCGGCGTTCAGGGCTTCGATGTAGGCATCCCGGTCGAGCCGATAGAGCAAGCGACTGACGGGAATATTGAGGGAAAGATATTCGCCGCGGGGCAGCAGAACCCGAAGTTCCGGGTTACCGTCATCGTCCGTTACCAATTCCAATCCGATAGTTGCGTCAATCAGTTGATTGAATGCTTCGAACCGTTCCCACGGTTCACGCGAACTGACCGGGTCGCGTTGTACTTCCAGATAGGCCTGGTGCAGAAACGTCACCAGCGCATCTGCCGACAAGACCGCCGAGCGCCGATGATGGACAGACAGCTTGGCGAGGAATCCATCCCGTCCGTGGCTGACCGGCCCGGATTCGTTCCGCAGGTCGCCCAAGGCAGTTGTCAGCTTGTGGTGTTGCGACACTAGCTTGAGGAATTTGGTGTTCTGGTTCTCGCCCAACTTGAGCACACGTACTGCCGCACTGACCCATGCGCTAAAACTTGGAGTTGCTTCTGTTGGCCTGACGGGCTGGGCGGGCGAGTCCAGCTCATCCACGATGATGTGGCAGAACACTTCGACGATGGATTTCGCGCAGTCGATGCATGCGTCGTTGTCTTGCTCCAAGGTACGCTCCAGCGCCTCGAAGGTCTGCTGCAACATCGGCGCGTTGCGCCAATGCAAACAAGCTTCGCGGATACCAGGGCACCAGTCCAAGCTCATTGGTTCACTCGTAGTTGGCCGGAGATGAGCTGTGGCAACAACGTGTCACGCAACGCGGCGAGCGTACGGGACTCATGGACGTTCGATATGATCTTCTCGGCCATCT
>CAYSKN010000375.1:0-2089 GCA_964431565.1 uncultured Gemmatimonas sp.
GTGCGTGATCACGATACGTGATTCCGGAACACGCCGACACGCATCAATGATCTGCTGCCGGTGACTGTGATGCATCGCCAGCGAGTCGATCATCATCAGCACCTCGATCTGGATATCGAGCATGCTGCGTCCGCGGCGCAGCATCTCCGGAAGATGAGTGTCACGAAAGTGAAGCGTTCCGGTGAGTTCGTCGTATTCCTTGTCGAAAGTTCCACCGGCAACAAACACGCGTATTGTCATTGCGGATCATCCGCCTCCGGTCGATTGCCGGATGGCATGCTCGGGTCTTTCCCTGTCGCATGGGACCCGGCCGAATCTTCGCACACAATGCCTGGCGACGGGACCCTCGCTGTATCCTCTGGCTCCTCGTCCAGGGCGGCATCATCATCACCACCACGTGACCTTTCCCGTCGGCTGAAGCCGGAGCTGAGGCGCCGCGCAAGCCTCTCGGCCTTTCGTCTCTCCTTCTCGGTGATAGCGGCTTCACGGACGGAAATGCCTGCTTCGCGGCGTGAGAATTCGGCTCTGTCCCTCGTCTCCGCCTCGCGTGTACGCCGCAGGCTCTCCGTTTCACGCCATGCAGCGATCCGGGCGTGGTCTCCGCTCAGCAATACGTCAGGTACCTTCCATCCTGCGTAATCAGCCGGACGTGTGTAACTGGGAGCACTGATGCCTCGATCATGGAACGAATCGGTACGCGCACTCTCGAAATCACTTATCGCACCCGGCAGAAGCCGCACTGTGGCATCCATGATTGCCAGTGCAGCAGGTTCTCCACCGCTCAGTACGAAATCACCAAGCGAGAGCTCCTCGGTCGCCAAGTGTTGCGCAACTCTCTCATCGACATCCTTGTAATGACCGCAAAGGAGAGTCAGTTCCGCACCTGCCGCAAACCGCATGGCATCGGCCTGAGTGAAACGACGGCCACGAGCCGACAGGAGCACGATCGGGGCACGCGCTCCTACCGATTCAACCGCTTCGAAGAATGGACCAGGCTTCATCACCATCCCGGGGCCACCTCCAAAAGGATAGTCGTCCACGGTGCGGTGTCTGTCGTGCGCGAAATCGCGCAGGTCAACCAGCGAATAACGTACCATAGCGACTGCCGCGGCCCTGGCTGGAATGCTGAGCGACAGCGGCGCAGCGAAGAACTCGGGGAAGATGGTGACTACATTGATGTGCAACATCGGACGACATCCATCTCAATCAAGCAGGCCGTCAGGTGGCAACAGAAGGATCGTGCGCGATTCCATATCGACTGAACGCACGATGTCCTCATGCCAGGGTATCAACGGACGGCCGTGGGCGGTCTCCAGTTCGATGATGAAGCCCTGCGGAGCGTCGTACACGTCACGAACATGCCCAACGGGGCCGCGACCTTCCACCTCGACAGCCATCCCGATCAGTTCTGCCACGCTGACTTCGTCTTCACTCACCGTCGGAAGGCTGGCAGAATCGGCAAACAGGAACCGCCTTCGCCATTGTTCGGCCGTATCACGATCGTTGATCTCCTCGACCCTGACCAGCCACTCGCGGTTCATGGGCCGCCCGTCTGCCACATGCAGCACTTCCGGTGCATCGCCACAAAGTGAAGGATTGTCGTCGATCTCCCCAGCATAAAGCACTGCGCCGGAAGCAAAAACTGCATCCGGCGCATCGATCATTGGCTCGACAGCCCAGGCACCGCGCACGCCATGAGCTCGACGCACCCGGCCAACCACTATGTAATCAGTCAGCGGATGATCCGGCCTGATCGTCGGCAGCAGAAGCCTCGGTCTCGGCTTCCGTTTCCGAGGAATCGACAGCAGCCTGCGCGGCGTCGGCTTCCGGTGCTAACTCGACAAGCGGAACAGCAACAGCCTGCAGCTTGGTGGCCAAACGAACCTCGTGTCTCGCCTTGAAGATGCCTGCGCGCCGAAGAAGTGACCGAACCGTATCGGTTGGAAGGGCGCCCACATCCAACCAGTGGTTCACCCGATCTGCTCTGAGTGCGATCGCATTCTCACCACCCCGAGGCTGATACTGCCCCAGGATCTCAATGAAACGACCGTCACGTGGGCTCTTCGAATCAGCCACAATGATACGGTAC
>CAYSKN010000376.1:0-2068 GCA_964431565.1 uncultured Gemmatimonas sp.
GGTATGCGGTTGCCCGAAACAGTGACGGAACGACACTGGGCCGCCTTCACCAATTCGTGCCCGGTGACAGGTTCGATCTCTGGTTGCAGAATGGCATCCTGGAGGCCGAGGCCCGTGGCTCTCGGCCGTTGCCGGAGGCATGGATCACGTCGGGTCGGAGCGTATGAAATGACGGAGCTGGCCTTTGAGGATGTTCTTGGGCGTCTTGAAGGGATTGTCCGCACTCTCGAACGAGAAGACCTGGAGTTGGAACAGGCATTACGCCTGTTCGAAGAGGGGGTTGGTCACCTGCGTTCTGCGGGAGCTACACTCAGAATACTGGATGCCCGTGTGAAGCAACACGTGGAAGCGGGAGATGGATCCTTCGCAGTAGAGGATTACGGTGGGTGAATATCGACGTCTGTGCGGCGGCGACCCGGAAGATCCTTTTTTCGCTGCCGATCGCGCTGCCATCCAGAAGTCACTGAACGGCTTCTGTGATGATTTGCTGGAGGGGTTGCCTGTCGTCGCAGCCGATGCAGTGCGTTACGCGCTCCGTGGTGAAGGGAAGCGTCTTCGTCCTCTGCTGCTAGTGGAAGCGTATCGCGCCTGTGGGGGGAGGGCTGATGTCAGTGATCTCGCCGCATCAATCGAGATCGTCCACACCTACTCGCTTGTTCATGACGATCTGCCGTGTATGGATGATGACGATGTGAGGCGCGGCAGACCTACGGTCCACCGGACATTCGGCGTACGCGTGGCTACCGCAGCGGGACTTGCTATGGTGCCACTGGCGGCTCGTTGCGCATGGCATGCAGCACTGGACCTGGGCCTTTCCGCATCGTTGGCTGGTGAGATTGTCCGGGAACTCATGGAGGCCTCCGGAGCGGGGGGAATGGTGGGAGGGCAGCTGCTCGATCTCGAAGCCGAGGGAGCGCTTCCCTCACTTGAGGTGCTGGAGCGAGTACATCGCCTGAAGACAGGCGCCCTTATTCGTGCAAGTGTTTCGCTTGGGGCGCGGGCGGCCAGGGCATCCCCGACGCAGCGTCGTGCACTTGATCATTACGGCTCGTCCATCGGCCTTGCCTTTCAGATTGCGGATGATGTGCTGGATGTTACTGCCACGACGGATCAGCTTGGAAAGACCGCCGGGCGTGATATCGATCTTCGGAAGAGCACTTATCCGGCGCTTCTCGGAGTGGAGGGAGCCACGCGACGTGCCGTCGCACTGATCGGGGACGGATGTGGCGCGCTGGGGCAGGAAGGACTGTTGACTCCTGCTCTCGAACAACTCGCCTGGTTTATGGTGGAGCGTCGGTCCTGATGATGATCGGTATTCCACGCAGGGTCGGTCCCCTTGGGTTCTATCCGGGCGTTCCGGTCGTCAGATTTCGGTGGATTCATAAACGGTGCACAAGAAATTATCATGTCGATTCTCGAACACATCAATTCGCCGGCTGACGTTCGTGTTCTCTCCCGTGACGAGATGCATACGCTCGCCCAGGAGATTCGTGATCGCCTGATTGACGTCTGTTCGCGCACGGGCGGACATATCGGAGCGGGTCTCGGAGTCGTTGAGCTCACGATTGCGCTGCATGCAGTGTTCGACACCCCCACCGATCAACTCGTGTGGGACGTAGGTCATCAGGCGTACCCGCATAAGCTGATTACCGGTCGCAACGATCGAATGGACACGTTGCGGCAGGAAGGCGGTCTGTCGGGTTTCCTGAAACGAACCGAGAGCGAGTATGACGCGTTTGGTGCCGGACACGCGGCAACCGCCATTTCTGCAGCACTGGGTATTGCAACTGCCCGGGACATTCGCGGTGAGACGTTCAAGGTCGCTGCCATCATTGGTGACGGCTCGCTCGGATCGGGACTTGCCTATGAGGGGCTCAACAATGCAGGCCATTCCGATCGTGATATCATTGTCGTGCTCAATGACAACGACATGTCGATCGCGCCAAACGTGGGCGCGATGCACCGATATCTCACCAGCATTCAGCGCAACCCCCTGTACAACCGCATCAGGGCGCGGATCGGAGAGATTGCGAAGAATGCACCACCATCGCTGACCGGTGTGAGCGCA
>CAYSKN010000377.1:0-2066 GCA_964431565.1 uncultured Gemmatimonas sp.
CGGAAGCGGCTCGACGTTCGAGGTGTGTACGGCCATCATCGGGTCGAACAGATGGGCCAGATTAATTCGATAGGCTTCTGCAGCAAGCTTGAATTCCTCGCCCGGAGCATCGAAGCTCCACGGCCTGCCCGCCTCCGCCATCGACAGGTTCATCTCGTCAGTACGGAACAGCATGCGCTCACGCAGCGTGCCGTCTGCTGTCCTGTCGTAGACAGTGAGGGCGTTGTCTCCGACCGCCTCGGTCGTGACGATACGCACTACTTGACCGGGTTCCAGGCCGGAGATCGTGGCGTTCTTCTGAATCTGTTCGAGCTTCAGCACAGGCCTATTGCTCCTCGCCGGAATTGCCATGACCCGGCGCAAGCATGAGATTGGAGACACCGTAGAGCGCTTGGCGATTGCGCAGCCAGAGCTGGAACTCGCCACCCTTCAGGCTGTGGTCTGCGGTGCAGTCCACATTCCAGCGACGCAGGAGATAGCCAGCCAGCGCCGCGCGTGCCCGGACCTTGAGCACGCCGCCGCTCATGCCGTATTCGGCTTCGATGGTATCGGGATGCTGTACGTTGGCAGGGTGAGGCACGAATTCCAGCTCCGTGATGCGGTTCCACTGGATGTCCTGCGAGGGTAGTTCGTGATCGGACACCGCCCCCTTCACGAGGCGCGCATCGCTGAGGCGAGCGAGTACAAAGTCGCGGAACTCTCCGCTGCGGCGGTCGAAGGCACGGACATGCCAGCGCAGGCCGTTGTCAGCGAGTGCGAATGGCACGATCTCTCGGGTGGTAAGGCCACTCGACAATGCGCGATAAAAAACCTCGACGGCGATGCCGCGGTGAATGGCGCGAGTCAGCACCGAAACCAGCTCCAGATCGACGCTGCCAGTGAGACGCGTGCCCTCGTGAGGCACCACGGGTTTGCGCGGAACGGGTTCGCCATCGGCATAGCCATGCGAAAGCCAGGTCAACACCCGGCCCACCGGGAAATCGAACAGAGGCCAGAAGCGGGGGGCGCGGACGTACACCTTGCTCTTGGTGTCGTATTCGAGATTGCGCGGCGCCAACTCCCTGTACTGAGCAATATCCCGAGTGGCCGCCGCCGCACGAACCCCGAAGCGAGCCACCAGCTCCTGACGACGTAGCTCCCCGCAATAACGCAGGCGCAGCTCGATGAAAGCGAGCCGGTCGCGCTGGGATTGGGTAAGTTGGGAAAGTGGGGCTCGATTCATGACCCGTTACAGGTATTTGTATCGGGCCAGAGGATAAATTCGGCCTATTATCAGACGCAATAATATCCTATTTTGATCTTATATTATCATCAAAATGATGATAATATAAGATGGCTGCGCCCCGGTAGTTTCTACTTGTCCAGCGAAACCGTCTGGACGATGTTCTCGAATTCCGCCAGCACATCCGGCGACCGTTGCGAAAGAAAGCGCACCACGGCCCGGTTGTCCAAGAGCTTCGCCAAATACCCCTTGATCAGCACGAGATTGAGCACGTCGTTGCCATAGGACTGCTCCACCAGCTTGAACTGTCCGTGCAGGTTGCCCATCTCTTTCTCCATCTTGGCCATCTGCTCCGGCGTGACGCCGGCCATCTTTCGCGGCTTGCAGTCCCCGACCAGCAGTTGCGGCGGCGTAGCCGCCACCAGCGCCTGGGCATAGGCAACCGTAATGTTGTTGGCGGCAAGCATCAGTTCCACTGCCTCGATCTGCCTGGTCGGCTTCATCCTGCGAAGCACAACACCCATGCCCGCCGCAAAATGCTGATCCTTCAGAAGCTCGGCCGCCTCCGAACAAACGCCTTCGAGCAGCTTCGCCTTTTTGTGGATCAAACTGATGTCCACGTTCAAGGCGCTGGCGAGCTTTTCCGGCGTCACACCGCGCTCGATGGCACGGCGAAGCATCATGTGCTCCTGGATTGTGGAGATGCGGTTGATGCGGTTGTTGTACGTGTAGCTCTCGTCGTCGGCGGCCACGAGGCAGGGACTATCCTGAAATCCCAACTGCTGCAGCGCCATCAGGCGAATGTGCCCGTCGAGGAGGATGTGTTGGCCACTGTTCCTGTCCG
>CAYSKN010000378.1:0-1284 GCA_964431565.1 uncultured Gemmatimonas sp.
CTCCTGTACCACGCGGAATGCCGCCAAAGTACTTCTCCACCTGGGCCCTGGCCGAGTCGGGATCGAAATCACCAGCAATCGTTATGGTTGCGTTATTGGGCGCGTAGTAGAGACGAAAGAAATCCTTGACGTCATCAAGTGCCGCCGCGCCCAGGTCCGTCATGGACCCGATTACCGGCCATGAGTACGGATGATCGGGCGGGAACATCACCGGAAGGATCATTTCTGTGGCCCGACCGTAGGGAACGTTGTCGACACTCTGGCGGCGTTCGTTTTTCACAACGTCACGCTGCAGATCGAGCTTCTGCTGATCCATGGTGGGAAGCAGCCACCCCATGCGATCAGCGTCAAGCCAGAGCATGAGTGGCAGTGCATTCGAGGGCCCACTTTCGTAGTAGTTGGTTCTGTCCGTCGTGGTCGAACCGTTGTTGCTGACACCTGCTGCTTCCAGCCACTCGTCGAACTTGCCCACCGGTACGTTCTCGGAGCCCATGAACATTACATGCTCGAACAGATGGGCGAACCCGGTACGTCCAGGCTTTTCGTCACCGGAGCCCACCTTGTAGAAGTTCTCCACTGCGACGATAGGTACCGATCGGTCGACATGAAGAATCACTTCAAGGCCGTTGCCAAGTGTGAACTTCTCATATGGAATCGATGGTGCCCTTGGTGTGTCAGCAGTTGTGCAGGACGTCATGCCGGCAAGAGCGCTGAACATGGCGGTAGCGATTGCACGCCAGCCAGTCGGACGCCAGTGGCGTCGGGAGTGGTGACCGGTCATTGTAGCGATGGTTGGGAGTGTCAGGCAGGACGGTAAACGTACGGCTGACACTCCGGCTGCGTAAGACAGCGGTACGCGGAAGGTGCAGGGAGAAGAAGGGCGCAACCGTCAGACAGAGCTCTCCTCGTTTGTGGTCAGAATCCGGCCAGATGAAACTTGCAGCAGCGCTGATTACCCCGGGATTGTCAAGAATACCTCGGTGTCGGATGCCTCCAGCTCGGGAAAACGTGCTCCTGGCCATCCAGCTGCCAGACGCCCAGCCTCGCTTAACGGGACCTCGCGGTCACCTTGCGCGTGAACAGGCAGCACCTCGGCCAAGGATTACGCAACCAGCTCCAGTACAGCGGTATCGCGGCGGGCTCCACGCACCAACTGATGAAGGTCTCCGCTCTGCGTCTCGTCAGGGCACGCGGAGCAAACTGCATCACGCTGGCGCAATGATCGAGGACATCATTCAACGATGCCGGGCCGGCCATGAATACAGCGCGTCTCAAGGGGAGGCA
>CAYSKN010000378.1:1294-2060 GCA_964431565.1 uncultured Gemmatimonas sp.
CAACGGCAATCGCATGGTTCTCCCGTCCATGGAATGACCTGCTACCGCGTGCAGGTCCGTCTATGACACCACTCCGAGGCCGGAACCCATGAGAGAGGTACGGCAAACATGACTAACTGTGCTGCACGGCTCTTCCATCCGTGAAGCAACGTGCCGTCGGCCCCTTGCCAGCTTTCAGAACTGACGGGCCACTGGCCAGGGGAAGTCGGGTATCCGTTTGTCCGAATGAATATTTCCGGGAACGTGGCGCATGTCGTTGTGGCGTCGCAGACAGGCGCTGACTGGCTCGGGTTGTCAATGAAGGCGCCACACGCACAATGATCCGGGTGGCAATTCTGAGCAGTCGAACAGAAGCAGGCAGCGAGTTGCTCACACGCCAAGTATCCCTGATTGCCCGGAGATCGGGGATGGTGGGCGCATGTCTGCGCCCTGTTGTCACACGTTCATGTGCAAAGCGTGATAAAGACCATAGAGCACCAGATCAGGATTTTGTTCATCGAATATCCCTGCATCTGAGAACAGCGAGGCAATTCCGCCCGTGCCTATGATGTGCGGCCGCTGGCCATTGAATACCTCATTCGTGATGTGGCTGCTGATCTCTTTCACCTGTCCGATGGTACCATAGTAGAGGCCGGACTGAATGCTCTCTACCGTGCTTCGCGAGAGACATGATTCGGGTCGTACGATCTCGACTGTTGGCAGACGTGATGTACGTGCACCAAGTGCTTCGGACGAAATACCAAGACCGGCCACGATTACACCGCCC
>CAYSKN010000379.1:0-2049 GCA_964431565.1 uncultured Gemmatimonas sp.
TGATGATCTCACCGTCGCGGTGCTCACTGATCAGGATTCCGGTCCTGGTGGCATGTCCACACAGGCACATGAGCATCTGCCCGTGCCAGAAGGTAAGTACGACGGGCTCTGTACCCGCCCTGCGAACGTCAAGAGCCTCGCGGCCGATCACTCTGATCCGCCATGTCTTGCCCAGCAACTTTATGATCGTAACACCCAATGCAATGGTCACACGTGTTCTGAGTGAAAGCTCCACTTCCTTCGTTGGTTTCCCACGATCTACACGATCAGCAGTCGTACCTGGTGATGTCATCATGCGGAAGAGCCCAGCATCTGAAGTACCATGTCAGCCACACGGCCTGACGCGCCCGGCGTACCGAGCGCGCTACGCACCCGCTCCAGGCCAGCCAGAACCCGCGATCTGGCTTCACTGCCGGCTTCCAGCAGGGGCACGAGAGCATCGGCCACGGGATGAGGATCGAGCGCATCCTGAATAAATTCGGGTGCTACCTCGTCACCTGCCACCACGTTTACCAGTCCGATGCGGGGGATCTTCACCAGGCGACGTGCAATGGCGTAGGTCATGGCGCTCGTACGATACCCGATGACATGGGGAAGTCCTGCGACCGCCGCCTCGAGTGTATTCGTTCCACTCTTGAGAAGGCCCGCCGTCGCAGCACACTGTACCACGAATGGCTTCCCCCGCACCATCGGGAATGGACAGTCAGGAGGAGCAATGCGAACCGTAGGAGCAACGCTTACCACCACCTGCACCTCCGGCAGCCGGCGCCTGACCTCCAAGGCGATGTCGATGAACGGCGTCAGATGCCATGCAATCTCCGCATGTCGACTGCCCGGAAACAACGCGAGCATCGGGGCATCGCAAGACAAACCAAGCTGATCTCGCGCCTCCTTCCACGTTGGTAGCGACTCTGCACGATCGAGGAGTGGATGCCCGACAAAGGTGGCGTCGATACCATGCCGGCGAAGCAGAGTCTCCTCGAATGGCAGAATTGTGGCCGCCTTCGTGATGACGCGTGAGAGCCGGGGCAGCCTGTTTGCCCCCCAGGCCCATACCTGCGGAGTGATGTAATAGAGGACCGGCACCCCCGCCCTGCGCGCAACCTCAGCAACCTTCAGGTTGAACCCGGGATAGTCGAGCAACACCACCAGACCAACATCACCGCTGTCGATGCGGCTCCGCAGCAAACGGAGGAGGGCCAAATGCCTTGGGACATGTCGCAATACCTCCACAAACCCCATTACAGCCAGACGATCCACGCTCTCGAGCAACGTGACACCAGCCTGCTGCATATGACCGCCGCCTACGCCGGCCATTGGCAGGTCCGGCATCCGCTGCTTCAGGATTTCGGCCACTTTCCCCGCATGAAGGTCGCCGGAGGCTTCCCCGACAACGAACAGCACCTCACGCACGGAACTGATCCGGTGGGACGCCCGGAACGAGCGCACTTCGCGCATTGTCGATTGCAGACACGATTCTCAGTGCTGCGTCAAGCGCATCGCGCCCCGCCGCGCCTGTCACCGCTACCTTCTCCAGACCCCTTATCGCCCGAAGAAATTGCGAGAGCTCGAGCATGAGCGGCTCGCCATCTGAAGCATTGAGTACAATACGCTCCACGAAGTCCTCAAGCGCACGCGGCGCACGTGCGAGTCTCGCCGGATCAAAGTCCTTGCGCAGGCGGAAAAACTCCCCCCGTCCAGCAGCGAGGTCGAGCGACAGGTAACCACTCCGCTGAAAAAGCCTCAGCTTACGGAGACGTTCGCGTGAGACCCTGCTGGCGGTGATGTTGGCAACCGCACCATTCGCATACGTCAGGCGCGCATTGGCTATATCTACCTGGGGTGTGAGCACCGGAATGCCCATGGCCTGCACATCCACTACCGGCGAACCAACCAGTGTGTGCACCAGATCGAGATCGTGGATCATGAGATCAAGGACTACCGCCACATCCGCGCCACGTGGACTGAACGGTGCCAGGCGATCACTCTCAATGAAACGCGGCCCGTCGATATAGGGCATCGCTGCACGCACCGCCCTGTTGAAGCGCT
>CAYSKN010000380.1:0-2048 GCA_964431565.1 uncultured Gemmatimonas sp.
CATACCACCATGATACCGTCGTTGCAGCAAATCTGTTTGCGCCATCGCTATCGCCGGCGTATTTTCCGCGAACAATCACCAGACATCCCTCTACACCTTTAACAAATGTCTTCTGTGCTCCAACGACCCAAATGCGGCTGTAGAGCGGCGCATCGTAAATCGCCCGCACTTCCTTCTCGTAATCTGCTTGTGTGAGCACAGCTTTAAAAGCCATTGACTTGCGCTCATATATGCGACCATAATCGCCATGACACCATGCGTCATAATAGGGTTTTAGCCTTTGCACCAATCGTATTCCCAAGTCATCCGTAGAAGTCGTACCGCTCTTGCGCACTCCAGGCGGCAACACACTCGACGGGATTGTTGAGGTATGATACATCATCGCAATTTGCTCATACACCCTCGTCTCGACAACCTCCATTGCTTGGTCATGGTCGGTCCTATCCCCACGCTCCTTCGAGCACCCAGTCACCACAGCAAGAACCATGCACATCGCGACGCTAACAACATCGTACAACATAACTTGTCTTCGCATGAATCGCATTGCGCGGTCGCCGCTCATCTGCAGGGCCCATAGTTAAATGTTTTCGATACCCACCTATTTGCAGTTATTGTATAACTTAGAAAACTGAATGATGTGTCAACAGTAATGTCCTCCCGGATTTCTACATCGCGAAAGCACCAGCAGTCAGGGATGTCCGTCTCTTCATGAAGGGTTTTCACGAGAGGACTGCGACGCACGAGGCTTCTTGCGGCCTCCTCTCGCGCGTGTCGCGCATCTGTGCGTCCCAGCCAGCTTTGGGCCTAGGAGTTTCGAAAATAGGGTAACGCCTCCTGGTTTTGTTTGGTTGGTTGATGGATGCGGACGTGACCGTGGCTGACGAGCCATTGTTCTACGGCCTTTCGCCACGCCTTGGCCTGCGCCCTGGGTCCGGCATCTCTCATGGACTGGATGATCTCACGTTGTCGTACGTCGAGCCAGCCCAAAATGGTTTTGCGTTCCTCGATGGTCCACGAGCCGCGTAGCGAGGAGTAGAGCTCGTGGGCGGTCTTCCGCCCGAGGCAGCGGCGGGGAGTGTGGTTGGAGGTCTGGACGACCTGCCTCACCCTCTGGAGGCAGGGTTCGATCCGCCAGCCCTCGGGAGGGGCATGGCGGAGGCCCGCGCGGTCCTTGAGCTCGCGCACCGAGTTCTCGACGCACCCGTTGTAGCGGGGGTAGCGCGGAGGGCTGTTGAGCGGGATGATCCCGCGGCGTTCGAGGATCTCGTTCACGGCGCGATGGTTGAGCGGGCTGCCGTTGTCGCGTTTGAGGAACAGCGGCGCCCCGTGCTGCTCGCAGTGGCGATCCACCCACCGGGCGATCTCCTTCCCATCGGCCTCGAAGCCCACCAGCGGCTCGAAGCGGTAGCGCGAGGCCAGGTCGCTCATCGGATGGAGCACGAGCCTCTCCCCCCGATGATCCTTGGCGGAGTCGGTGCCGTCGAAGGCCCAGGCCACCTGGGCCGTGAGCCACTCCACGCGCCGCCACGACTCTCGCCGCCGGCGGTGATGCTCCCGCCGCGCCTGGGTCACCATGGACTGCAGGTCACGGCGGGAGACCACCCTCTCGTAACGGCGCTGGAGTTCGCAGACGCCGCGGCTGCGCTTGGCGCCGTGGCGCAGGTTACTGACTTCCTGCGCCAGGGTCGGCGGCGCCGGACTCTCCTTCAGAGGACCGGGCCGCATCACCCGTGGTTGGTTCTGACTTACTCGGAGGCTCCACCGCCGCAGCCGCTTGAGCGGCATCCCGATCGCCCGGCTGAGGGGATCCCAGCCCAGACGATGCTTCTGCCGCAAGACGGTGGCGCTGCGCACGAGTTCGTCCATCGATTCGGGCTTTTTTTTTATCCGCACTCAACTTCGCCTGGGCCAGCAGCCGGGCTCGAAGCTCGGCCGTCTCGCGCATCAGCATGACCTGCGTTTCCAGCTCCTTGACCTGGCGCTGGAGCCGCTGCACCTCGGGATCCGGCGCCGTCGACGGACGGCCGGGCTCCCGATTCGTGAGCCCC
>CAYSKN010000381.1:0-2029 GCA_964431565.1 uncultured Gemmatimonas sp.
AGCGCCCTCGTGGCTCACCTTTGAGCGGGTGAAGGCGAAAACCCGGGATGTCCACATCCTCGATTGTCTGAGCGGTGTCCAAGGCTGCCAATTGCATCCGAAGCGATGGTTATGTTTCCAGCCACTTGTACATGACCAACGCATCAACGAAGCCCTTTGAAGGATGACGAAATGCTTTCGGCAAGCGGCCAACGGTAGCGAAGCCCAACTTGTTCCAGAGCCTTACCGCACCTTCGCTGCTCGAAGCCACGAAATTGAACTGCATTGCCTTGTAGCCAAACTCCCTTGCAATGTAGCCGCGCTGTAGCGGCAGGACCGTCGCCACGTCCTGGTTAAACTGCAGCGGTTTCTCGGCTCCGACCGAGCCTGAGGAAGTGCCAGGCGCAGGTTGACAGGCAGCCATCGACAGACCCACGGCGAAGATTCCCCATGCTCGTGCTGATTGGGCGGTCGTTGCACGAGTCACCAGAGTGAAGCACCTCATAACGCGACAGCGGGTGGGTTCATGGCTTTGTTGATTTCAGCCGCAATGTCGCGGGCCGTGACTTCATCCAGACCCGCCGCCAGCACATGTGCTTTGCCAGCGGCCTCGGCCTCGATACGGTACGCGACCTCGGACACCTTACGACGATGTGCCATGCCCACCAGCGTGCCTGTCGACACCCCGCGGCTGACGTCGTATACGATCTCCACATCACCGCCAAACTTGTTCTTGATGCGTATGCAATGGATATCTTCCTTACGAAGCAACTGCCCACCGATCTCGACCCCATCCGGACCCACCCGAAAACGGCTTCGAGTGGCTGCCCCTTTACCCCGTGGGTCGAGCAACAACACCAGCCCGGCGATGGCGGCGAACAAGTAGCCCATTACCCACAGACCGGGCGTGTCTGCGCCCACCGTAGCAACACCGAGAACGACACTTCCGATTGCCGCGAACCAGTTCAAAGGGGCGGAGGCTGGAAGAACGTCGATTCGCTGCCAGCCCCCTTCGTTGTGACTAGCGTACTCCGCCGCTCGCTTCGGTGAGGCTGAGAAACGCCTGTATGCGAACACAAGCAGTATGGTGGTGAAGGCAAGTCCAGCGATTGCTTGCCCCATGGACCCGGGGATCACGAGGAACCAGATGCCTGTGAAACCTGCAATGATGGCGATGACGCGATTCATCAATTCTCCCAAAACTGGAACGAAGAAGGCTGGATGACGCCCAACATTGAGTGGACGGCAACTGTCCATGTTCAAACACAGGAACTTTCCGTCCAGCATGCCGTGTCATTATTCGTGCCGGGAAGTACAGACGGAGATCATCGGAATTTTTTCGTTGGAAATCAGAATGATGGATACGTTCCGTACAATCTCTCTCCCTGATTCTGCCGTGTTTTTACATGGCAACGCGCCGTATAGCAAGCACGATGGCCTGACGGGCGGGTGAAGGCTCACTAACCCGCCATTTGCCCGGCCTGATCCGTCGCGTAAACTGCCTGGTATGTTCGACAGGGAGGTCGATCACAATGACGGCACCGAGACTGCTGGACCAGGTTCACGAGCGTATTCGGACGCGCCATCTGAGCTACCGCACGGAACGGGCCTACTTCGACTGGATCAGACGCTTCATCCGGTTTCACGGAATGCGTCATCCGCGCGAGATGGCGGCACTCTCGGCCGAAGCATCCCTTGGGCCTGTGTGCGAGCGTGCTCGTGCACACGCCCACGCTGGCGCAGCCTGAAGCCAACCCGGGATACGACCGACCTGTCCTTGGCTTCGCGCCGAACGCAATCAATATCTCCTGGGGGCAGGCATCAACTGGCAGCGCAGTGCCAGTCATGCACTCGGCCTTCATATATATGGAGGCCGTGCATGGCGATGGCGATAGCCAGCTGCTTGGCATCAGCACCGGCTGGACACTCGGCCCCCGGTGGGTGTCTACGCAGAACTGACGGCCCAGCATGTCGACGATGCTGGCCACGGCGGCACGGGCAGCGCAGGCCTGACCTGGCAGCTCACACCGCACGTGCAGCTGGACATCCG
>CAYSKN010000382.1:0-2019 GCA_964431565.1 uncultured Gemmatimonas sp.
AATGCCAGTGCGCTGGCGTTGGCCTTGTCGGGCTTGACGCAGCGCCGGTCGAACAGCCACACGTTGGACAGCGAACCGAACAGCGTTCGCCGATAGGCACGTGTGAAGCGCTTTTCCAGACGATCGACATCACCGATGAACATCGGGATGCTGGCGCCCTGGTCCGTGATGATGTGGAACTGGTCGAGTCCCTGTTCATCGCGTCCCAGGGTCAGACGGGCGAGAAATTGCTGGACGGCGGTGTCCCGCGCCCAGATGGACAGAAAGATCAGATTGCCACGGTCATCGCCAACGCAAGCGTCAGCCATCACATCCGGGCATTCATCGATGCAGTACAGCGTCGTGGAGAAAGTGTTCTCGGGCATGGTGGTGTCCTCGGATAAGCGGGGACAGCACCGCCCGCAGGGGCAGGTACTGCCCCAGTGGGTGGGAAAAGACTGCTCAGTCCGGCTCGAACTGCCGGGAGTGCGGGTTGAAGTGAAGCGCCTCGTCCATCGTCGTGATCGGCGCCGTGGCACGCTTGGGTGCGCGCCGCCGTGCGTGATAGGCGCGAACGCCCGCACGCCACTTGCCACACTGCTCAGGTGCGAGGTCCAGATAGGACAGCGGGCACGAGTAGTAGTACGGGTGCATCGATTCGTCCAATGGCTTGTATCCCCACTGGTCGGCGCGGCGCTCAAGAAGATCGCAGCGGATGATGCGCAGGCACTGACCCGGCCTGAGGTCACGGTGTACGCCTTCGACCTTGGCGGTCATTTCGACCACGGACCACAGCACGTTGCCGCGCAGTGCGTGGGCGATGACCTGCGCGCAGATGCGCTCGGTCTCCTGCGCTGCGATCAGTTCGACGATCAGCTCGGATCGCGATCGGGAAGAAAAATACCAGCCCATGAGAGGCCTCCTGAAAAATGAGACCGGAGGGCTCCCCCGGAGGGAAGACCCCCGGCGGGTGGCGGATGACTGCCGCAGATGCGGCGCCTGTGATCACGCGGGTTGCAGTTCGGCCTGGCGGCTCCACTCCTGCGTCTTGAAGTCCAGCGCATAGCCCAGTTCACCCAGCCGGGCGATCTGTGCGCGCAGCGTACGCCGGTCGATGGTCGAATCCAGTTTCACGGACTCACCCAGCGGCCAGAGCAGACCGAACAAAGCAGTGTCACCCTCTTCGATGCTGCCGGAAGCGGCACTGACGGCAGGTGCCGGTGCATCCACGCCGAATGGCGTGGTATCGGTCAGAGGATCCACGAAGGCCTGCGACGATTCAGGCTTGGTGGACCCGGACGATTTGCCAGGCTTGGCCGGCGTCGCCGCAGGCTGCACGCCCAGTTCCTCATCGAGCGGATCGATATCCTGGCTGGCGAAGCTGCGTGCCTCGTCGCGGCTCAGTTTGTCGATACCGTTGAGCGTCATCCCGTCAAGGCTGGCGCGGATCTCGAATCGCATGCCACCGCCGACCGGATAGGACTTCGGAAAGATGTAGCGAATGATGAATTCCCCATCGTACTTGCCTTCGGGGTATTGCTCCAGTTCCGGATCCTTGACCTCGAACACACCGAGGTGTGTCGCGAGACGACCAACCGTGAATGGGCCATTTCGACCACGAATGGTCCGCAGCGTGAGCTGACCGGGAACGACGATGGGTGAAACCGATCTCTCGGATGCCGACGTCATGACTGCCATGATGGTTCTCCTTGGAAGATTGACGAAAAGACAAGGCCCCGGGAGGGGCCATGCCGGTTCAGAGCGAAGCAGCCAGTGGCGGCTTCCGTGTCTCGACTTCACCCGCAGGCTCGCGCCCGACGGGCTGATCGGTCATGGCGTCGACGACGGCATCGGCTTCGGGCGCGGGTGCGTCCTTCGCTTGTGACGTCTCGGCTTGAGCCGGATCGCTCGGATAGACGCGGGTGCCATCGATCTTGATGAGACCGATATGAACCAGCGTCGATTTCAGGCTTGCTCCCGGCTCTCCGGCGCGCTCGCCCTTGGTGCGGATGTACGGATCGATCTTCATGTCGTTCAGAC
>CAYSKN010000383.1:0-1646 GCA_964431565.1 uncultured Gemmatimonas sp.
AAGGAACTGACTGCACGAGGTTTGCGCACGTTGGTGCTGGAGCGTGGCCGCCCGCTGCAGCATGGCAGCGGCTACATCACGGAACACGTGCCTCCCTGGGAAGTTCCGTTCGGCGGCAAACCCGTTCGTGATCTCTATGAACGCGAGTATCCGGTACAGAGCCGGAGTTTCGCGTTTGATGAGACCACCAGACATTTCTGGCTGAAGGACACCGAGCAGCCTTACGTTCACGCCGACGATGCACCATTCAACTGGTTCCGTGCAGGAGTCGTGGGTGGCAAGTCGCTGCTATGGTCACGACAGGTCTACCGCTGGAGCGACCTCGACTTCGAGGCCAACGCGCGCGACGGGCACGGCGTGGACTGGCCCATCCGCTACCGCGACCTCGCGCCCTGGTACGAGCACGTGGAACGTTTCATCGGCGTGAGCGGCCAGGCACTCGGCCTGCCGCATCTCCCGGACAGTGTGTTTCAGCCCCCGATGGAGATGAATGTGGTCGAGAAAGCTGTAAGGCAGCGAATCGAAGCCACATTTCCCGGTCGGCATATGACGATCGGACGCACGGCGAATCTTACCGAACACCTGGACGATCGCGCGGCCTGTCACTATTGCGGCATATGCCGGCGCGGCTGTTCGACCGGAGCCTACTTCAGCAGCCTGAGCTCGACTCTGCCGGCCGCCCACAAGACAGGCTTGCTGGAACTGCGTGCAAACAGCGTGGTCGAGGCGCTCGACTATGATCCACAGACAAAACGTGTCACCGGTGTCAAGACGATAGACACGACCACGGGAGAACGTCAGCGGTTCACCTCGAAACTGGTGTTCGTATGCGCCTCCACGATCGGAAGCCTGCAGATACTCCTCAATTCGCGCTCGGACAGTTTTCCCGACGGAATCGCAAACCGCAGCGGCATGCTGGGTCGCTACGTGATGGATCATCAGGACGGTGGCATCGCCTTCGGCACGACATCCCAGTTCAACGGCAGGTATTATTACGGGGACCGCCCCAACGGGATTTATATTCCCCGCTTTCGCAACCTCAACCCCACGCAGCCCGATGCAGACTTCCTGCGTGGCTATGGGTACCAGGGCCTGGCCTTTCCGCTCGAGGGACGTTTCGTTGCCGGCCGTATTCCCGGTTTCGGTGCCACATTCAAGCAGGCATTGCGCGCTGCACCGGCATGGGGCTTTCTGATCGGGGCCTTCACCGAGTGTCTGCCTTACCCCGACAATCAGGTGTCACTGGACTCCGCTCGTCTGGACCCGTACGGAATTCCTCAAGTACGTTTCAACGTACGCTTTCGGGACAACGAAGCAAAGCTCAGCGCGGATTCGGTTACCGAGGCAAGAGCCATGCTTGAAGCTGCTGGCCTGCAGAACGTGCTCGCGATCACGCAGCCTGCGGTTCCTGGCAATGCCATCCACGAAATGGGTGGTGCCTGCATGGGACGCGACCCGACAACCTCGGTGTTGAACGGTTGGAACCAGGCACACGACGTGCCGAACCTGTACGTCACGGACGGGTCCAGCATGAGTTCCACCGGGGTGGTAAATCCCTCGTTGACTTTCATGGCACTGACTGCACGGGCGGTGGATCATGCGGTCAACAGTCTCCAGCGCGATGCTGGCTAGGAGCGGGACATGAT
>CAYSKN010000383.1:1656-2019 GCA_964431565.1 uncultured Gemmatimonas sp.
AAGGCGTGGTGTTCTGATGGCTGGTCTGGGAGCCGCATTGATGCCTCTGTCTGGATGGGTCAACCGCACACGCGCATCGGTCGGTACCGATCTCGTTATCGGTGTCCAGCTTTATATGCTGCGAGAACTTCTCGCGCAGGATTTCAACGGCACCCTGTCCGCAATCGCGCGTACAGGCATTCACCACGTCGAGTTCGCCGGCTTCTATGATCATCGTGCAACCGATCTTGCCAAAGCATTGAAGACGAACGACCTGATTGCAGTCAGTGCACATGCCGTTCGCGCAGAAATGACCGATGACGAGCTGGGGGCAACGATTGATTTCTGTGCGGAACTGGGTGTTCGTTACATCTGTGCTGCAGC
>CAYSKN010000384.1:0-1539 GCA_964431565.1 uncultured Gemmatimonas sp.
CTGGTAGCCCTGCTGATAGCCAAGTTCCATCGGACTCGCATACATCTGGCGATTGACGGGCGCCTGAGAAGCTGCCAGCAGGTCCAGGCGTAGCTGCTCGTCGATGTCCCGATTACTCCAATTGCAGGCTGCAAGCAGAGCAACTCCGAGCATCAGAATCAGAGAATGGAATGCCCGGCGTGGCTTCGCGTGTGACGATGGCACACAACGCCCGGAGTTTCGATCGCTATTCATTGCCCGCTCTCCTGAGGGGTTGACGGCAGAGTACTGATCGGTCGTATCATCTGCCATTTGCAGATTCCGTGCCGCGCCGCCACGGCACTTCCTCGGTGAGAACTACCATCACTACGGAGCTGGCTGTCCTCAGAGAAGGTCATTCTCCCGTCTCGTACCTGTGACATCCGCTCGGAAAACCGGGGAATGCCCGGTCATAACGAATTAGTTACAATCAGGGGGGAATTCATGATCTCTTCACCGGACCCGCCCTGGCTGGCGGTTCGGGCCGGTTTCCAGCTTCAGGAGCAAGGATGTCTCTCAATATCGGTTTGGCACTGGTGATGGCGTCGATCGCGGTTCTGCCAGGCTTGGCGCGTGCGCAGTCAAGCACCAGCTCCGAACCTCTCAAGGTTGGAGATTTGGCGCCCGACTTCACGGTCGCCACCGTGACCATCGACGGTGCCACAGATAGTCCCTTCCGACTGTTCGAACACCGGGGCGAAACCGTGGTCCTGGCTTTCTTCCCCAAGGCTCGCACCCCTGGCTGCACTGTTCAGATGGAGTCCTACCGGGATCGCTATTCCGAGCTGTTCAGGAACGGAGCCAAGGTCACCTTGGTCGGCATCAGCATTGACCCCGACACTGCGCTTGCATCGTGGGCGAGGGATGCAAGGTTCCCCTTCCGCTTTGGAAGCGATGCGGACCGCAAGGTGGGCATGGCGTATTCCGCCAATAGCGGAATAGGCTTCCACAAGCGTTTCCTCTACGTGATCGACCCAGAGGGCAGGATCTCATACGTAGCGGCCCCGTTCAATCAGATGTCGGCTGAAGCGTACACCGAGCTTGGATCGGCCATCGCTGATGCTGCGAGCGATCGCTGACAGGCTTCGGACAGGTGATTTCTCCCCGCACGCTGCTGAGCGGCCTTCACGCTGCGGCCGTGCGGGGGGCCGCCCCCTATGTTCATACACGTGATGCAGTAGCGTGTTGGATTGATGAGCTAGGCGATACTCCGCCACGGGAAGCCTGCACGGTACACCTGATCGCGCTGGGCAAGGCATCGTGGGAGATGACCCGCGGTGCATGCGCTGCGCTTGCCGAGCGAAGCATTCCAATAGCGGGGGGTGTGGTGGTTTCCGGCAGTCTGCCCAGCCCTGCGCCGTTCAATGGCCCTGGTGTTCTGCCTGGTACACTCCGCCTTTGCACAGGTGACCATCCGATCCCCGGGCCGGCCTCACTGGCAGCTGCTGAGGAGATCGAAGATGCAATTCACGATATCCCGCCCGGCGCGTTCGTGCTTGTGCTGCTCTCGGGCGGCACCAC
>CAYSKN010000384.1:1549-2015 GCA_964431565.1 uncultured Gemmatimonas sp.
CACGGCTATGTGTGCCGCACCGATCGCGCAGCTCTCGCAGGCAGTGGGTGATTCCAATCGTGCGCAGGCGTACGTTGCGAATTTCGCAGAGACACTGCTCGAGTCAGGAATCGCCATCCATGAAATGAATGCCATCCGTAGGCGTATCCTGCGCTTCGGTGCCGGCCGGCTGGCGGCGGCGATCGCACGCAGGGGTGCACGCCGCATAGGAACCTTTGCCATCAGTGATGTGATCGGTGACGATCCGGCGGTGATTGGTTCGGGGCCTTGCTCACCGGATCCAATTGAGCATACGGAATTTCTCACACTTCTGGACGCACATGGCCTGCGTGGCATCATCGAACGACCGATTGCAGTTGTTCTTGGCCTCCACGGAGCTGCTCCACCACCCGAGGTTCCATCAGCAACCGACCCTGCGTTCTCCATCGTCGACTACAGCATTGTCGCTGGCAACAAGGACGCGCTC
>CAYSKN010000385.1:0-2010 GCA_964431565.1 uncultured Gemmatimonas sp.
GATACGCCGTACCGCGAGGTGGGGCGCTGAGCTAAGAGTCGTTCGCTAGGGGAGACAGTATATTATGTCAGTTATGGGTGGTGTGCGACACTCCAGGGGTGCAATGGGAAAGTTCTCGCGGGCTACCTGGGTAGTCGCAGTTGTCTGCGGGAGCCTCTTCGGCATCCTGGCAGGTCAACTTGCCGTCGCCCAGTCACCATCATCCGGAGTCAATTCATCGCTCCCGGATCAGGTCGACGTGTCCGCGGCTTCCGACGACTACGTGATTGGTCCTGGCGATACTATTCGTGTGTTCGTGCTGCGTAATCCCGAACTTGGGGCGGATGTGCCAGTTCGGCCCGACGGCAAGGTTACGACACCGTTGGTGCAGGATATGGTGGCGGTGGGCAAGACCCCTTCGCAACTTGGGCGCGATATCGAAATAGCGCTGGCGGAGTACGTGCGTTCTCCCCAGGTGAGCGTGATCGTCTTACAGCCCGCCAGCACGTTTAGCCAGATCCGCGTCGTCGGTCAGGCGGTTTCACCTCGCGCGATTCCGTACCGAAGTGGGATGACCGTCCTGGACGTCATCATTGCGGTTGGGGGACTTTCGGAGTTCGCCGCGGGAAATCGGGCCAGGCTCGTTCGGACGTCGAAGGATGGTACTACCCAGCGGATCAAGGTGCGCCTGAATGATCTGATCTCGAAGGGAGACATGAAGCAGAACCTGCGTATGGAGCCCGGCGATGTGCTGATTATTCCGGAATCGGCGTTTTAGGGGCGCCGGATCATGCAGGACATCGCGAACGAACTTCTTGAACATTTACGGTCGGCGAGGCGATTTCGAGGATACGGTCTGGCTGCGGCGGCCGTATTGCTGATGCTCGGAGCGGGTATGGCGCTCCTGATGCCAGATCGCTATGAAGCGCGGGCTCAGGTCTACGTGAATACCCAATCGGTGCTGGCGCCATTGCTGCAAGGCATCGCGGTGGCACCCGATACCGGCAACCAGGCACAGCTCGTGCGTCGCGCGATGATCTCGCGGCCCGTGCTCGAGGCAGTTGCTGAGAAGACAGGGCTATTCGCGGCCGTAGATACACCCCAGGAACGTGACTCGGTATTGAGATCTCTCGAAAAAGATATCGAGATTTCCCTGGATCGCGAGCTCGGCTACTACACCATTTCCTATAGCAATAGCGATCCGAAAGCCGCGTACGGCGTAGTTAAAGTGATGAGCGACACGCTGGTTGGAGGGTCGACTTCGGCGGACGAGTCCAACAGCGCGTCGGCGGAAGCTTTTCTCCAGCAGCAGGTCGATGAATACGCCAAACGCCTCACCGAGTATGATGCGAAGCTTGCTGCGTTCAAGCAGCAGAACCTTGCCCTGATGCCGGATACTCGTGGCGACAATTTCGCACGGCTTCAACAAGAAAAGGCTGGGCTCGAGCGCACGCTTTCCGATCTAGCGGTTGCTCGCAGCCAGCGAAATGAGCTACGACGCAAGATCTCCGGAACTGGAAAGAGCGTTGGGGGGGGGGCGGTGGAGATGCCGACCTACGCTCAAATGCAGACGGCCAGCACTATCGATGCGCAGATCGCACAAACTACACGTGATCTCGAGGCGGCACTTCTGCGCTTTACCGACAAGCATCCCGATGTACTCGCATTGAGAGAGACTATTTCGCGTCTGCAGGAGCGCCGGCGGCAGGAGGTGGGGAGCGTTGGGCCAGTCTCCGTCGAAGGGCGGGATGGCAGTTCCTCGATCGACGGTGTCGTACAGAATCTACAGATGCAGCTGAACTCGACCGATGTGCAGATCGCGGCACTCGAAGCGCAGGCGGCTGAGACGACTCGTCGTATAAATACTCTGCAACAGGCGGTTGCCGCTGCACCGGAAGTGGAGGCTGCCTTCAGCAGTCTGACACGTGACTATGACGTTACGCGCCAGCAGTATCAGCAACTGCTGCAGCGACTCGAAATCGCACGCGTCTCGCGGAATGTCGATAAGGATCCTGAGTCCAAGTTCAGGGT
>CAYSKN010000386.1:0-2004 GCA_964431565.1 uncultured Gemmatimonas sp.
CGGCAGTTTTGTGCGCACCCGTCAGGAAACCGTGATTCCCGGCGACAATGGTGTAGTTGTTGATCGCAGCAGTCTTCTGGCCAGACGCGTGCCACTGGCTGCCTCCATAACGTGGTCGTTCCTGGGAGATCTCACGACCATCGCACGCAGCAGCCATGAAACGCGCGAGGATCTCCGGCCCGGTGCGATCATCAACGGCACCACAGACAGGCTTTCACTTGGCCTTATCCGCTCATTCAGGCTTCCCAGCAGTTGGAATACCCGCAACGGGCTGTTGAGAACAAGCGCCTCGTATGACAGCGAGCGGAATCTTTCGCTGATAATGGGAACCACTGTTCAGGGGGGCAGCGATATTCCGCAGCTCAGTGTGCCAACCGTGCTCACAAACTCCGGCAGACGGGCATTCAATCTCAATGCCAACACCGATCTGAGCGACCAGCTCACCTTCACTCTCACCGGCAGTCATGTGGTCACTTTTGACCGTGCGTATAACCGGCAGACCACGAGTCTCATTTTCAGCACAGTGCTTCAGATCCACTTCTTTGGCGGGGATCTGCGTTGAGCGAGGATCTCCTGGAGAGGTCCTCCGCAGAGGCCCTCTGAAGAGATCTTCTGAAGAGGCCTTCGGCTGACTGCGTAGGGCGGGTGATACTGGCGCCTTTGTGGTACAGGGGATGAGGCCGGGCCTGGTCAGGTTGTTCTTATGGCCAGCTCCGGTGAACGTCAGGTTTTCTATTTCGTGGTTCTGCTGGCGCTTCTGGGTGCAGGAGTGCGGTCAGTGGGCGTGTCGCGTTTTGAGCGCGCAGCGCTCAGTGTAGTTCGTGCTGACGGTCGGGTGGAGGCCCAGACTGTGGGTGGAGCCGCGCGTGCACTGGCGGCTCAGCGGGCTGCGGTTGATTCGGCTGCGGCGGTGGCGGCTGCCAAAAGGGCTGCTGTGGCGGCCCGCTTTCCTATAGATGTCAACCTTGCCACAGAGGCGGAGCTTCAGGCCCTTCCGCGGGTTGGTCCGGCGATGGCCAGGCGCATAATCGAGTATCGGGAGACAGTTGGGAGGTTTCGGCAACTGGAGGATCTCCGTCACGTGCGTGGAATAGGACCGGCCACTCTGCGCGTCCTGGATACACTGGTGACGTTTTCCGGCTGGCCCAGTCCCATACACAGTGGCGGAGCGTCCCTGTCGGCGTACCGTCTTGAATACCTGTCTTGACCGAAATATCCCATTTATGGCCGCCCCTACTGCAGCGCTCAAAGCCAGAACCAGCGATCGTCTGGGAGATTTGCTGGTACGTGAAGGTCTCCTCACGCCGGATGGTCTCAAACGTGCCCTTCAGGAGCAGTCTGCCAGTCCGGGCCAGAGGCTGGGGCTCACCGTGGTGCGGATGGGCCTCGTACCGGAGATTGCGGTGGTACGAATGCTGGCACGTCAGTACCGAATGCCGGCCGTTGATCTGTCCAATTCAGTAATCGACACCAAGCTGCTCCGGCTGATACCGGCAGAGCTGGCGTCCAAGCACACGGTACTGCCCCTTCGGCGCGATGGCCGGCAGCTAACGGTGGCGATCGCCGATCCCACGGCGATGGCGGTGATTGAGGATCTCAAGTTCATAACGCGCTACGACATCGTCCCGGTTCTCGCGGGCGAGTACAGCATGCGCGCTGCCATCGAGAAGCATTACGAGGGCAATGAGATTCACATGCAGGCTCTCCTGGCCGACATCGCCGCGTCGGATGACGAAGACGTGGAGGTGATTGAGAGTCAGGAAGAGGCTGTTGATGCGAGCGTTCTTGCAGCCCAGGTGGACGAGGCCCCGGTAGTCAAGCTGATAAACGCGATCATGGTTGATGCTGTTACCAAGGGTGCATCCGACATTCACTTTGAGTGTTTCGAGCACGAACTGCGTGTCCGCTATCGCATTGATGGTGCGCTTGTGGAAGTAATGAAGCCACCGATGAAGATGCGTGCGGCTCTCATTTCGCGTTTCAAGATCATGGCTTCGCTCAACA
>CAYSKN010000387.1:0-1985 GCA_964431565.1 uncultured Gemmatimonas sp.
TTGATGAATGACTTCGGCGGGACCGGTACCATACCAGTCCCGTCGTGTCATCTTGAGCGGGCTGATCCGGGATGCACTGATCGCGCATTCCCCTGGGCCACACTCGCACTCTGTTACTTCACAGCATTAACCATGTCGAAGATCGGTAGGTACATGGCTACGATCATGCCGCCAACGATCACCCCCAGGAACACGATCATGATAGGCTCCAGCAGCGAGAGCAGCGCGCTTACAGCAGCGTCCACCTCATCGTCGTAGAAGTCGGCGATCTTGGAGAGCATCTCATCCAGTCCACCCGTCTGTTCGCCAACCGCGATCATGCTTATCACCATGGGCGGGAATACCTCGCTCTTCTGCAACGGAGCGGCGATGGTCTCGCCGCCGGCAATGCTGGCGCGTGATTCAAGAATGGCATCCTGAATCACACGATTACCGGATGTGCGTGCCGTGATATCGAGTCCGTCGAGAATGCTCACTCCGGATGAAATCAGGGTCCCGAGCGTGCGTGTGAAGCGGGAGACGGCCGATTTGCGGAGCACGTCGCCGAGAACCGGCAATCGGAGCAGGGATCTGTCGATGACCAGCTGCCCCTGTGAGGTCGCGTAGTAGCGCTTGATACCAAAGCCTATCCCGATACCGCCAAGCATAATTGCCCACCAGTAGCTGTTCAGGAACCCCGACAAGGCGATCACCACCTGCGTCGGCAACGGCAGCTCGAGATCGACACTCGCAAACATGTCAGCGAATACGGGTATGACTTTCCATAACAGAATCACCACGCAGAGTGCTGCAACGCACATGATGACCGTTGGATAGATCATTGCCCCCTTCACCTTGCGGATCAGGGCGTCGTTCTTCTCCATGAAGATGGCGAGACGATTCAGGATGGTGTCCAGGATACCGCCTGCCTCACCCGCGGCAACCATGTTGGTATAGAGGTCGGAAAATGCCTTCGGATGCTTCCGCATTGCGTCGGCCACGGTGTTGCCCGACTCCACGTCGAATACCACCTGTCGAACGACTGCGCTCAGCGCTTTGTTCTCACTCTGCTTCGCAAGAATGTCGAGTGCCTGAACCAACGGAAGACCTGCATTGATCATTGTTGAGAACTGACGGGTGAAGATCACGATATCCCTCATCGTGACCTTTCCCATGCGCCTTGCGGGAGTCGCCTTCGACTCGTCCACCTTGACGATGGTCAGCCTCTGCCGACGCAGTTGCGCTACCGCGTCGTCGCGGCTGGGCGCGTCTATGGTAGCCGAGCGCAGGTCGCCATTGGTGGTTCGTGCAGTGTAGGTGAACGTGGGCATTCTCTCTCCAACTCGGTCATCGTGTACCGGCTGACTGCCGGAAGGGGCGCTTTGCCGGGTCTACCGTCTCGCATGAGCAAGCTTACGCTCATGCGTTCTAGTGCCATTCTGGCTCGTTAGTCGTGCGTCGCCATCACCATCGGGGCTCTTGCCGATCATGCGCAGAAACTCGTTGGGATCTCCAGAAGCGCGGACGCACTCCTCCACGCTTACCTCCCTTGACATGTAGAGCTGATAGAGTGCGTCGTTCATCGTCTGCATGCCGTATTTCTTGCCAGACTGCATCAACGAGTAAATCTGGTGTACCTTATCGTCGCGAATCAGTGCCCGGATGGCGGGCGTAACCACCAGGATTTCGGTTGCCAGCACCCTGCCATGGCCACTCGATCGTGGGGCCAGCACCTGCGTGATCACTCCCTCCAGCACAAACGAGAGCTGGGCCCGTACCTGACCCTGCTGGTGGCTCGGAAACACGTCAATGATGCGATTGATGGCCTCCGCAGCACTGTTGGTATGAAGTGTCGCGAAGACCAGATGCCCTGTCTCGGCGATCGTCAGTGCCGCCTGAATCGTCTCCAGGTCACGCAACTCGCCGATCAGGATAACGTCCGGATCCTCACGCAGTGCGTACTTGAGAGCTGCGGCGAAACTCTTTGTATCGGCGCCGACCTCGCG
>CAYSKN010000388.1:0-1980 GCA_964431565.1 uncultured Gemmatimonas sp.
TTCCCAAGGATACTCCTCGGACCGCGCTCAGCATGCAAAGTTACATACGGGACATATACTAGATGCCTGTGATGGTGATAATCGAGTGGCAACGGTGTCGATTCAACAACGCTGTAACACGAACATCTACTTGATGTTCCAGTTCAACACCGCCAAGTGCCATTTATCTTTGGCGTTATCGAGCCGAAGCAACGGCGTCTGGCGATAACCCGTCACGGACTTGACCGTACTGAATGCCAGCTCCGGGGTTTGCTTGTGGACCGCGCACGACTTGCAGCCGACGGGTTCTTGATTTGGGACACCATCTGCAGCGGCTTGCCGCGTGTCACTGTCCACACGCTGCGACACGCCTTCGCTACTCATCTTCTCGAGGCGGGCACAGACATTCGCACCATCCAACAATTGCTCGGTCACTCGAACCTGGAGACAACGATGATCTATACCCATGTCGGTGCGTTGCACGACAGGGTGCGTAGTCCGCTCGACCTGCTGACTGACGGGGATTGACACCCTGCCTGGCTAGACGTTCCCACGCGGTTACAACCGCGTACGATCGAACACGTTGCGGACTTTGACCCAGGCTGCAATAAGGTCCGCTATGGATCTGCGTCACTTACGTCATTTCGTGGCGGTCGCCGAAGAGGGCCACTTTGGTCGGGCCGCGGCGCGGCTGGGCATCGAGCAATCGCCGCTGTCACGGTCGATTCGCCACCTCGAGACGCAGCTCAGAACTACTCTATTGGAGCGCAGCCCGCGAGGCAGCCAACTGACTGCAGTCGGTATCGCCCTCCTCCCGGAAGCCCGCGCGATTCTGGACCAGGTAGCCCGGCTAAAGACTCTCAGCAGTGCGACGCAGTTAAGTCGCACGTGTCCGTTACGTCTCGGTGTCTGCGATGCCGTCGCCACAACTCGCCTAAGGCGGTGCCTGTCGGCCCTGCGCACGCAGCATCCAGAACTGGAGATTGTAGTCACGCCACTGCATCTGTCAGAGGTGATCAGCGCGGTCGATGTGGGTGCGGTCGACGCCAGCATCGCGCTCGACCCAATGGCGTCTGCAGGAATCGCTCGGAACCTCTGCTGGACTGAGGAGTTCCTGGTCGCGGTGACCGATGGCGGGAAATTCTTTTCAGGGCCAACCATTCCGATGGCGAGCCTACTCGCCGTGGACGAAGTCCTGGTGGCCGCCCCTTGGGCCGCAGCGGCCCAGCGCTGGCTGCATGAACTCGCGGCGGGGAATACGGACGGTATACCACTGGTACGACACCTACCCTCGTGCCTCGGGTTGCTGACCTCGATTGGCATGGACGTCGGCATCGGCCTGGTGCCATCTGGTCTCGCGGACAGACTGGGCTGGGCCGCCATCTCCACTCACGCCGTCGAAGGCCATAATCCTCGCCTGCCAGTGGTGCTTCTGCACCGTGAGAACAATCAACATGGTGGCATCGCGGCGCTACGAACGGTCATCGACACACGTCCCTGGCTTTTCAAGACGACGGCTTCTGTCGCCGCGCCTGCTGAAACCCGCGGTCATTCGCCATGAAGTTCTGCAGCATCACCGGAATGAGGATTTCTGGCGTGACGGCCTGGCCGTTGAATTCTGTGTGCAGTCGGGCGTAGTCATCCAGCGCTGACTTGAGCTCGACGGAAACCGCTATCGTCAGGCGCACCGGCTTGGCCGCCGGCAAGGGTCCGAGGCGCAGCTTCATGGCGCGTCCTCGGCCACAGCACTGGTGCCATAGGGACGCAGCACCAGCTCGTATGCCGCCTTCAGGACTATGCCGAGTTCGGTCAACGAGGGGCGATGGATGGCCCTGTCAGCATGGGGATGGGGTGTGATGGATATCGGCATAGTTTTGCCTTTAGAGTTGGTTAAGGAACGTCATCAATCGGTCGTCTGGGCGGAACTTTCCCGGCTTGCTGTCAAAGGGGATCGTCTGGGCAAGGATCTTTTCCTTCAGAACCACATCCGCATCGAGATAG
>CAYSKN010000389.1:0-1972 GCA_964431565.1 uncultured Gemmatimonas sp.
GCTGCCGGGCAAGCAGCATGGAAAGTCGAGGCGACGGGACGCCAGGCGCGACGGCCAGCCTGAGCGTGCGAGTTGTCTTGGTGGCATCGTGCATAAGAGCCCCCAAAAAGTTGCCGAGCGCCGAGCAGCGACGGTCTCGATGATAGCCAGTAAGAGTTATCTTTAACGTGGTTAAGTTCAAGTGGTTGCTTGACGCTTCTGCTGATGCAGAAGCGCAGCGTTCGACGAGGCCGCCCTCCCGGCACAACCACCTATGAAGCCGAACCGGCGCTGGCTTTCGGTCGGGCTGTGCGGGCCGCCCGCATGGAGCAGGGAATTGCCCAGGAGGAGCTGGCACTGTTGGCTGGCGTCGAGCGTTCCCACATGGGCAAGATCGAACGCGGAGAGCATATGCCTACGCTCGCGCTAATCCTGAAAATTTCGACGGCGCTCAAGATCAGCGCGGCCGATTTGATGGGCGCCACCGAGCGCAACCTTCAGGCCGACGCAGACGCTTGAACCGCAGGCATCCCGAATAGTCTGCTCTACTCGTCCAACTGTGCACGCAAGCGAGCGATGAACCGTTCCAGCGACGCAGATAGCGCGTCCTGCCGGCGCAGCAGATAGGTCGTGATGACGGCGAAGTCCGCAGCGAGCGGACGCGCGACGACGTCCGGACGTTGACTGGTGGCGATCCTCGCCGCCGTCGTGAATCCGATGCCATCGCCCGCACCGACCAACGTGAGCATCATGTCCAGGGAGGACACGTGCTCGACGACCTTTGGCTCCTGGTCCAGCGTGCGAAGCACGCGCGCCAGCTCGCGGCAGTACCCTTCACACACCTGCGGGTCGCACAGGATCAGAGGATGCTCGCCGAGTTTGTGAAACGGGATCTTCTTGTGGGCCAGCAGCTCATGGTGGGCAGGTACGGCGATCAACAGCGGGTCCTGCCAGATCGGCTCGGCAACCACGCCATCCCCGACGTCCGCCGTGTGCGCAAACCCGATGCTGAAGTCCCCGGACCGTAGTCCGCGCAGCTGATCAGCCAGCGGAACCTCGGAGAGCCGGATTTCGATCTCCGGTTCTTCCTCGCGACAGGTGGCCAGGAACGCCGACAGACGCCGATCCACTGCACCGTCGGAGATCGCGATGCGCAGACTCCCGCTCAGCCCGGCCGCGACGGCCCTGGCGTTCTCTCGGGCTTGATCCAGAACGACAAACAGCCGACGGATGTCCTGCGAGAAGGCGGCGCCGGCCGGCGTCAACCGGGTGCCGCGTGGACCCCGATCGAAGAGGACCACCCCCAGCTCCTCTTCAAGCTCCTTGATGGCACGGGACAACGGCGGCTGTTCGATGTGCAACCGCTCGGCGGCACGGGTGAAATGCAATTCTTCCGCCAGTGCCATGAAACACCGAAGGTGTCGCAGCTCCATGTCGGCCATATTCCCAGATCAGACGATGAATTTCGTTGTGCCACATCCTCATCAAAATGGCCCGCATTTCACATGTGACGGTCGGCGGCAGACGCTGGAACATCTATACGTTCGACCGCAAGATCCAAGAGGTTCGAACCTCCGATTCAGACACGCTATCCCTCTCACCCTCCGCCTGTTTCATTCAATCAGCCAGTCGCGCGAGATCAACGACGATTGGGTGGACTGTTGCAACAAAGTCCGCCCGTTTAGGGCGTGTTAACACTAATTGAGTGAATGGTTCAGATGAATGACACTGCTGACCATGGAGATCACACCCGAGCAATTCGCCCTTGTCGAACATTGTTTGCCCAAGCAACGGGGCAACGTGAGCATGACCAATCTGCAGGTCGTCAATGCCATGCTTTACGTGGCTGAACATGGCTGCAAGTGGCGCGGACTTCCCAAGAAATTCGGCAACTGGCACACGGTCTACACGCGCATGCGGCGCTGGACCAAGGCGGGCGTGCTGGACAAGATGTTCGAGGAACTGCAGCGCGAGCAGGTGGTGCGCATCAAGA
>CAYSKN010000390.1:0-1971 GCA_964431565.1 uncultured Gemmatimonas sp.
TCCGCCGGCAGGCCTGGATGCTGCCGAATTTCGTATCCCGGTTCTCGATCTCCCAGGTCTCCGATCGCTCGCCATCCACGTCACGCTCAATCACTGGGTCCCAACCTTGCGGCAGGTAGTAGATCGCTTCGTTGCGCGTGTCCGCATCGAACAACGGGATGCTGCCAGGCATGATCAGCGGATCGTTATTGCCGTCCTTCCACAGACGATGGATGACCTTGGCCATCAGTTTGAGCACGCCGCGGGTGCGCTGGAAGTTATCCAGGGTGGACCAGTCGAGGTACAGACGATCAAACACCTCGGGGTGAATTGGATAGGCGTGAATCAACCGTTCCAGGTAGCGACTCTCTTGCGTCTCCTGCGGAAAATCGTCGCGGTTCTCGATGTAGTAGTCCGCAAAGGCGCGACAGACACTCTCGGCTGCCAGCTTGTCGTCGATGCTGGTGAACAGGCGCCGCCGCACGATCTCGAAGGCTTCCTCGGCTGCGACTGGTTTCCACAGCGCCTGCACCCTTCCGAAATGGTGCGCCAGTGCGGCGAGCGCCCTGGCGCCACGCTCGCTACCCGCCTCCTTGTCCGATTCAGGCAGCGACGCCAACAGCACGGCCGTTGGCACGGCCTTCAAGGCCTCGGTCAATGCCTGCACGAAGCTCAAGTTGGAATCGAACGTGCCACCCGTCAGCGCCTTGCCTTCCTCGAACTGGCGCACATAAGCCACCAGTTCGTCGATCAGGATCACGCAGGGCGCATAGCGACTGAGTAAGCTCTCCAGTACAGCCTTGCCCGGAGATGTACCCGAAGCATCGGCATCAGCCACCAACGCATATCCATCCGCCCCACCCAACTGCCAGGCGAGGTCGCCCCACAACGTGCGCACAGGCTTTCCGCCGCGCTTGACGGGCTGATTCGGGGATGACTTGATGCCATCGAGGACGGCGATTCGCGCGCGTGGCAGGTCCGTTACACCCGCGCTATCCAGTATCGCGGGAACACCCGGAAGCTCCGCTACCGCCACATCCCCTTTCGCCAAGTGATAGACGGCCAGCATCGTGTGGGTCTTGCCGCCGCCGAAGGCCGTCTGCAGCTGAATGACTGGATCGCCACCCTTGCCAGCCAGCCGCTTGACCACCGAGTCCAGCAACAGACGCATGCCCTCGGTGATGAATGTGCGCCGAAAAAACAGCGCGGGATCTTGGTACTCCGCGGAAGCTGTCCCGGCGTGAACCCGCGAGATATCTGCCGCGAACTCGGCCTGCTGGAACGTGCCCTGAAGCACGTCCTCGTGCGGAACTGCGATCTGCCGCCAAGGCTTGAGGCTCATACTCGTTGCTCCACAGCCACGCCATAGATAGTCGGCACGAATTCACTGAAGCTGTCTTCGCCGAAGCGAAATTCTTCACCGAGTTCCATTTGAACTGGGAACATTTCCTCAAATCTCCAGTTGAACCTGGGTGCCGGTCACACCCGTATCAATTGCCATCTGCTCTATCGAACTCCAAGCGTTCACCAGCTCATTGTAAGAGCGCGCCTCCTCGGCCCAGCCCTTGCGTTCGCACAGGGTGTAGAGACGGTAGGCCAGAGCCCGAATAGGTTCGGCACGGGCAGGCATGCGCGCCAGCAGGCTACCTGCGGCGGATTCGCCGTCCTGGTTCAGCGCGCGGATCAGTTGGTGCAGCGCCTCCCACACAGGCAGGCGAGTATCGGACTCCGGTGACCAGTCACGCGGCATTTCAGCCCACTTGAGCAGGCGCAGCTCGCCCCTGCTCGACTCCACGACACCACTCGTCTGCAGACCGCCAACGCTAGTGCCCTTGGCGCGGGCTAGCACATCCGCGTCGCCGTATTTGCCGGTAGCCCAACCCTGTTGCTCGAACCAGTGCAGACAGAACTGCGTGTCGTGGTCGAAGTCGTCTTCGGCGAGAAAACGGTTAATCAGTTGCAGTGCAGTGCGCACGCTCATGGGCTTGCCAT
>CAYSKN010000391.1:0-1951 GCA_964431565.1 uncultured Gemmatimonas sp.
GTTGAGTCTTAGGAGGATATTCGACGGCTGGCAAGGTAACCAGATGCTGCGCTTCGTTTGGCTCCCGATCACTGTTCTTGCCGAACACAACCACAGGATCCGAGTTGAGCGTGCTGAAAGTTACGAATGTGTCACACATTTGGCACCATGCCTTGTCGTAGAACTGCAATAGCGCTCTACTTGCTTCGATTCCAAATTTCCTTCAGACTTCCGCCCAGGGAGTTCGATAGACGATTCTTCCGTTTACCATCGTCCAGGCCACTTCAAACTCAGAGGTCAGGGCCGTGATGTCAGCATCGAACCCGGGTGCAATCTGTCCCTTGTTGGACCCTAACCCTAGCAGTCTAGATGGGTTCGCGGTGGCTGTGCTGACCGCGTTCGGGACGCTAGCGCCGCACAAGCGAACCAAGTTAGAGAGGCCCTTTTCCATAGTCAAGCTACTTCCAGCGAGTGTGCCGTCTGCTAGGCGTATCTCTCCATCCTTGACGATAACGTCAACGTCTCGGAAAGCGTATTTCCCTGATGGCAGCCCTGCGCCGGGGACGGAGTCGGTAATTAGGATCACATTCGCGGCTGGCTTAGTGAGCAGCAGCTTCACGACCGCGGGGTGTACGTGAACCCCGTCGGCAATCACTTCGACAGTGAACCTGTCATCGGTCAGCGCAGCACCAATTGCCCCAGGGTCGCGGTGGTGCAAGCCCCTCATCGCATTGAAGGCATGGGTCACATGAGTGACACCCATTGAAGCGCCTTGGAGGGCCTCCTCATAGGTGGCGTCGGAGTGCCCAATTGCGCACACGATTCCGTGCCGAGTTGCTAGGTCAATTAGGTTCTCAGCGCCTTTGACCTCGGGCGCTAGGGTGAGGAGTCGCAGATGCCCACGAGCTCGCTCGATGTAGTGCGCAAGTTGCCCTACGCTTGGCGCCACAATGGTCTCGGGTGCGAAGGCTCCTGGGCGCTGCGGGCTAAGAAACGGACCTTCAAGGTAGATGCCGAGGAGGGCGGCTCCCGCCGCATGCTTGCGGCTGTTCGAAGCGGCCTGCTCCAACCAGTCAACGCAGCAATCGATGCCTGCCTCAATCTGCTCTTGCGATCCGAAGACGCCCGCGAGGAATCCGGTTACGCCATGCCGAGCGTAAAATGCAGCCATCTTCTGGAGTGCTTCTAGGGTGCCGTCGATTACTTGCGCGCCATCTGCCCCGTGGGTGTGAATATCTATGAAGCCTGGGACTAGGGTAAGCGCAGGAGTAGCGCCCGTCTGTCCCGACTGGCTACCGAGCTTCGCCGCGGAATCTAGGTTCTCCTCGCCTGAAGACTCTACCTTCGTGATTCGTCCACCAGAATGCCAGACGGTCACGTCTTGAAGCGTGCTCTTTGGCGTGATCGCTCTTGCGGCGCTCACCGACTGTAACATTGCGAGCTCACGTCCTTTCGCGAACCGGCGAGGACGGGAGTTCTACCGATACTCCTAGCTCGGCGGACTCGTAAGCGGCCAAGGCGACCTCCACAGCCTTCACCCCATCCTCTCCGCTGGCAGCCGGTTGAACGAACCGCTGAGTCGCGACACAGTCAAGAAAGTGCTCGATCATACGAGAGTCCACGCTCTTTCCGAAGGGCAGGAGGGTTGTCGGTCGGCCGGCATGTTTATCGCTAGTGACCTCGAGCGCTTCTCGTCTATCGTCTAGGTCGAGGTAGCCGCTGCCCGTGAGGATACGGAGGTAGAAGTCGTAGTGATATCGACTCCCGGCGGGCACCGACCAACTTGGGTCGATACTCGCGACCATTCCGTTAGTGAACTCCAGCAGTAGCAAGGCAGCATCGTCGACCGCAAGACCAGAGCAGAACAACGTCCCGGCCTCGGCGCGTACCCTGGTCACCTCGGCGCCGGAAACGTACCGCATCACGTCTATCACATGGACTGCATGATCGAGTAACGCCCCTCCACCCGCAT
>CAYSKN010000392.1:0-1937 GCA_964431565.1 uncultured Gemmatimonas sp.
TACCCTGGCGATATCGACAAACCCAACATCAAGACCAGCGGCCCCGTCATGGTGGTGACCTGGGTCAGCAAATACTGCCCGGACGGCGACCTCGTCGCTTCAGATCTCCAGCCTTCGGTGCAACGCGGTGTTCAGTACATGGAGCGCGACGGCGGACGGGTGATTCCTTTCTCGTGCGCCTGGACCGCCTATTCGACCAACAACGGCATGAGCTGGAAGCCCGCCATTCAGCTGAGCACCGGTGAGCGCGATGCCATCCAGGATTCCAGCGGCGGCGGTTTCAACAGCGAGACGAAAAAAGGCCAGGTGGTGATCTCCTGGCAGGAAGACCCTCGGGGACTGCTGCTCGGAGAGGCTGACGGCCCGGGCGACGGTGCTTCTGGCGCCAACGTATCCAACGGCACCGATGTTTGGTACACCTCGGCCACCATCGACCTGAGCGACAACTCAGCAACACCGCCGGTGACCAGCAACGACTTTGTCCTCGCAAAAGCAGTCCGCTTGACCGACAACGTCACCCCCCCCTCGGCAGAGGGCGGTGGCTCCGGTGAAACCAACGCGGTGTTTGGCGGCAACGGCGTTGAGATCCTTGCAAGCACGATCGAGACGGGTTCTGTCGGTGCCTCACGCCCGAACATCGGCATCATCAGCAACCAGGCGATCGTCACCTACGAAGAAACCAAGGGATCTTCCGGTGCGGATAAGGGCAAATTCATCCGATACCACTCGTTCACCTACAACAAGCCGGAGCAGATCCCCGATGACGCAACGTCCAACGACCCCAAGGGCTGCATCATCTCCGACCCGGCCCGCAACGCGCGCCGGGTCCGGTTCCTGACGCAGAGCCCGGCGGATGCGGGGGCCAACGGTATCCAGCTCGCGATCTTCTGGAAAGAAGGCCTCGACAACAAAGGCGGTGCTTCCGACATTGTGGTTCGCCGTGCCGGCGGTACTGACGCGACCACGGTGGCGGTCAAGCCCGGCAATATGGTGCCCGCCGTGAGCGCCGACTGCGCGACCTCGGACTACACGGCCGCTAGCGTTCTGGCCAGCAGCCGCGCCCAGAACATCAGCAGCCGCTCGGCAGACCTCACGTCTCCTCAAGACGGCCTGACCGACGACACAGAGGGTGTCAATGCGAACGAGAACGCCCTGGCCCACCGTGGTGTGTTGCGTGGCAAAGACCTGTGGATTGGTTACTCCTACGTCAAAGATCTAGACGGAATGACAACGCAAACGGACAACTACAACTTCTGGATGCGCAAGTTCAACGCAGACACCAACAGCTGGAATCTGCCAAAGAACCTGACCAACATCACCGACAAGCGCATCAACGTGCGTGAACCCCGCATCTTTGGCACGCCGAAGAGCGGCGCGACCTGCCCGACCGATCCGACCAACTGCCAGAACGCCGACGTGGTGAACCTGGCATGGGGTACACAGGAGAACATGGTAGATGGCGACGATCTGGGCATCTACATCACGCAGAGCAACGATTCGGGTGTCACATTTGCCACGCCGGTGCGCTACTCCACGGCCAAGGGCTCGCTGTTCCAGGACGAAGAGTCGGCCTATGAGGCACAAATCGTGTCTCGCCCGGACGGCACGCGCTTCTTCGGCGTGTGGAACCAGGCCGATGCAGCCACCGGTAACACCGTGGCCGAGTACGCCAGCGGTTCTTCCGCGGTGGTCGCCGACCCGGTAACCCCCGCGACTGGCGGTGGTGGTGGCTGTACCGCCGCCTCTGATAAAGCGCCGTTCGACCCCGTGCTGCCGTTGCTGGCCGCGCTCGGCCTCGCCGGCTGGGGTCTGCGCCGCGCACGCCGCAGCTGAGTCTTGAAGGCGTCTAGCGGGAAGTAAGCCCCGACGCCTTCAAACAGAAACCGCTGCCAGCAACACGCAAAAACTCGGAAAAGTAATGAGCGCGACGTGGGACG
>CAYSKN010000393.1:0-1934 GCA_964431565.1 uncultured Gemmatimonas sp.
CGCCTTCGGTGACTGCGCCATCATGCGTGTGCGATCTTCACATGTCCGGATGCGGGCTGTCCGCGCTCGGACGTAACCGCACCGTGGCCACCACCGGTCTGTGATCGGAGGTAAGAGAATCTGCGACGACGTACGCTGTCGCGGGTTCCCATGCGTCGGGCGGTCCAAGCAGGATATGATCGATATCCTCAGTCGGATTGTTCGATGAGAAAGTCAGGTGGTTCGTGATCGGCTTCGTAGCGCCCCTGAATCGGACAAGCCAGCGATTGAGAGTGCGTGATCCGGGCTGATCATTGAAGTCGCCCAGCAGGATGGTTGGTGTCCGTACCGTGTCCAGCACCGCCGCCAGTGCCTCCACCTGGGCAAAGCGGAACGTGTCGTTCGAAACCCAGTCGAAGTGCACATTCACAACCAGAACACGGCGACCCGACGAGAGTTCAAGCTCGGTCATGAGCGCAATCCTCGGTTCGTTCCCTCCGGGTAGCGGCAGTGCTGTTGTGCGGCGAATTGGCAGACGCGACAGTAGGGCCATGCCATACTCGCCACCCTGGTAGGGAAAGAAAGAACCGAAAACATGCATCATGCCCAGTAGGCTCCCCAGCAAGCCAGGCTGGTCTACCTTGTTCGATCGCTCCACACCGCTGTCCACTTCCTGCAATGCAACGACATCGGCACCGAGTAGCCTGATGGCTTCTGCGGTTCGCATGATGTTCATGACTTCATCCGTCCCGCGGCCGTGGCGGATATTGTAGGTGGCAATAGTGATGCGGTCGGCCTGCGCCCGTTCGCAAGCCGACGCTTCCAGTGTTGCCAGCAGTGTCAGCAGCACAGGGACAATGCGCTCGCGTGCGCGGTTCGCCATGAGACCCTACTTGTTTGCCTCCAGTATCGCCCGGCGTTCGAGGGCGGTCTGGCCGCTGGTGATCCAGCGGGGCGCGGGTTCTCCCTTGAGATAGTGCCCGAACCACTCGAGGATACGGTTCTGATAGTCACGCTGGTTTTCCCGTTTCACCAACCGGTGAGCTTCGCCAGGATAGGTCAGCATGACCACGTTCTTGCCTGCGCGGCGGGCGTAGTTGTAGAAGAGCGACCCCTGCCGCGGATCGACGGTCCCATCAACACTGCCGACTTCGAGAAGCACGGCCTTGGCCTTCATGTTCTGGACCTGGGCGAGTGGGGAGTTGTCGGTCATTGCTTGCCAGTCCTGCCATGGCGCAACCTGCATCCGGAACTGTCCGGTTTCCCAGTGATCGAACTCCGAAGTGCCCTCGCTCCAGTGCAACTGGCCTGCAAAGCTGACCATGTCGGTGATTCCTGATCCGACGATAGTGGTGACAAAGAGATCGCTGTGAGTGGCCAGATAGGCAGCCTGGTATCCACCCTGCGAGTGGCCGATATGCCCTACACGCGCAGGATCAACGAGCCCCCTGCTGATCAGTGCGCGCACAGCCGGTTCAACTGCGTACCTGGTTCCGATTCCGGGCTCCCGTGGACGGAAGACGATGTCGGGCATCAGCACGAAGTAACCCTGCTGCGAGAAGACGGTGGCGTTGTAGTAGTTACGGTCGTCGGGAACGATGTAGTCGTGGAGTTTCTGTGAGAGCAGTTCGTAGGTATACACAATGAGCGGGTACTTCTTCGATGGGTCGTAGTTGGCTGGATAGTATATCAGACCCTGAAGTGGCACGCCGATGGTACTGCGGAAGTTCATGAGCTCCACCCTCCCCCAGGCAAAGCCCGCCTGTTGTGGATTGGTGGCGGTGATGGCTCTTGCGTTGGTCAGATCCCTGCCGACGAAAACATTGGGCGACGTGTCATAACGCTGACGCGTGAATGCAAACACATCGACGCTGTCAGCCCGTGTCAGGCCAGAATGCCCAGCGTCGATCAGCACGAGACGCTCCACCTGAGCGCCGGCTGTTCGACGTGCGTAG
>CAYSKN010000394.1:0-1932 GCA_964431565.1 uncultured Gemmatimonas sp.
TATTCAGCGGATGTCGGAACGCACGCTCGGTGAGGCGGAGTTCAGGCGGGTGCTTCAGGAGATGGAGAAACGTCGTGACTCTGATCGAAGGGACCGTCTGCGTGCTCCCAGTGCGAGCCTTGCAGCGCCGGTTGCAACGCCTTCACAGGTACCGGGCAAGAGTGGTGGAGAGAGCCGCCGGGATAGATGAGCGTGCTGCCGGTACGTTCATAACAGTCACGGCAACTTCGTCTCATGACTTCATAATTGCGGGAATCCAGTCACCTTGAAATGGGCGTATGTGATCACGGAGTGACGGTTGGCTCCAGCATCCGCTCCCGGCAGAAGCGGGAGAACCATCTGGCCGATGCCTTCGGTGTACGTATCTGGGTCTCGTAGTCGACATGCACCAGACCAAAACGCGGCCGGTAGCCTGAAGCCCATTCGAAGTTGTCAAGCAGACTCCACACGTGATAGCTGCGCACATCGGCACCATCACTGATGGCATTCATGACTGCACGCAGATGTGCCTGGTGATATACGATGCGTGATTCGTCGTCCACCACTCCGTGCTCGTTCGGTTCGTCCTTGAAGGCACAGCCGCTTTCGCACACTTCGATCGGGATCCGCCCGTAATTGCGTGTCACGTTCATGAGAACCTCATAGAGCGCCTGCGGCCAGATCTCCCAGCCCATCTCGGTCCGTTTCCCCTCATTTCTGCCGAATGCGTTATGAATTACCGACCCCTGCGGACTGTCGGCCGAAAAATCGGCCTGACCGCCGGCAGCACGTGCGTCGGCACGGATGCCAAAGAGAAACCACGGAAGATCGGGACGATCACCACCAGCGCTTACCACCAGCCGGTAGTAGGCATTGACTCCTACGAAATCGAGCGGGGCACGAAGCAGTTCCGAGTCGCCCGGTTCCATGCCGAGTGCTTCGGGTGGCAGATCGCCCAGAAAATCGGTGGGATACCCGCCGGTCATCAGCGGATCGAGGAACAGATGATTGAACATGGCATCGGCGTAGCGTGTAGCGGCCATGTCAGCTTCGCTGTCCGTTGCTGGTTCGCAGGGGGCCATGGCAAACACGGAGCCCACACGTGCATCGGGACGCTCAGCCTTGAATGAGCGGAGGCCTTCAGCATGAGCGAGGGCAACCACGTGAACTGCACGCAGGTAGTCACGCACGCTTCGACGCCCCGGTGCATATCGACCCAACAGGTAACCGCGTGATGTGAAGACAGATGGTTCGTTGAAAAGCGACCAGTCACTGACCCGGTCTCCCAGCGCGCGGGCCATCGCCGCCGCGTAGTCGGCAAACCGGTACGCCGTGCTGCGGGTTGGCCATCCACCTTCGTCTTCCAGAGCCTGCGGGAGATCCCAGTGGTAGAGCGTGGGGAAAGGACGGATCCCTGCTTCAAGCATCGTATCCACGATGCGATCGTAGAAGGCCAGACCTTCCCTGTTCACAGCACCGTGACCATCAGGCTGGATGCGAGGCCATGCAATCGAGAAGCGGTAGCTGTTCACCCCCATTTCCCTGATCAATTGGAGGTCATCAGCTATCCGTCGGTAGTGGTCGCACGCGATTCGTGCGTTCTCACCGCGGGCTATCGCACCTGGGATGTTCGAGAACCGATCCCAGATGCTTTCACCTCGTCCGCCTGCAGTCGTTGATCCCTCGATCTGGTAAGCGGAGGTTGAGACTCCGAGGAGAAAATCGGCTGGAAGCTGGCTATCGATCAAGGCTGCAGGAAAAAGGGAGAAACCGCCTGTTCAAGTCTAGGGCAGGCAGCCTTCGCTTACCAGCTGGAACCGACATGCAACGGTCAACAGGCCCTCCTCGGGAAGGTGCTGTTGACCCGATCTTGCCTTCCAATGTGGGACCGGGTGACTCCTCAGTGGTGCACGCGAAGGACCTCAAGAGCGGGTGCCACCTCAGTGAAGCCGG
>CAYSKN010000395.1:0-1901 GCA_964431565.1 uncultured Gemmatimonas sp.
CGCGGAATGAGACGGACATTAGTCAGCACGCGTTCGGCGACAATTTCCTCAACCTGCCTTCGGCCTGCTCCCGACCCTGCAAATACGAACACTACGTCGGTGCGCGCCCGTAGTAGTTCCGCCGCCTCCAGCACCCTTGGCAGGTTGTGTGCGAGACCGTGCGTACCGAGATAGCCTACAACAAACTTTCCGGCCGTTCCGTAGGCGGCGGACAGCTCCGGATCGACTGGCCGAGGCGAGAAGTACTCCCTATCCACGCCGTTCATGACCACATGAATCTTCTGGCCAGGGATTCCCCGTCTTACCAGATCTGCACGGAACGATTCCGTAACCGCAACAATCGCATCCGCACGCCTGTAGAGAAACAATTCAATTTTTTCGAGAATCCGGAGCGCCCTGCTCGGGCGCATTGCGCCCACAGCTTCGATCGAAGCCGGCCACAGATCACGAAGCTCAAAGACGAATGGGAGGCGTCGCACAGCGGAAAGCGCCCAACCTCCAACTGCGCAAAAGAACTGGGGGGACGTTGCAACGACCACGTCAGGTCGGCGCTCGAACAATCCCGCAACAAAGCTCGTGAACATAAAACTCACATAGTCGAGCGTGCGAAGCAAGAACCCTTCGTTAGCGGTAATGAAGGACTTCACTCTAACCACGCGGATTCCGTCGATCCACTCGATGCTGTACCACCTGTTCCGATAGCCCGGATACACCTTGCCTTCCGGGAAGTTCGGCGCACAGGTAATGACGCTCACCTCGTGACCTGCCCTGACCCACCGAACCGCGTGCTCGTAGAGGCGCGCTGCAGGTGCGTTGCTCTCCGGTCGAAAATTGTCGGACAGGAACAGTACGCGCATCTCAATCCAACCAACTCAGAACCACGTTGCCCCGCCCGCCATGCAACTGCATCCGGATGATCTCGACCGGGACCGACGCACCGAAATTCGGCGACCAAGTGTCGCGCTCGACCCGGATGGCGGACAGGGTGTCGGTTTCCAGTCTGACCATTCTGTCGCGAGAGCGGATCAGGCACGCGCGATCCGTGACGGCAGCTGACCAGCCCGGTGCGAGCCGAAGGCTCGCCTCGCACGAATGGAACTGACCGGTAACCTCGTCCTGGATCTCGAGCCGTTGCGGCCCGAGTTTCCACGTGCGGCGGTGTCCGCGCCGTCGGCCGGCGTAGTGAAAGCCCTTGAACTTGCCCTCGAGAACGATGTTGTCATCCTCCTCATGCAGCCCAGCAGATACGTTCTCTATTCTTCTGCCGAGCCTGAAACTGCTCCAGACGTCGCTCGAGTTTCTGCCGTCAACCGTAACAGTATTGTGCGCGGCCGTGCCCCGTTCGCGCAGACGCTCCGGAGACATGTCATACGTCGAAGTTCCGCCGTTCACGAACACGCGCTCGCCCCAGAGCGAGAGCTCGAAGGAAAGCGCGTCCGCATGGGCATGGCCTGGCATGTAGTCCGGCCCCGCCCTGCCGACATCGGCCAGCAGCACTGCTTGCCCCCTCTGCAGGCGCGCATATCCGCTGCTCGCGAACAACGCGGATTCGGTGGCAGTGCGATTTGCCGCTGGCACCCCGAGAGCACCTGCGAGGGTCGCGAGCTCGTCTGCATTTGGTGCCCCGTCGAGCGTGCAATCGTTGAACTGGGCCGGGCGGCCGTCGGGATGCGTAAGCTCGCGCAGCCACCACAGCATGTCCGCTGACTTTTCTTTGAGATGGTTAACGATCTCCGCGCGGATCTGGCTCGGGAACGCCGCGCGCAAGTTAAGGAAATCGAGCAGGTCTTCCAGAAATATCGCGTGATACATCGGGGACAGTTCGAAATGACCGCCATCAGGCAGCACCTGCTCAGCCAATTCCCTCTTGACGAGCCGCAGGCCCGTAGCGAGCCAGCGAT
>CAYSKN010000396.1:0-1880 GCA_964431565.1 uncultured Gemmatimonas sp.
ATCCCAGACACCTGGGGCGACTCCCAGCTCGCGCAACTTGTACTTCTGTAGTTTTCCATTGGGTGTATAGGGCAGTTCGGCAACGAACTCGATGTAGCGCGGAACAAAGAAATAAGGTGCATTGTCGTTGATGAAGCGCGCAATTTCCTCCGCGCTGGCAACGGCTCCCGTCCTGAGCACGACGTTCAGCTTGACTTCGTCCTCGCTCTGGAGCTCTTCGCTCGGGATACCGAAGGCGCCACAGTCAGCGATTGCCGGGTGGCGCCGAGCCACCATCTCGACCTCGAAGCTGGAGATATTGCGTCCCTTGTAGCGAATCGCATCCTTCTTGCGATCGACGAAGAAGAAATTGTCCTCTGCATCGCGGCGCAGCATATCGCCCGTCCGGTACCACTCACCGGTAAATGCGTTTGCGCTTGCCTCGGGGTCATCGAAGTAACCGCTGAAGATCACGTGGGGACGGCGCGGGCGCAGCCACAGCTCACCGGGTTCACCTGCCGCCACCTCCTTGCCCGCCTCATCCATGAGCTTGACCTCGAGCGCCTCGATCGGATTGCCGCAGCTGCCGGGTGGCCAACTCGAACGCAGGCGCCTGTCCTGACGCAGGATGACCAGTGCCTCGCTCTGCGCCATCCCCTGCCCGAGCACACGCACACCGAAGCGACGGCTGAACGGCTCCGCAATCTCGGCCGGCATCGGCACGGCCTGCAGCTCGCGCAACGGATTGTCCGCATCATCGGGTCGCTCGGGCGCCCCCCACAGGAACATGTGCATTGCACCGACGGTGAACGACTGGGTCGCCCCGTAGAAACGTACCCGATCCCAGAAGGCAGTGACGGAAAACGTGGGGTCGAGCGCCAGCGTGATGCCACAGAACAGTGTGCGGAAAAGCGAGGTTGCCCAGGCGCCGGAGTTGTACATCGGCATGACGTTGTAGGCGACATCACCGGGACGGGTGTCATACATGGTGTCGCCGCCAAGCGCCGACTCGAACCAGACGTTGTGACTCTGCATCACGCCCTTGGAACGCCCGGTGGTCCCGGATGTCCACAGCACCGAGCTGATATCGCCGTAGTCGAATCCCGCCAGGCTCGGCTCTGCTGCAGAAGCCGCATACAGCTCGTCGAAGGCAACCGCACCCGGCAGGCGTGCCGGATCACCCAGAACCGCCACATGCTCGAGTTCGATTCCACCGGCAAGTTCCGCGATCCGATCGGCATGCTGTTCATCGGTCACCAGCAGGCGCACTCGCCCGCGGTTGATCGTATCCTGCAGCCAGCTGCCGCGGTAATCGGTGTTCACCGGAATCCACACGGCACCCAGCTTGTTGACCGCGAGCACGAGCAGCATGACCTCCGGTGCGCTGTCCATGTAGAAGGCCACGCGATCACCACGCGCAATGCCCAGGCGGCGCAGTCCCGCAGCGAGCCGGTTGACCTCGAGGTTGGCCTCGTGAAACGTGTGGATCCTGCGATCGAACACCAGGAAGCGCGTATCACCGTTCTGCTCTGCCTGCATGCGGATCGCCCGGCCGATATGGCGTTCGGTGATATCGGCAAATTCCAGTTTGTTCATCGCTGTATCTCTCGGCCTGTCGAATGGGATCAGTGTGTTTTCGTATGAGAAGGAACCATGGACAGAAGCCATTGTAGTGCCGTTGCCGCACCGCGATGACTCGATTCGCATCGGACCGTGCCGGAACCCGGTCTAGCAGCCATAATGAGCCGACCATAATCACGAGTACCCCAAGAGGTGCGGGATGAGAGACGATGCGCGCACACGCAGCGGATTCTTTTACGGTTGGTGGCTGGTCGGCACGGGATTCCTCCTGCAGGGCATGGCGACTGCCGCCGTCAGCTACTCCTACGGGCTGGTTCTGA
>CAYSKN010000397.1:0-1861 GCA_964431565.1 uncultured Gemmatimonas sp.
TCCATTCTCTCCTTCCGCGTGAGAACGGAGCCTCTACCAAACCCAGGACGCTTCAGCTTGTTGTAGCAGAGGAACAACACGTCGAGCCCGGCCCGCGCCAACCGACGAGCCTTCTCGAAGGCGATGAGCGTCTTACCCGAGCCGGCACAACCGCTCACCCTCGCGCGGGTCTTGAACTCGAAGTGGTCAAGCAGGAAGCGTTGGCTCTCGGTGGGCTCGATCCGGGTCCGCTCGATCTCCTCGAAGCGCGAGTTGAGGCCGATCTTCACGAACGAGACCGAGGGCGACAACATGTCTGTTACCGCCTCGATAGCCTCGCGTGGAAGCGCGTGGTTCAGCGGCTCTCCGTAAAGCCGCACCACGGCGGCCTCGATGTTCGGGATGTCGGTACTGTCGATGACCGCGTGGCGCGGCGCGTGCAGCGCGATCGGCCCGTCGACCACCGTCTGGATCATCGCCACGCCGGCCTGCACGCGGTACTGGAAGCGCCTCGTGCCAACGCCGTCTCCCAAGAAGCCACGCAGCAATACCACCTGCTCGTCCACCTGCACGAACGGGTCGCGGATCTCGTGCTCCACCCCCTGGGCGTCCTCCGAGTACCACGCGCCCTCTATCCCGTCCCGCCTCAGCTTCCCGCCCTTCGTCTCGAGCAGCAGCAAACCGAAACGCGGGTGCAGCACCGCGAAGTCGATCTCGCCGCGCTTGTCGAGGAACCTGTCGTCCTGGTCGCGCTTGCGGAGCTTAACGCTGTGGAAGACGTGGTAAGCGTCCGGCAAGGTCGCCAGCACGCTGAAGAGCTGAGTCTCCGCTGCCGAAGTCTCCCGCGGGACGGTCGTCGGGAACATGCGAGCCATGCTGGTCTCCTCCCCCGTCGGTGCCTTCTCCAGCCGCTCACCCACCCGTAGGTGCCGGTGAGGCGCCCCGGCAAGATGGCCGGCTGTTCGTCAAGGAACCATACCGGCGCGTGTCGCTCGGCGCTATGAAAGACCGTATGCGCTGCGACGGCCGATGCAGTACGAACCAGGAGACTGAGCCGCGGTTATCGCCCCCGGGATCTCGAAGGCTTTGTTCCAGGGATGCTCCCGCTTCTGCGCCGGTCCACGCCCGTTTGTTGGCACGAGCAGAACACCCGTCATCTGCTACATCACCGCATCCGCGGAGACCGGAACTGATTGACAACCCGGACAGGATTCGAATCCTTCTGCGACTCTGCGAAGTCTTGACCTCGTCATCTTAGCGTGCTATAGCTAACACACACTTTTTTCCATTTTGGGCAGAAGTGCTTGGCGTTGGAAAGGAGGCTAGTAGAGCCCACGAAACCCCCGCTAGCGGGGAAGTAAGGCCATCGCTGATTCACATCTCGGAGGTTCGGGGAAACCCGCGCATACACCTGTCAGTCTTGGCCACCAGGGATCAGCTTGAAGGAGTGCTCACGTGAATCCACGCATCCGCGCAAACTCCAGGAAGCTCGCGGTACAAGTCATCTTGGTCGGGTTGCTGGGGATGACCACCCTTGGTAGCGCCCAACAGAAGATCACGATCGTTCATTGGCAACACCACTACGCCGCGCGCGAGGCGGTCGTCAAGCAATTAATCAGCGAGTTCGAAGCAACACACCCTGATATCAGGATCGACTTCCAGTCCATCCCTTACGGCGATTACTTCCAGAAGATCGGTCCTTCCCTAGAAGCAGGCACCGGTCCGGATGTCTTCCAGATTCCTGGGCCTCAGGTGTACGAGTTCTACTCCCGCGGCCAACTAGCCCCCGTACCCGCAGACGTGTATGCAACCGAAGAACTTGAGGCAGACTTCGTTCCCTGGACGATTCAGCTTCTCAAGCACGACGGCCAGTATGTAGGAC
>CAYSKN010000398.1:0-1850 GCA_964431565.1 uncultured Gemmatimonas sp.
ATCCTGCGCACGTTTTTTCTCGGTCTCGTGGATCGGCTTCCGGGTCGTGACGACGTGGACGATGATGAGAGCGATGACCAGGACCGTTTCGAGTCAGTCCTGGACGATCCCGTCCATGATGACGAATCCGCTGTTCGACGCCCTGGCGGGCGTCATCCATCACCAAGCTCACCCGGTTTCGTGACCGGTCAGGAGGAGTCTCCCGCATGAGCCGTTTTCGTTGCGCCGTACACATCGTCCCCCGGCGCGGAATTCTCGACCCGCAGGGCAAGGCGGTGGCCGGTGCCCTGCACTCACTCGGGTTCACGACTGTTGGTGAGGTCCGCATAGGTCGCTACGTGCTAATAGAAGTGGATGCCGTCTCAGAGGAGGAGGCACGTGCGCAGACGGGGACCATGTGCGAGAGACTGCTCGCCAATCCGGTTACCGAGGATTTCGATATAGCCAGCGTGGAGCGCACGTGAAAACCGGTGTCGTCCGCTTTCCGGGATCGAACTGCGTGGAGGATGCCTACCACGCGATCGCTGATCATCTGTGTGAGGAGGCCGAGTACCTCTGGCACACCGACAGCAACCTGCAGGGTATCGACCTGGTGATATTGCCCGGAGGCTTCAGTTATGGTGACTACCTGCGACCGGGTGCCATTGCACGATTCAGTCCAATCATGCAGGAAGTGGTGAAACATGCAGCTCGCGGTGGACTCGTACTTGGCATATGCAACGGATTCCAGATCCTCTGTGAGGCCGGCCTGCTGCCAGGTGCACTGCTGCGAAACGCAGGACTTCGCTTCGTCAACGCACCGGTAACACTCAAGGTGGAAAGCATCGCTACACCGTTCACATCGCAATATGCTGTGGATCAGACAATCACGGTCCCGATAGCTCACGGCGACGGGCGCTATACCGCTGACGCCGATACACTAGCACGCCTTGAGGACGATGGACGGGTGGTCTTTCGCTATGTCGACTCCCTGGGCAACGCCACCACTGGTGCCAACCCCAACGGTTCACTTCGCAACATCGCGGGCATAGTCAATGCCGGCGGCAATGTGCTCGGCATGATGCCGCATCCCGAGCGTGCCATGGAGAAGCTTCTCGGGTCCACCGACGGCATTCCGCTCTTCAGATCCGTGGTCGAATCACTTGCCGGAGGTGTCCGGGCATGAGTTCTGGCAAGTCATCCGCAACGGCATCTTTCGTTCCTTCAGTGGTGCAACCACGTCCTGGTGATCCCGTCATTACTCCTGCCCTCGTTGCCGAACACGGCCTGACCGAATCGGAATATGAGCGGCTGGTAAACATGCTTGGTCGTACACCGACCTTCACCGAACTCGGTGTTGTAAGTGCACTCTGGAGTGAGCACTGCTCGTACAAGCATTCGAGACCGCTGCTCAGAACGCTGCCGACCCGCGCGCCGTGGGTGTTGCAGGGACCGGGCGAGAACGCTGGTGTGATCTCGGTGGGCGACGGCTGGGCAGTTGCCTTCAAGATCGAGTCCCACAACCACCCGTCAGCCGTGGAGCCGTATCAAGGGGCCGCCACCGGCGTGGGAGGTATCCTGCGCGATGTTTTCACAATGGGAGCACGACCCATTGCTGTACTCAACTCGCTCCGTTTCGGACCGCTGACATCAGCACGTGTGCGTTGGCTGTTCGCCGGCGTGGTAAGAGGCATAGGCGACTACGGTAATTGCGTTGGTGTGCCGACCGTTGGTGGCGAGGTCGTGTTTGATCCGTCATACGAAGGCAATCCGCTCGTCAACGCCATGTGTGTTGGTCTCCTGCGCGAAACCGAGCTCATGCGCGCGGTGGCATCGGGCGTCGGCAACCCCATCATGGCCGTGGGTGCGCG
>CAYSKN010000399.1:0-1847 GCA_964431565.1 uncultured Gemmatimonas sp.
TCGCGCTATGTAGAGCATATGACGACCATAAACAAACCTGCTAGGCTCCCGCCATGGCCGGCAAAGCACGCAAACGCCCGATTTCGTCGCTGCCCGCGAAACGGGAAGCCACCCTCCCCCACGCCAAACCCCTCTTGGGCGCGGGCCAGGTCGTGCACCGCCTCCGAGCCAGGCAGTTCGCCGAGTGCGAAGAGCTGCCCGATGCGGTGATCCGCACCACGGCCTCCAAGGCAGAGAAGACGCGCGAGTCGATCCGCTACAACTACCAGAGCTGGAAACGATGGCTGTCGGCCCATGCCCCGTCCTCACCCGCCTTCCCTGCCGAGCCCGCCGTCATCGCGCTCTACCTGCAGGTGCACGCCCCCCCGATCCTCGAGACACGCAATGGAGGGTTCCATGTCGATGAGGAATCCACGACCGCAGCTGGACGCAAGCCTCAGAGTTACGCAACCCTGCAGCGCTTCCTGGCGGTGCTGGCGACACTGCACCGGGAAGCCGGACTCAATGATCCGACCAAGCATCCGGAAGTGCAGGCCGTATGGCGGGTCTTGCGACGAGGCCTTCGTAGGCCTCGGCAGAAAGCCCGGTTAGACCTTGCCACGATCTGGAAGGCTGTGGAGGCACAGCCATCCACGACGGAAGGCAAACGTGATCGTGCCCTGCTGCTGCTGGCGTACGCTCTGATGGCCCGGCGCTCCGAGCTCGTCGCATTGAACGACCGCAACCTGGAGCGGCACGAAGATGGTTCGATGACGGTGCGGTTCATGCGCATCAAGACCAACGCGGAGGCGGAAAATCATCTGCCCCCGGACATAGTCGGAATCCTGGATGACTGGCTGGCCGTCAGGCCAACGGAAGGCCCTGCCATCTTTGTCCGGCTCGACCGGGCCGGGGAACAAGAACGCCTGTCAGCCGGTTCTGTGGCCGACATCATGCGCCGCGCGCTTCGCAAGGCTGGTGCAGACCTCGATGTGTTGACGATCGGCAGCCATTCGGCGCGGATCGGCGCGGCCTATGACCTCGCACTCTCCGGTGCAGCCGACTCGGCCATCATGCGTGACGCCGGCTGGAAGACACCGGCGATGGTGACGGTCTACACCCGTGGGGCCAGGGCACGGGAAGGTGCCTTGGCAGCGCTACTTGCTCGAAGAACAATGACGCAGGAGTAACCCGCTGGTTTTAGATGTGGACAATCAGGCCCGGGCGTCGCACGTGGGCCATCGTGAGCAGCCGACGAAGGCCCCGAACTTGCCAGACTTTCGCTCCATACGACCTTTCCGACAAACAGGGCACTGATCTCCGGGCTTCGCGTCCACCCTGTTCCTCCTGACCTCCTGGGAGGGACTACCAGCATCACCGTTGCGCTTGTAGTCGCATTGCGCCAGGCGACTGCATGAATAAAAGTCGCCGAACTTGCCGTGTCGCCGAACCAGTACCCCGGTCATACACTTCGGGCAGGGCTCAGGAATCTCGCCTTCTGCGGCCTCGATGACGAGATTCTTGTTCGTAACGAGCTCAACCAGGAACCGGGAGGGGTTGGCATTGGTGGTGAAGAACCTGACTTGCTTCCTCGCCCGTGTCATCGCGACATAGAAGAGTCGTCGTTCCTCGGCATACGGGAACATGTCCGGCGCCGGCATGGCCAGCTGCAGGACAGGATCATCCTGGATCTGGCTCGGGAAGCCCTTCATCCCCTCGATGACGTTGAGGACGAACACATACTCCGCTTCCAGTCCCTTGGAGCCGTGGGCTGTTCTGAATGACACGTCGAGCACGTCCCGGTAACGGGAACGCCATTGCTCCAGCTGCGCGGGCTGATCGGACCAGTAGCGTCCAAGCAGCATGAC
>CAYSKN010000400.1:0-1842 GCA_964431565.1 uncultured Gemmatimonas sp.
CGCTGTCAACTGTGGAGTCGCATGAAGGACGGCTGTTGTGCGGTACGCTTGGCGGAAAGACCGTGGCGGCCATGCAGGGTCGATTCCATCGGTATGAGGGTTACTCGCTGCACCAGGTAACCTTTCCGGTTCGCGTATTGCGTGCACTCGGTGCTGAGACGCTTGTGGTCAGCAATGCCTGTGGAGGCATGCATCCGCTGTGGGCTCGCGGCGATCTGATGATCATTGCCGATCACATCAACCTGCTTGGTGACAATCCGCTCATCGGCTTCAATGACGACACACTCGGTCCACGCTTTCCCGATATGTCGGAGCCGTACGATGGGCGCCTGAGAGCTCTCGCGCGCGACGTGGCGTTGGAGCGCGGGATCGGTATACGTGAGGGTGTCTACGCAGCAGTGACGGGGCCGAGTCTGGAAACGCGTGCCGAGTACCGGTTTCTGCGCGGGATCGGTGCGGATGTAGTCGGCATGTCCACGGTTCCCGAGGTGATCGTAGCGGTTCACGGTGGCATGCGGGTGCTTGGCATCTCAATCATCACCGACAGCTGCCTACCCGACGCATTAGAGCCAACCAGTCTGAATGAGATCATCGCCGTTGCCCGCGCGGCTGAACCCGGGCTCACGTCGTTGGTGGCCGGAGTTCTCGCACGCCTGTGATACTGCATCTGTCGGCAGGACCACAGCTTCTGTCTTTCTGATCAAACCGGATTGCCCGCTGTCATGACCGCATCGCAGGACGCAGTATTGTATCCCTTGCTCCCGGAGACCAGCGCGGACGTGCTGGAGACGGAGTTGCTGGGGCATTGGGAAGACGAGCGACTGTTCGAGCAGACCCAGGCGGCGCGTCGGGATGCAGTGCCGTACGTGTTCTTCGAGGGTCCACCAACGGCCAATGGCCGTCCGGGCATCCATCACGTCTTTGCGCGGACCATCAAGGATCTTGTCTGTCGCCATCGTACCATGCAGGGGCATTTCGTGCCTCGGAAGGCTGGCTGGGATACGCACGGACTACCAGTCGAGATCGAAGTGGAGAAGGAATTGCAGCGTGAGGAGGCGCTGCGCCTCGGTGTTGATCCGGCTGAGGTGGCGAGGCTTGGTGGCAAGCAGCTCATCGAACAGGTCGGGGTGGCGGAGTTCAACCGGCGATGCCGGGAGAGTGTGTGGAAGTATCGCGGCGAGTGGGAGCGACTGTCACGTCGCACGGCCTACTGGCTCGACTACGATGATCCGTACGTCACGTATTCACATGATTACGTCGAGAGCGTATGGTGGGCGCTCAGCACGCTGCACGCCAGGCAGCTGCTGATTCGCGGTCACAAGATTCTTCCTTATTGCGCACGCTGTGGCACAGCGCTGTCGAGCCATGAAGTGGCGCAGGGCTACGAAGAGGTAGAGGATCCGAGCGTCTATGTGGCACTGGACCTGCTCGACGAGCACGGCAATGCTTCGCCAAGGCGCCAGCGGATTCTGGTGTGGACGACGACGCCATGGACACTCGTCTCCAATACCGCTCTCGCGGTGCATCCCGCGCTGATGTACGTGGAGCTTCGCAAGAAGAGCGACGCAGAGTGGACTATTGTCCTGGCGGAGGCACGTGTGCCGGGCGTGCTAGGCATGGACTGGGTAGATCGATGGAACGTGGTAACAACATTCGTTGGACGTGAGCTGGTGGGGCGGCGTTATCGCCGTCCGCTCGACTGGGTGAAGTATCCTGCAGAAGGTGAGCACGAGATCATCGTTGGTGAGGAGTTCGTAACGGCCGATGATGGCTCGGGTGTGGTTCATATGGCACCAGCCTTTGGCGCCGATGATTACGCGGCGGGGCAACGTCACGGGTTGG
>CAYSKN010000401.1:0-1818 GCA_964431565.1 uncultured Gemmatimonas sp.
ACAGGCGGATGATGCCGCCCACAAGCTGCAGCCGGCTCATGTCGCCAAACATCCGGCAGTCAGGGGCGCCGCTCCGGATGCATTGATACCAGCCGATCGATGGCTGATAGGCCTTGCTCTCCGATGTCGAGGGAGTATTCGTTCACGTAAAGTGCTATGTGATGCGCGCACACCTCGGGTGAGATTTCCTGTGAATGTGAGCTGACATAGTCGCGACTCGCTGTTGGATGATCGAGGGCGTACTGTACCGATGCCCGGATGGCATATTCGGCGGCTCTGGTGGTGGTGGCATCGAGATCAACACGCGCGCAAATGCCGGCAAGTGGTACGGGCAGCGATGTCTCCCGTTCCCACCAATCGCCCAGATCGATTACCGGGTGCAGGCCATGGTTGGCATAGGTGAAGCGGCTCTCATGTATTATGAGACCAGCATGAGCCTCGCCATCTGCGACAGCACGCATTATGCGATCGTAACGCATCTCGATGATGTCCCCGAGAGAGGGCGCTGCAAGGCGGAGCAGCCGGTAAGCTGTTGTCTCGCGTCCGGGGATGGCCATGGGGCCGCCAATGATGGCCTGTTCGAGCGACATGGCTGAACGAGTAACCACGAGTGGCCCTGTTCCCCTGCCCAGTGCACCTCCACTTCTCAGTAGACGATATCGGTTACCCACTCCTGCAAAGGCACCGACGCTGAGCTTGGTAAGGTGAAACTCACCCTCATGTGCACGTCGATTGAGCTCTTCGATATCGAGCAGCGCCGGCTTGACGACAAATGGTGTGTCCACCAGCCCGTGCACCAGTGCATGAAAGGCGAAGGTGTCGTTAGGACAGGGGGAATAGCCGAAGGTCAGCTCATGCATGTGCTTCATGGTTGGCGAGTCTCCCTTTCAGTATCGCGTCAATTGTGGCGACGAGTTTGGGAGTCGCTGACACCAGGGCCTCCATGGCGGCATCGAGGTGCCACAGGCCGCGATCTTTCTCCTCAACCTCATTGGAAATGGCACGGAGCTCGAGTGCCGGTACGCCCGCAAGCTGTGCTGCTCGCAGGACGCCGAATCCTTCCATGGCTTCCACCGTACAGGAATGACAACTTTCGCCGTACGCACGTAGCAGACCGCCGACGCTGGCGCTGGTGGCGATCGGGAGAACCCTGAGGTCGGGAAAGGCACGTTGGACACCGCTGAGCAACAGAGGTGATGCCGGAATCATTGCCGGTGCCCAGTTGGCAGGCACCCGGAGGTCAACATAATGCGACTCGCTGCCGATCACGAGAGTTGCAGGAGTCAGATTCGCATCCCGGCGGGCGCCAGCCACTCCCACATGCAGTATGGCCGGCGGACGCTCTGCAGCAATGGCACGGTAAGTGGCAATCGCTGCTTCCACCGGGCCAATACCACACTGCAGGGATCGCCATCCGTCTGAGCTTGCCAGTTCAGGGGCTGTCGCTGCAACAACAAGAACACGCGCGGAACACGCCATGCATCGAATCTAGCCTACACCCGTCATGACCACATGCACCGGACATCTGCATGGAAGGGCACCTGAGCTGGGGCACAGGCAATGCGCCGACGATGCGTCCGGGCCTGGTTCCTGAGTGTCGCTGCTCCGGACTCGCCACCCGCAAGCATTGCGCGGTATGTTATGGCAACGGACACGGGCTGAACAATGCCCTCGGCAGTCTCATCCAGACAGGAGAATACAAGCGAATGAGTGGTTACTACGAACTCAAGACAACAGCATCCGGTAAGCAGATGTTCAATCTCAAGGCCGGCAATCATGAAGTCATCCTTACCAGCCAGTTCTACGATTCCGTTGATG
>CAYSKN010000402.1:0-1801 GCA_964431565.1 uncultured Gemmatimonas sp.
GTCTGTCGCAGGTGCGACCGAGAATGCCAGGGAACACATTGGCTTCACGGTTCAGCATGTACGATTCCGTGAACTTGCCCTGAGCAATCAGACGAATGTACTCGGGAACGTTGGTATGGGCCGGACAGGCCCACTGACAGTCTACGACCCGGTGATAGTATTGCGGGTCCGTGACGTCCGTCGCTGCCATGAGGTAGGACTCCTTTAGGGAGAGAAGAGCGGATACCCGCTAGCTTGCCTAAAGGACCGTCGTGGGGCAAGCGGGGTTTTGCTTACCAATTATCACAATGTCGGTTTCTGAAAAGAAAACTAAAGCCGACTATACGTATCGGGTATAACGTCACATCGCGAACCGTTTATCCAATGCGAACGCCCGGACTCGAACCGGGATGGGTTATCCCACCAGCTCCTAAGGCTGGCGCGTCTACCAGTTTCGCCACGTCCGCCAGGTTCGACGCCAGGAGCGACCAACCCGGGACAAGTTATATGCACGAACGGAAGGGCGATACACCGCAGGCTGTCAGTTTTTCTTGGTCGCGGCATGGGAGCGGCAAACGAGGGGCGGCAATTTTCGATCAAGAGGTGTAACAACGATTCGGCATCGTGGCAGCGCTGCGCTGTCGCTCTGATGTCTGTCTGTCACGTTTTCCATGCGCGTCCGTCCAGACTCGGTCCAAACGAGCGATTCCACATGTGATTCCATCGGAGGCACCATGCTGCGCGTCCGGAAGTTGTTCATCAGCTTGCTCTTCGGGTTCTTCATGTTCTCACTGGCGCCTGCTCTTCCCGGAGCGCATCTGGTGGCCCAGCCCGGGAGCACCCGCGGTCTGATGGCTGGCCTACAGTACACGGGGGCATCGTTCGATGTGCGGTCTGCTGCAGAGGATCTCAGGTTCGGCAGTGGTTTCGGACTCCACGTCGGGTTCGGGATGGGCGACGACATAGCCGTGCTCGCCAACTTCGACAGGGCCGTGCTTCGGCGTCGGAGTGACTCTGATGCTGTCACCGTCTCCCAGTACGATGCGCTGCTGCGTGCGTATCTGACCCCGGGCCCCGACTCGCCTGTGCGTCTTTTTGCGGTAGCGGGTGCTACCGGCCGGGCCGCCTCCGGAACCACGGAGTTCAAGGGTCTTGCACCCACTGGTGGCGCCGGCGCTCACATCGGAATTGCCCCCGCTGTCGCATTGACCGGATCCGTCCTCTGGACTTTCGGCAATCTTGTACGGTTGCGCGACCTAACTGGTGGCGACGTTACCCGTGAGACATTCAAGTCCACTGGCGTGCGAGTACAGGCAGGTATGACGGTATTTCTGTTCCGCGAATGATCTCCGGACCAACATGAATGAAGCGACTGCCCCGTGAGCAGTTGACGGCAGCGCTTGCCGGACTGTGGCATGACGGGGATATTTCCCCGTTACGGTCAACCTGACCGTTCTGCAAGCTGGTAGTCTGGCGCTGGCGGCCGGGAGTGCTTCGGTTGCGTTCCCGCGGCTATACGTTCTATTTCCTCGAATCCGGAAGGCGGCGCTCTGCACTCATCGGCGCAGCCTCTCCATTTCCTCCTCCATACGTTTTTCCAATTTCAATGCGACCTCGTCCGCTAGCACTGGCCGCGTCGATTGTGCTGACAGCAGCCTCCGTTCATCAGCTCGGTGCCCAGGAACGGGAAGACCGCACTCTTCTCTCCCAGGCCGAGATGACCTCAATCATCAATGAGGTCTCCGGCGACCGGGCAATGAACTACGTCCTGGAGCTTGTGCCCTACCAGCGCGTACGGCCGCCTTCGGAGTATTCCGGCTAT
>CAYSKN010000403.1:0-1794 GCA_964431565.1 uncultured Gemmatimonas sp.
CGTCGCACAGGGCGACAACCGCCGCCCCCGCCCCGAGGAGCTGCTCGATGTTCCACAGTCCCTGCCCGGCGGTGCCGATCACCGCAACGCCGAGTGTCTCGTTCGCCGGCCGCGTGCCGCTGCCCCGGACGCGGTGCGCGAAGCCCGGGCCGCCGAGGACCAAGGCCGACCACTTCAGGAAGTGGCGACGGGTCTTGTTTCGAATCACTGGTGACAGATCTTTCGTCTCTCTCCACCCCTCACTGGAAAGGCTTCGCGCTGCGCAAACCCAATGCCCCTCTCGCTCTCGCAGAACTGGTCCCGTCACGGTTCCGCACTCCGTCCCGTTCCGCACTCTCGAGGACGCTCAGTTCAACGTGCGTGGCGGTGCGCCTTCGTCTCACTTCGGCATCTCTCGAATTCGAATACCCTCGGGCGGGCTGAACCTCACGCGATCAATCTGCGGATTCAACTCGAAGGAGTCGACGGTGCAATCCAGTGAGTAAGACCCGGCGACGCGGTTAACCATGCGGGTGAGCGTCCACCTGACCGGAATCGCGATGCCATCCTGGATCGTGCGATACTCGCCCACCACATACTTTTCATACACCTGCCCGGTAGACGCGGATGTAGCCGTGTAACGCACAACGCGGAAATCCAGAACCGCATCGAGCAGGTATTCCCTGGAGATGCCATCGCTTACAGCGCGGATGGTGACGTTTGTGCCAGGCCCTTCCTCCCTGATGCTGAGCTCGTCGCACTCGTCGAACGCGCCGGGGAGAATTCCCAGCCAATACAATCTTTGGACCTCGATCTTGGACGAGTCGTGGCTCTTAGAATCCACCGGTGATTTCCAGGCCACCTTTTGCTTCGGATAGTATGCAATGAAGGAACTCTCCGTAAGGATCTCGCCATGGGTCTTCCCCAGTGTCGCGGTTGCGGTCTCGCCCAGGCCGAGCGATTGCGCGATGGCGGTAACGTTGCGGCTGTCGATCACCTCCTTAACGAAAGCCGGGATGGATGCATCGCACGAGATGATCAGATTGATCGGTGTTGGCTTGGACCTCTCCCGAATCGCGGTCACATTCTCCACCCCGATCGCAAGGCTTTCCTTATGTCGTCCTTCCAGATAACGCGCGAGTGCCGGCCGCGTCGCGGCGTGCTGTGCGAAGGACTCAAAGGGACCAGCGGTGCCCTTGATAATGCCCTCCTCCCACCCGGCAGTCGATTCGCGCATCTCCGCCTCGATCGCATGAGCTTTAAGAACGAAGGACTTCACGCAATCGCTGTTTGCCCTCGACGCTGCCTTGATCGAGTCCACGGTTGGAACCTGCGAGACTCCGGACGCTATAGCCGCGAGCAGTATGCCAATGATCATCGGATTGCACTCCATGGTCCGTTTCGCGTATGGACGGGCGCAGCCCAACATATCAATCATTCATCTATGCAACAACAAGCCGTGTCTTCTGGAATAAAGGCGTTGGGCGGATGCGGCCCGGACACGAAACAGTTGTCGGGACAGGCCCAGCTCCCCGGCTCATCGATCGGGATACCGATGCAAATGCCGCTCCACACACCCCCCCCCTATCGGATCCACCGCAGTAGACACACAAGCCCCATACTCGTTCTCTGCAGCCTCACACTCGGCCCCATTGCATTTGTCTGCACTCCATAGATAGTAACCACCGCAGGTTCCGCTGTCGCAACAATCAGTGCCCCCCGTCGTAGCATCTGGGCCACAGCCTGTGGCTCCACATATTCCGGAGATATTGTCAAATCCTGTGGATTGCCCGTAATCAGGCGGCGTTCTTCTTC
>CAYSKN010000404.1:0-1789 GCA_964431565.1 uncultured Gemmatimonas sp.
GCCTTCGGCCTTGAGTGAATCAATCGTGCGGCTCACTTGCCGTTCACGGAGCGACCACATGACGGAATCCGTGCGTTGTGCCGACGCCAACACCCGCGTCCGCTCGTTCGTGCGTATTCGGTCGATGCCGGTATAGATCCCAAGCCCCACCATACCGACTGCAACGACAGCAGCCGCGGCCCACCAGAGGGCGCGCGGCATGCCAGTGTAATAGCGGGGCTTGTCCATCATTCGGTTGCCGGAGGGTACTTTATCTCTTTCACTGCGTCGCCGGCATACACCGCGTAAGCAATCGCGGAAGCGACCGACGCGGTGAGCACGGATACATCAATCGGCAGCCACTCGTAGCGGCTTTTGAGCCACGCCAGCAAGAGCGAAGCCGCTGCCGGTATCAGTGACACAAGCGCCCGCTTAGCCGTTGCGTTGAGGCCCCGCAGCGTCGGTGCCAGCTTTTCGAGCAGCGCATAGAGCGTAGGCGAAACCACGCCGATGATGAACGTCAGCGTGTACTGGATCAGATCCGTTGCGGTCGGGATGACTTCGGGTGTTACTGCTGTCGTGTCCATGTTGCTCCGGGTTACAGGTTCATCAGAGGTTCAGTGCTTCTTCTGGTGTCAGTGCACGCGCCGTCTCCGGCAGGTGCACATCCCAGTACAGATTCGTGTCGTTGAAGCGGTCGCGACCCAAGAGGCGCACACCCCAATACATGATCCGCGCCTTTGTTCTGTTCGCGCCTTCGCTAATCAGCGCCTCGTAATACAGCCGGTCCGCGATCTTGCGCGTGATATTCGGCCCCAGTGCAAACCCTTTGCGATACATGTAGTCGTGCATTGCACTGGCGCGGATCACCATTGCATCAAGCGGGTGATAGAGTAGAGACCACAGAAAGCGCGGCGTACTGTTGCCGTCGGTGCAGAAGGCTGCCGGCGTCTCGCCGCTATATTCTCCGGCCTTCCAGCGAAGCGGCGAATGCAGTAGCGCGTACGTCGTGCGCGACCCCTCGTGGCGATGCAGCGAGATAGCAGGGCGGGACGTGAACGCAATCACGTGCGGTAATCCCAGTCGGCGTTCGTGCCACGGGTATCGACGTGAACGAACGTGTTATAGAGCCCAAGCCCGCCACGGAATGCGCCTTTGGTGCGCAGGTCGCGGAGGAAGGCATGCCATTCAACCGGCGTTCCATTATTCAGGCAGCGGAAGTCGATTGCGCGGTTCCGGCAATGCTCTGAATCCGTCGCCTGCTTCGGCGAATAGATCGCGCTATTGTAGCTGCGTGATCTGTAACCTGAAGTTATGAGCGTCGGCCCGAATCGTGCGCGTACATTCTCAACCATCTCCACGGTCAGCAAGATGTTGCCCCATTCAGCAATCGGCGGGATGGTGTTCTTGACACCAAGTGCAACGCGGTCAGAATACCGCGCCAGCTCACGATCGAAGCCAAAAGGCCTTGCAGCCACTCGCCGTACCTTTGTGCTTCAGTTGAGAGCCCCATCGTTCAATCCGCCCTGCGGTTCAAGAGTTTCCGAATCTCACGTAGATCGAACGCGATCGAATTGAGCTGTGTCTGCAATGCAGTCTGGCCCGCTTCCATCTGATCTTTCAACGACGCCTGCGTTTTCTCCACGTCTTTCTCCAGCGCCTTATGCGCAGTCTCGGTGCGCCCCATCCAGCGGGCTACGTTTATCATCGCGACGATAGATGTCATGATGGCGCCGCCTGAAAGTCCGATTGAGAAAACGATTGATGTTTCCATGACCTGTGCATACTCGCGTGATCGGCGTCCGACATC
>CAYSKN010000405.1:0-1787 GCA_964431565.1 uncultured Gemmatimonas sp.
AACAAATAGATCGCGGTGACCGTCACCAGGGAGAGGCCGAGAAAACTGGGCAAGCCGTCGCGCAGCCAGCGCTGCCACCATTGATTCTGGGGGAACGAGTTTCCGTCGAAGAACAAACGCGAGACGGAGAGATCGACCTCGGGAAATGCCGTGAGCGCCAGGGACACCGCCAGGAACGAGAGCAGAAGAATCCGGCTCCGCCACAACCTCAAATACTGCATTTCGTACAGGTCCCCTATCCGGCCACCACAGGTCGTTGGGCGTTAGGGCGACTCTGATTTACCTGTAAAATCCCGCGTGTTTTTTGTTCGTGGATACTTGGATGAAGCAGCAGACGCTGGTGGGATTGGAGAAGTACAGCAAGAGCACGCGCCGAGCGCAGTTTCTGGCGCAGATGCAGCAGGTCGTGCCGTGGGAGCAGCTGTGTGCGCTGATTGAGCCGGTGTATCCGAAGGGAGGCGGCAGCGAAGGCGGTCGTCCGCCGGTGCCGCTGGAGCGGATGCTGCGGATCTACTGCCTGCAAGCCTGGTTCAACCTCTCCGACCCGGCGGTGGAGGAGTCGCTGTACGAGTCGGTCTCGATGCGCAGTTTTGCCGGGATCGACTTCGGCCGTGAACCCGCCCCGGATGAGACCACGGTGTGCAAGTTCCGCCACTTGCTGGAGAAGCATCGGCTGGGCGAGGCGATCTTCAAGGCTGTGAACCGCCACCTTCATGAGCAGGGCATCCAGGTGAGCACTGGAACGATCGTGGATGCCTCGATCATCAGTGCGCCGTCCTCGACGAAGAACAAGGCGAAGGAGCGTGACCCGGAAATGCACCAGACGGCCAAGGGCAAGCAGTGGTACTTCGGGATGAAGGCGCATATCGGCATGGACAGCCGCACGAAAATCATCCACACGGTGAAAGCCTCGGCGGCCAATGTGGCGGACTCTCTGGCGCTGACGCACCTGCTGCATGGGAAAGAGACCCGTGTGTGGGGGGATCAGGCCTATCGGGGACAGAGCGAAGCGATCCGCAAGGTGGCGCCGCGGGCGCGGGACCTGACGAATCAGCGTTACCGGTTCAAGGACCGGATAGATGAGGTCGAACGTCGCAAGAACCGGATCAAGTCCAGGACCCGCTCCCGGGTGGAACATGCTTTCTGGGTCATCAAGGGGCTGTTCGGCTTTCACAAGGTCAGATACCGCGGGCTGGCGAAGAACCTGCATCGGTTGCAGGTGACCTGTGCGTTGGCGAACCTGTTCATGGTGAGACGCCGGTTGTTGGCGCGGGCGTAGCCTGGCAAGTGGCTGGAGAGATGCGATGAATGGGCTCACTGAATGCACCAGAGCGGGCAACCCCGCCGACCTCGGACTGCTCGTTCCGAAAAATGCGCCGCTCCAATCTCGCATCGTCAGTTCTTCAGACTGTCCCTAGAAGGTGAAGCTGGGCGAGGCGTGCTGACAGATAGAGGGGCGGTGCTGGTCGGTGAAACAGGTGGTGAGCCGCGTTGCGCAGCCTGATCCTTAACAGGAGTGTTGAGCTGCAGCAGCAGTAGTTCAGTTGGACGACCATCAGGAGTGAGGCCGCGCTCGCTTTGAAACAGGCGAATCGCCGCGACGGTTCGTTGACCGCTGTAGCCGTCGGCGGTGCCAGCGTTGTACCCGAGTTGATTGAGCCGACTCTGGATGGCGAGGATCGTCGGATCAGGAGGCGGCTTCTGCGGCTGAACGTCAGGGACGAACTGTCCGGCGCCGCTGGGACGATTGGAGCCAGTGGTTCCGGTACGCACAATGCGTCCACGAC
>CAYSKN010000406.1:0-1774 GCA_964431565.1 uncultured Gemmatimonas sp.
GCCTCCGATCCACGGCCCACACCGAGCCGGGCAGTGTCTTTGCGTAGCTCTTCATTTCCGTCGCCAACTCGCTGACCTCGGTTGCCCGCGTGAAGTGGCGTCGCTGGTTGGTCACCACGCCCACTGACAGGGTCATCAGTGGAACGCGGTGCAACTGGCCGCGGCGATCCTTTCCAAGAAAATAACCTATACGGCGATCCTGCTCGGAGTACTGCCAAGGGATAAGTTCGTCAAAAATCTGCACGATCTCATCACATACGCGAGTAACGCTGGCCAGCGGAATGGTGAACAGGAAGTCGTCACCACCAATATGGCCAACGAAGCCGTCGCCGCCACACAGGCCCTTCACGACGTCGTGAAGAATTCTGGCAAGCAGCCGGATTACTCTGTCACCATGATGATAGCCATAGCGGTCGTTGAATTCCTTGAAATGATCCAGATCGGCGTAGCAGGCTGCGAACTTCTCTCCGGATCGGACACGCCGGATCAGTTCCGCTTCGATTTCCCGTGCCCCTGGCAGACGGGTGGAAGGATGCACATCGGTATCCCTGTCACTGCGACGAAGCATCGCTGACAGGCGCACGAGAGCCTCCGCTTCTCCGACGTCACTCCGCAACACCTCGTCAGCGCCTGCCTCGAATGCCATGAAGAAAGCCTGGGGGGGGACCACAACCAATACAGGCACAATTCCGGTGTAAGCGTCTCGCTTGAGACGTTCACAAACACTGATGGCTGTTCGTGTCCATGGGGCGGACTCATGGACTCCCGTCCGAGCGACGCCAGCTTCCGGGTCTCCCTGTCTGCCGTCGATGATGATGAGTCGCGGTCGTTCCTTGAGTGCTGCAGTTAACACCACCTCGGGATCTTGAGTCACCAAACGGTCACCCGGAAAGCGCATCCACCAAGCGGCGAGCCACCCGGGATCTTCATGCCCCGATGACAGATGCATCACACTCTGTTCGATGGTTGTGGTCATCCGCACGGCAACAAGAGTCCGACCTGCATCCGCTCTCCGCCCTGCAACCGGGCGAGATGAAGCCTTAACCCGCAGACGATCCACCACAGACATTCGACACGATGTGCTGAATGTCACAATGCATGATATTACGAGTGATCCGGCGGCGGTTCCGTTCACCTGGCAGACACATCAGGTCAACGTCCAGCGGTTCGTGGCTAGTGGTATCAGCGCGAACCAGCCCACAATTGAATACTTGCTCGCCACTGCCCACGGCCTACCAATGGATCACCGACTGGCTCGTATCGCAGATCAACCCTTCTCAGTGGCAGCGAACCCAACCCGGCACCACCGAATCGACGTATCCGGACGCTGACATAGGCATCGATCAGCGATACGAGGTGGTTGATTACCAGCACACCACCGTAGTTCACAGCGCGTTGATAGTTACGATTTGCACTCGAGATTGTGTTCTGAAAGGTGGTCTGCTCGAGCGTCGCATCACGCCAGGTCCAGCGATACTCATCGGTTACGGCTGTGCGTTCGTAGAACTCGATTGCTTTCCTGTATTCGCTGCTCGAGCGCGGTGGCTCCACCGTCGGATCTCGCCAGTAGGTATCGCGTGCCGCTCGCCACCTGTTGCCGTTAAATGTGGCTTCGTCAGTCTCGGGCTCAAGCGCACCCCCGGGGTTCCGATTGTAAACGCCGCTCTCCAGAAAATGCTCCATGCGCTCATAGTATTCCCACTTACCCACCGGCATGCTGGTGCCAAGACCGCGTCTGGCGACATCTACCGCCAGCTGACGATAGGTGTCGCGA
>CAYSKN010000407.1:0-1756 GCA_964431565.1 uncultured Gemmatimonas sp.
GACAGCTCTGGAAGTACACCACGGGCGCAACGGAGGCTGTACCGCTGCTGTCCGGTTACACGGGCGAGAGTTTCTCACCAATGGTGTGGAATGGCAGGGTGTATTTCGTAACGGACCGCGTGGCTGTGAGAGACACGGCTCCCTCGACGGGTACGATGAACATCTGGTCGGTGGACACCGCTGGACGTGACCTGAGGCAACACACAAGGCATTCCACCTTTGACGTGCGTACTCCATCGCTCGATCAGGGACGCATAGTATATCAGCATGGCGCCGATCTGTGGCTTCTCGATATCCCTGCCGGCCAGACACGTAGCCTGTCAATCACTCTGGCGTCGGATCTCGATCAGTTGCGTGAGCGCTGGATAACGAATCCCATGTCGTCGTTGACGAGCGCACACCTTTCGCCCGATGGTGATCGCCTCGTGCTTACCGCGCGTGGACGTGTGTTCGTTGCGCCTGTGAAACAGGGGCGGCTCGTACGTGCCTCGCGCAAGGACAGCGTGCGCTATCGGGATGCGGTGTTTGCAGGCACTCAGGGCGTGCTTGCATTCGGAGACGAAAGCGGCGAGTTCGAAGTGATGCGGTTGCCTGCCAACGGTGTTGGCCGGGACTCTGCTCTGTCGCGCAACGGTACCGTGCTGCGCTTTTCCCTCACTTCCTCGCCCGACGGCAGGCGTGCTGCGTGGACCGACAATGACAACAACCTCTGGGTGCTCTCGCCCGGAAGCGCGCCACGCAAGGTCAACACCGTTTCCGAGGGAGTTGGCGATCTGGCCTGGTCACCTGACAGCCGCTGGCTTGCTTACTCAGAGAACGCCCGGAATACGTACCAGCAGTTGAAGATCTTCGATGCGGACAGTGCACGCGTGATCACGGTGACATCCGACCGGGTGAACAGCACCGCACCGGCCTGGGATGCGAAAGGTGAGTTCCTCTATTTCCTGAGTGACCGTAACCTGCGCACCGTTGTGGCTTCTCCCTGGGGCGCCCGCGCGCCGGAACCGTATTTCGACCGACCGATGGAGGTATACCAGGTCGCCTTGCGGACAGGTGTACGATCACCGTTCCTGCCGGCTACTGAACTAGCACCCGCCACGGCACGCACCGACACCGGTACCGCACGTGTGGCGCACAACGATTCGACCCCTGCAAATCGGGTAACGATAGCTGCAGAGGGAATTGCCGGGCGTGTTCGCCGCGTGCCGATTCCTGCAGGCAATTATCACGCTCTGGCGGCCAACAGTGAAGGGTTGTTCTTCATCGCTGCCGGATCGGGTGCAGACACGACCTCGAACGCGATGGGTGTGCGCTTCACCAACGAAAAGCCGCAGCCTGTCGTGATTGCGGAAGGGGTACGATCTCTGGAGCTCTCGGCGAATGGCCGCAAGATGCTCCTTGGACGCGGGCAGACGTTTCATGTGGTGGAGGCCCGCGTGGCGCGCGTTCCTGATATGAACGATGCACGCGTGGATCTGTCGGGCTGGACCTACTCCATCGATGTACGTGCTGACTGGAGGCAGATCTTTACGGATGCTTGGCGCATGGAGCGCGACTACTTCTATGATCGCAACCTGCATGGGCTCGACTACAGGGCGTCGCTCGACAAGTATCTGCCACTGGTAGATCGCATCACCACGCGCGAAGAGCTCAGTGATCTGATCGGCTGGCTTGTCGGTGATCTGTCGGCGCTGCACACCAGCGTTGGAGGTGGTGACATGCGGCGTGGCGTCGACAATGTCAGCTTGGCAGCGCT
>CAYSKN010000408.1:0-1732 GCA_964431565.1 uncultured Gemmatimonas sp.
TCACTGCCGCCAATCAGAATCGGGTATATGCCCTTGTCGAGAACGAGAACGGTGGGCTGTTCAGGAGTGATGATGCGGGAGCCACATGGGCACTGGTGAACAGCGATCGCAGCATCAGGCAGCGTGCATTTTATTATACGCACGTATTTGCGGATCATCAGAACGCGGATGTTGTGTATTTCCACAACACCAGCTTCTTTCGCTCAAGTGATGGAGGAAAGACGCTGGTCAATATTGGTCAGGGAAGTCACGGCGACTGGCACGACCTATGGATTGACCCGGATGATCCGGCACACCTTGTAGCGGGCAATGATGGTGGCGGAGCGGTGTCTTTCAAGACTGGCAGTGGCAGCTACTCTGGTCAGGCCATCTCGACCGCTCAGTGGTACCGTGCCATTACGACGGCGCACATTCCATTTCACGTCTGCGGATCGCAGCAGGACAATACGACCCTCTGCGTTCCTTTTGACTGGAACAAGAACCGTGAGACGGACAACGAGAAACTCGAGGCCTCGGGCGCGATGGCGTTTGCCTATCAGGCGGGCGGTGGCGAACCTGGATACATCGCCGCTGATCCGCGTGATGTGGATGTCTTCTACTCCGGGACCAACAACGGCGGGTATGTAGACAAGTTCAACCGGCGTACCGGACTTTCGCGTGAGGTGAATCCGTATCCGTGGTTCTATTCGGGTGAGCCATCCAAGGACATCCGGGAGCGCTGGCAGTGGACTTTCCCCATCATCTTCTCAAAGGTTGATTCGTCGCTGCTGTTCGTCTCTTCGCAGCGCTTGTGGGCCACCCGTGACGGCGGTCGTACCTGGAAGAACCTCAGCCCCGACCTGACCCGGCATGCTCCCGAAACGATGCAGGAGTCCGGTGGACCGATCACCGGTGACATGAACGGCCCCGAAGTGTACGCGGTCATCTTTTCCGTGGGGCCGAGCAAGAAGGATGTCAACACGATATTCACCGGCTCTGATGACGGCTTGGTGTTTGTAACACGCGATTTCGGGGCGAATTGGACGAATATCACTCCCAAGGATATGCCGGATTTCGGGCGTGTCTCGATGCTCGATGCTTCATGGCATGATGCAGGCACGATCTACATGTCGGTGCGGCGCCCGTTACTGAATGATCGCGCACCCTACATTTTCCGTTCTCGCGACTACGGCCAGAGTTGGACCAAGATTGTAAATGGGCTTGGTCCGGAGGATTATGTTCACTCGGTGCGTGAGGATCCAAATCGTCGTGGACTGCTTTATGCTGCGACGCAGCATGGGGTCTACATTTCATACGATGATGGTGACAACTGGCAGAACCTGAGCCTCAACCTCCCAGATGCGCCCGTCACTGATCTGATCGTGGAGAGGGATGAGCTGGTTATAGCAACCCATGGTCGTGGCTTCTGGGTTCTGGATAACATCACTCCTCTGCGTGAGGCAACACCCGCCATTCAGGCTGCATCGTCTCATCTCTACGAACCTGTTGTGGGCCTCCGTTCTTCACCGGGATTGACCCTCAACTGGAAGTTCTCTGCTGCGCCCAGGCGGGGTTCACTTGCTGTCCTCGATTCGGTCGGCTTTGTGGTGCGTGAACTGACGGGTGATACCACGCCACCGGCAGCAACTTCCGGTTTCGGCAGGCGGCGCGGAACCGCATCGACGTTTCCTCTTAGGGCCGGATACAACAGTACACTTCGGATCCAGTGGCGGTAGCTTCAGTCGGGCAAGCT
>CAYSKN010000409.1:0-1719 GCA_964431565.1 uncultured Gemmatimonas sp.
TACGTCCGGCACATGCGTACCTCACGCGCAAGATGGTTTCATTTCTGGACGGCGAGATCGAAGTTGAAGTCGAGATCGACGAGGATGCCGGGGTGTACCGCTATCGCAGTCCCCAGTGGCATTCGCGCATCCTGACGCGGCCACTTGCGGAAATTGCGCTGCATGACTTTTGCGTCGAAGCCTGGTTGCACGATCTGGGTGACTGGATCGGCCTGGAAACATCGGGCACAAGGGGACTGGCCCGCATCCCCCACCACCTCTGGCACCTTGGTGATTTTCGTGTCGGCAAGTCCACCGAGCCTGCGCCGGTGTTCGTCGCCAGACGCTTGGCAAGCGCCTCGGTCGAAGCCCTGTCGTCGGTTCTCACCGACCCCGCCTGGGGGCGACGCGGCATTGTTCTGATGCGCGAGCGGCCACGCCATCCGCTGCCTGGCGTCCATGAGGTGCGGGCGCTTTCAGAGTTCATTGGGCCGCAGGAAGGGGGTGCCCAATTCGATTCGGCATCTTTCGTCAGGGTACTACGCAGTCTGACACCTCCGAGTGCATCCGATCAGCGGACGCAATACCTTGATGGCCAAGACCTTCTGCTCCCCCATTTCGAGACAACTGTTCGCTTGTCACCCGCGCGGGCAAGGATCGTCAAGGCATCCTGGGGTACGGACGGCTATCCCTCACCGATCGTGACCTGGGCAGAGATCAAGATCGCTGCCCACTCCTCGTATCAATCCTTCGACGATGCATTCAAAGACTGCAGGGATATAGAGCGAGAGGACGTTTTCGATCTGATCGACCACGGGAAATACCGCCTGCGGCGAACTCCATAAATCTCCCATAGACGTCCCCGCACACTCCCCATAAATCCGTGCGGAAACTGCGATGTGCCCTTTTTGAACAGGAGGCACATCGAAATGCAAACGCAACACCCTTCAGCAACAACCGGGCGGATTGGCCGCTCGGACCCCACGGCCGGCGTGAAACGTCTGGCGCTCAACGAGTACGAGCTCGCAGAGCGCTGGAGAGTCTCGGTCAAGACCCTGCGTCGTTGGCGTCAGGAAGCCCTTGGATGCCCATTCATGAAACTCGGGGCACGGGTCTCCTATGCCCTGGCTGACATCGAAGCTTTCGAACGACGCGTATCGCGTTATTCGACTTCGGTTCGTGCGTATCAGTAAGGGGGTGGCCATGAGCGATCTGACCATCTTCCCCGCCGACATCGCCGAGATGTCCGTCAGCCAACTGGCCGCACTGCCGGCCGCGCAGAAGCACGAGATCGACAAGAACCTCGATGCCGCCATCGACTGGCTCAAAAAGGCCCGGACCAAGTTCGAAGCGGCACTGGATCAGTGCTACGGCGAGCAGGCCCGTGCTGCGCTGCGCGAGTCAGGGCGAGATTTCGGTACCGCCCACATCAGTGATGGCGTGCTGCGCATCAAGTTTGAACTGCCAAAGAAGACGTCCTGGAATCAGGACATGGCACGCGAGCTTGCTGCGCGCATCGTGGCCTCCGGCGACAAGGTCGAGCACTACTTCGACATCAAGTTCTCGGTTCCCGAATCCCGCTACACGAACTGGCCACCGGCGCTGCAACAGCAATTCGCCGCTGCCCGCACTGTGGATGCCGGCAAGCCGTCTTTCACCCTTTCCATTGACTCGGGGGAGTGACCATGAGCGCAATCATTCCCTTCCAGTTCGACGCGCACGCCGTGCGCGTCCAGGTCG
>CAYSKN010000410.1:0-1696 GCA_964431565.1 uncultured Gemmatimonas sp.
CGCGGTATCTGCGAACCCTGCTGGCCGAGTACTCACGTGTGGCAGATCATCTGACCTGCGTTGCTGCAGCCCTCATGGAGCTGGGTGCAATGACGGCTTTTCTCTATCTCGTCACAATACGCGATGAGATGTACGAGCACATTGCCGCACTCACCGGTGCCCGTGTCACCTACTCCTACGGTCGCATTGGCGGGCTCGCAGCCGACATACCAGACGGCTGGATGAAGCGATTGAGCGAGATACTGGTGAGATATGAAGACTACGTTGCGCGCGTGCACGGACTCGTGGACCGGAACCGCATCTTCATTGACCGCATGAGGCGTGTTGGCGTGATAAGCACCGAGGAGGCGATAAGCTGGGGCTTCACTGGCCCGGTGCTGCGCTCCACCGGTGTCGCACGCGATCTGCGCAAGGACACTCCCTATCTGGCCTACGCAGAACTCGACTTTGACGTGCCCGTGGGCATTCTGGGCGACAACTACGACCGCTATTACGTGCGCATGCGTGAGATGGACGAGTCTGTTTACATGATGCGGCAGCTCATGGAAATGATTCCCGACGGCCCCATCAACGTGAATGACCACCGCTGCGTCTTTCCCGAGAAGCAACTCGTCTATTCCGAGATCGAGTCGCTGATCAATCATTTCAAACTGGTCATGGAAGGTCCCGTTGTCCCTGCGGGTGACGCCTACGTTGCGCATGAGGCACCCAACGGAGAGCTGGGCTTTTATGTAGTGAGTACGGGCGAGGGTACGCCGTACAAGGTGCATGTGCGCTCGCCGAGCTTTGTGCACATGGGCGGTGCGCATCGCATGCTCGACGGCTACCAGCTTGCTGACATCGTAACCACCTTCGGGTCCATCAACATGATCGGTGGAGAGTGTGACAGATGAAGGAACCCATGCAAAACATCCAGCATCTGATCCCCGAGTTTGAGAGCTGGAAGAAGCGCTTTCCGGACGACTTCACGAGTTCGCTTACACTCCCCTGTTTGCGCCGCATTCAGGAGGAGCGCGGCTACATAGCCGACAGCGACATTGAGGAGCTGGTGGAATATCTGGGTGTGCCCCGCGTGCAGATCGACGAGGTGCTGGCTTTTTATACCCAGTACACCAGGGAGCCCCGCGGCAAGTACTATCTGCAGGTGTGCCGCAATCTTTCATGCTGTCTGCGCGGTGCCGAGGGGCTCATTGGCTATCTCTCTGACAAGCTGGGCGTGCAGCCCGGAGAAACCACGCCCGACGGACGTTTCACCCTGGCCACGGTTGAGTGCCTCGCGTCCTGTGGCACTGCACCCATGATGATGGTGAACGACAGCTATCACGAAAGTCTTACCCCGGCCAAGGTAGACGCACTGCTCGAGGAGCTTTCGCAATGAAGGCAGGGAACACCTCAGGTGCGGTACCTGATCCAGCGAAGAGCGCCATGTCTGGCGATTCACAGCTTCCGCCCGGTCCACCGGGACACAGGTTTTTTATGAACTTCCCCGTCACCGGAAGTTCTCACCTGCTCAGCGCCTATAAGGCCCGTGGTGGTTATCAGGCTCTTGCCAGGGCTCTTGGCCAGATGCAACCCGGAGACGTAACTGCCGAGGTCCGCAATTCCGGCCTCCTGGGACACGGTGGGGCTGCATTTCCTGCTGGAAGGAAGTGGGCGTCAATAGACCTGAACGATGACACACGGCATTACGTGTGCA
>CAYSKN010000411.1:0-1694 GCA_964431565.1 uncultured Gemmatimonas sp.
GCCCGATTCTCGTCACGGTGCTGCTCGGACTGTTGATGCGCAATGTCGTGGGACTGCCGAAGACGTTTGAGAGCGGCCTTACGTTTTGTGTCAAAAGACTGCTGCGGATCGGCGTGGCGCTGCTGGGCTTGCGGCTCAGCCTGAGCATGGCGGGCCAGATAGGGATCCAGGCTTTGCCCATTGTCGTGTGCAGTATCGCGATCACCTTCCTGTTGGCATCAAGGATGAGCCGTTGGCTCGGAGTGTCGCCCAGGCTGGCTCATTTGATCGGTGTCGGCACCGCTATTTGCGGCGTCTCGGCCATCGTTGCCACAGCACCGTCTATCCATGCGAAAAAGGATGAAATCGGTTACGCAGTCGGTGTGATCACTTTGTTTGGGCTGGTGGGGCTGCTGGTTTATCCTTCGTTAGCCCATGAAATTTTCGCCGGAAGTCCGCTATTGGCCGGCTATTTTCTCGGTACGTCGATACACGACACCTCTCAAGTGGCAGGGGCGGGGCTCCTGTATCAGGCCCGTTACGGCTCCCACGAGACCCTTGCGGTGGCGACGACCGTCAAGCTTGTCCGCAACCTGATGATGGGAGCGTTGATTCCTATAGTCGCGTGGCTCCATCGTCAGCATTCGACCACGGAGAAAGGAGCCGTTCGCAGGCCGCTGTCGCAATGGATTCCCTTTTTCATCATGGGCTTTGTCCTGATGGCACTGGTCAGGAGTATGGGAGATTTGGGCGAGCATCCCTTTGGGCTAATGGACGTCGAAACGTGGAGGGCAATCCTAGCACGAGCGGGAACACTTTCGACCACGTGTCTGGCCTTGGCGATGGCCGCAGTTGGATTGGGGACCGATTTCAGGGAGTTTCGTCGTTTGGGCTGGCGTCCGATGTTTGTTGGCATGTGCGCAGCGTTGTCGGTCGGGGTGACAAGCTACGTCCTGATCCATTACTTCGTTGCTGTAGATTGACCACGAAACGGTCTCCCCTGCACCAAGGCGGGCGCCCTGACAGCTTCCGCCGATAAACTGACGGTTGTTTCACGGCGTTGTGACGCAAGGACCGCACCGCGCTGCGGCGGCAAAACGTCTTAGCCCGAGTTCGTCAGTTCGCGGGAAGGCTGTATTGAATGGCAACATGTTGTGCGATTTATGGGGAGACTTTCGGCACTGCATTGGCCACGATCCTGGGGCCGGTGGGTAGGCGCAGCCGGCTCTTCGGCGTGCCGACGAGGTAATGCGCGTTGCGCTCGCGCAAGAAGGCGATGTTCGCCTCCGAGATCATGCCTTGGTCCATCACCCAGATGCGTTCGGCCTGGCCGTATTTTCCCTCCATGTCGCGCACGACTGCCTCCACGGTGGTGACGTCTGCGCGGTTGCCCGCGAACACCTCGAAGGAAAGCGGCAGCCCCTCCGGTGTGCAGACGGGCCGATGCAGACCTGCTTGTTGCCCGGCTGCTGGTCGCGCGAGTAGTCGCGCTGCGCCTGCAGGTTGCGTTCCACTTCGCCTTCGAAGTAGGTGCTCGTCACATCGTACAGCAGGAACTCGAAGCGCACGCCAATCCGCTGGCGGTAACGCTCCTTCAGATGGGCGCCGAGTTGGTCGAGAGCGCAGTAGATCCGCGCGCCGTTGATCGAGCAGGAGTCGAGGTCGAGCAGCTCGTCGCGCGCGGTGGTGTCGAACCAGCGTTCGGCCACGCCCAG
>CAYSKN010000412.1:0-1681 GCA_964431565.1 uncultured Gemmatimonas sp.
CTCAGAGATCGTCGCGTTCGCGAACGACATCTTGCTGTCGACGCCACGCGGAGCTGCATACAAGGGGGTATCACGCGTACTCTTTCGCGCCAATGCCGATCAGCGTGATGCGAAGATTCGCTCCTCCGTAGGCATCGCTCTTCAGAACGCAAAGAAGGCCGCAGCACCGCACGAAATCGAAAGCCTCGCGCTCCTTGCAACTTGGAATCGTGGCGTCAATGTGATCTCTCGAGCGCTGACGGGAAACGGCACCAACAGGACCATCCCGCACCGCGTGATGATCGACGAAGCATCGGTTCTGCTGTCGAGCAGGATGATCGCGTTTCTCATGGAACCGCGCCGCGCCGAAGCCGATGCACTGGCAGACCTTGCGGACGCCCTTGAGCTTGCGGCGTCGGTCTTCAAGGCACGCGGCGGTGACGGCAACCTGAAGCAAGCGCAGCGTCTTGCAATCAGCGCCAATGATTGCCGCAAAGGCAAACAGCCAAGGGCTAACGGCGTCGCGGCGAAACTGCTGGGAACCCTTAGCGTCTTGCGAACGCACGGCTTTACGGGCGAGCCGAAGCGGGACTGGATTGAAGCTCGCCGCTTCCTGCGCGAGTCTGGTGCGAACCCGCTGCAAGAGATCGCGCAAGAGGCAGAGCAACTGATCGTCTTTCAACGCGGGCACCGCATTGCCGCAGGCTTCACCGAACTCTGGCAAACGCAAGGGCACTACAAGGGTGCCCGCACCGCTCTCGACATGGCGCTGGCCGAGGATCAACTGCTATCGGGCGGGAACGATCTGCGCGGCATTCACGTGATGACGGTGCACAAGGCAAAAGGCAAGGAGTTCGACGCCGTAATCATCTTCGACGACCCGAACAGCAGCCCGTTGCTGTTCAACAAGGAGGCCGCTCCGCATCCAAAGTGCCGGAAGCTTCTGCGCGTCGGGATCACAAGGGCGCGCCATCACGTCTTGATGCTGACCGACATGTACACCCCGTCTGCGCTACTTAAGGGTCACAAGCTGTAGGGCAAGCCCAGTTTCGGGATCGTTCTTCGCCGGCGAAGTGCCCGACAGGCCGCGTACGGGGCCTTTCGCCGTCTGCTTTTGGCGCGAGACATCAGCCGGGAAATCTTCAGCGAACAGCCGCTCTCAGTCTTCGACGGCCGGTTGCTGCCCTTGGGCGTGAGGCGCGGTGAGAGCGGGGACTACCGCTTTGTACGTACTGAAGCTTGGGGGTCCCGATTCAGGTACCGCATTGCATAGTCCAGGGTCACATCTCCAGCGACCTTCACAAACTGCTGCGACGAGCCACACGCGCGGGATGCACAGGCCTCGGTCCCGGCGCCGCCCATGACCAGGACGAACGTCGGAGTCCTCGTGATCCCATGGCGATCGAACGCTTCCGGATCGATCTGGACGGCAACACGGCGGCTGCCGATCAGCGCCTGCATGCGGGTCACCGTGTCTCTGATCGATCCGTTGACCAACCCCCGCAGCACGAGCGTCGCGCCCGCCAGCGCTGCTTGGTCGACCAAGCGCTGGAGCGTCGCCTCCGGCATCGCGAAGCTCACGAAGATCAGCACCTTCGGCCCTGCCTTGCCCGGAGCCATCGCCGATGCATGAGCTCCGTTCTGCACGTCGAAGCCCTTGGAGATGGCCTCGAGGTCGATGGGCATGCGGGTCACCGGCTGC
>CAYSKN010000413.1:0-1674 GCA_964431565.1 uncultured Gemmatimonas sp.
TGTTGTTGCTGACCATATGGCTACCTCTCCGAGTGTGCGAAAATGGCGCTACCGCCCGAACCATCCGAACCGGACATGCGCCGGATTGTGTGAACTATCAGGAAAGAGATGATCGCACCGGCCAGACCGCCCATGGCGGGCGTGATGCCATTGATGGTTGCCCCACCATAGAAGATGCGCCATCCACCAACGATGCCGATTCCGGCAATGATGGCCACCATGGCATCCACGGAACTCGTTCTCTTGTTGTAGAGCCCCGCCAGAATCGGGACAAACAGGCTGACACCCATGATGGTGTAGAAGATGCTAAGTACACCTATCACACCAGCGGCCACCAATGCGATTGCGACCCCCGCGAGGCCACCGAGAATGGCCGTCAGCCTCGTGACCCGCAACAGTTGTGCGTCGCTCGCCTCGGGATTGACGAAACGCTTGTAGAAGTCCTGCGAGAGAGACGTGGTGAGCGAGAACAGTACAGCGTCCGCCGAGCTCAGTTCCGCAGAAAAGACCGCAGCGAGCCCGAACGCACCCACGATGGCCGGCATACCGGACATTAGCAGCGTAGGCAGCGCCAGCTCCGGCTGTGCGAGATCGGGAAACTGCAGGCGGGCCATCATTCCCAGCAGCACTGGCACGGAAGCATAGAGCATCAGCGCAAGGGCGTTCAATCCCACGCCCACACGAACGGAGCGATCATCACGCGCGCCATAGATCTTCTGCAGAAGCCCCGGCGCCACGATGAACGCGGGCCCCAGCATGGCCAGGTACACCAGCCCCGACTCGCCTCCCTGGAGTGGATTCCAGTAGTCAGGGCGCGGCTGGAACGTCTTCAATGCCTGCCACCCTCCTGAAGAACTCAATGCGAATGGGATGGCCAGAGCAAATCCCAGCATCTTGACCGTCAACTGCACCACGTTTACGTAGGCTGAAGACAACAGTCCGCCGGCAGCAAAATAGATGGTAACGAGCAGCCCGGCCAAAATGCAGCCGGCAACCTTTGGAAGTCCGGCAGCCACATTAAGGATCCAGGAGACGGCGATCAGCTGGCCGGCAAGAATGAACGCAGAACCTATCCATAGCAGTACGGCAATGGTGGTGCGGACACTCACGCCGAAACGCAACTCCAGATAGTCGCCCACAGTGCGTAGGTCGTGCTCAGCTGCCACACGGCGCATGGCAGGTCCCACCCAGAAAGCGAGGCACAGCGACCCGATCCCGGCAGAGAGTACCCACCACACGGCAGCATATCCATCGCGGTATCCGAGCCCCGTGGCACCTATCGTGGAGCCGGCGCCGATGTTGGCGGCGAGCATGGTGCTGAAGAGCAGCCCGGGCCCAAGCCTTCGTCCGGCGACGAAGAAATCGTTCGATGTCTTGATACGACGCGATATCCATGCTCCCAGCGCCAACTGAGCAGCGGAATACCCCAGGAGCCAAACGAGGTGAGAGTTCATTCACATATCCGATCTGTAGGTGGGATGCCGCGCTGCCAGGACGAGGGACACGATCCGTCGCAAACCGAATGACCAGGGTGCCGGCCCAGGGCACTCAGCACGATCGGTCAATCCGTACTCTCCACGAATGCCGAAGGCTCACTTGCCCTGGTGAACTTCTATCGCCGGACGCCGACAGGGGCGGAGAGCCGATGGTGTCATGACTGCCGGCGCAACGTTG
>CAYSKN010000414.1:0-1670 GCA_964431565.1 uncultured Gemmatimonas sp.
AGGTTCTGCTGCCGGCAACCAGTAACGCGGAACTCAAGGCCACACTGGTGAAATATCGCCCGCTGTTTGTCGCGCACCTCGAGCATGCCAGAGCGCTGCAGAAGACGTTCGCACAATGACAGCGTTCAGATTGCTCACGATCCTGCCAATGTGCGGCCTGATGGCCTGCGGCTCGGAGCCGCAGGCCACGGCTCGGCGTCACGAGGTGTCGATGGAGGGCATGGCCTTCGTGCCCGCTGATCTCACCGTGAACCTGGGTGACACGGTGGTCTGGATCAACAGGGATATCGTTCAGCATACTGCCACAGACCCGATCAATCATCCGGGTGCCTGGGATACGGGTACAGTGGTTGCCGGTGACTCGGGTGTTGTTGTAATGACCAGCCGAGGTACCATGGAATACACGTGCACCTTCCATCCGGTAATGACGGGAAAGATCGTGGTTGAGTGAATTGCCGATCCCGGGGCGCGATCATGCTCCCCGGGATCATGGTGACGATAGCTTCCCCAACCGCGATCCGAGAGTCAGGTTAAGAGCCGGGAAGTTGGTCTTTCTCTCTGTGTGAGGGGCCGGTTCCTTTTCGCCGGACAGCAGCCTCAATTGGTGGCGGCTCTCGTACGGCAACGACATTCTCGCCCGATCCTGGAGTTCCACATGACGTCGCTCGCCTGCCGTGCAGCCATCTGCATAGCTGCACTTGCACCAGTATTCGCCTCCGGAGCCCAACAGCCTGACCGCCTCGACTACCAGATGCTCGGCCGCATTCGCGAGGAGGGAATGCAGCGTTCGCAGGTAATGGACATCATGTCCTGGCTCACCGATGTGAATGGCCCTCGTCTCACCGGAAGCCCGGGTTTCAAGGCTGCGGGCGACTGGACCATTGAGAGCCTCAAGAAGTGGGGCATGTCGAATGTTCACTATGAGCCATGGTCGTTTGGCCGCGGCTGGTCACTTGAGCGCTTCAGCGCCCACATGATCGAACCTCAGATCCAGCCGTTGATTGGTTATCCCAAGGCCTGGTCGCCCGGAACGGGTGGAGTGGTGCAGGGCGAGGTCGTGCAGGCCATCATCACCACCCCGGCGGACTTCGATAAGTATCGTGGAAAGCTCAGAGGGAAGATCGTGCTTCCCCAAACGGAACGTGCTGTGCGCATGCTGGAAGGGCCGATCATCCTGAGGATGGGAGACAAGGAAATTGCCGAAGCGGAGACCACTCCCATTCCGTCCGAGGCAGGGCAGCCGCGACTTGGAACCGGTCCGGTTTCTACTGCGCAACTCAACAAGTTCTTTTTTGATGAAGGCGTGCTGGCTGTACTCGATCGCGGTTCCGATTCGGACATGTCGGCGGGTGGCAGTGACCTTTCCTGGCAGACGCAGCGTGTCGATGGCGGCACCATCTTTGTGGGTGCCGCTGGCAGCCGCGATGCTAACGCTGAGATGCCGCCACAGGTGACACTGGCCGTGGAGCATTACAACCGCATGGTAAGAATTCTTGCAAAGGGTGTACCGGTGAAGGTTGAACTTGATCTGCGTGTCAGGTTCCACGATGAGGGACCCACCGCAAACGGCTTCAACATCATCGCCGAGATTCCCGGAACCGATCCCAAACTCAAGGACGAGATCGTACTCATCGGCGGTCACTTCGACTCATGGCACGCGGGTACCGGAG
>CAYSKN010000415.1:0-1664 GCA_964431565.1 uncultured Gemmatimonas sp.
CTTGATTCCAGCCGCAGATGTCGGGCCGAATCCCGTCGCCGACACTCAGCGGGCGTTGTTGACGCTACTATTCAACAAGTACCGAGGCGCGCTTTTGAGTCATGTCAATCGACTCGTTCACTGCCCCGACGATGCCGCGGAACTCGTCCAGGAAACCTATCTGCGCGTCATGAAGCAGGTGCCCATGGCGGAGTTCGAGTCAATCGCCCGGGCGTATCTCTTCCAGACCGCGACGAACCTGGCGCGCGACCACTTCCGCCGCCAGCGCTGGCGCGCTCACCAGCCACTTGAGAGTGCACCCGAGCCGGAAGCGCCCCAAGCAAGTAACTCGCCCGAGGATCTGGCTCTCTGGCGCGAGGCAATAGAGGCACTTTTCGCCGGGGTACTTAGCATGCCGGAAATGACTCGCGAAGTTTTCACCCGCGCGCGCTTCGATGATCAGTCCTATTGTGAGATTGCAAGTGAACTCGGGACCAGCGTGCGCACTGTAGAACGCCGCATGAGCGAGGCGATGGGACTGCTTGCGGCGCGGCTTGAGGATTTATTGTGATCAGGCGTTTGAGAGATCTACAGGCGATGCCAACGACGGCGAGTGAGTGGTTCGCGGCGCGCCAGCGTGGTCGTGCAAACGCTTCGTTCGAGCAAGAGTTTGAAATATGGTTGGCGACAAGTCCCGAGCATCAGCGCCAGTTCGCTCTATGTGAGATCGCTTGGGATCTCTCCCGTCGGCTGGATACCGAGCGTCTGAAACAGCCATCCCCTGATGCGTCCACGCACACGACCGCACCGCGACGGCGATTGGCGTTCACCATCGGGCTTGCCGCAAGTTTGTGCATCGCTGTGGTGGCGCTGTGGCTCGTTAAGTCAAGTTCCAGTCCGCGGGCCGTTCGCTACGCCACTGGCGCCGGTGAGCAGCGCATTGTCAGCTTGGCAGATGGTTCGGAGATTACGCTGAACACGCGCACTGAGCTCGAGGCCACTATCGCACGCGGCCGGCGAGAGGTTGTGCTCAAGTCTGGTGAGGCGTACTTTGAGGTCGCACACGACCCCTCACGTCCCTTCTTTGTCCTAACTTCGCTGGGTCAAGTAAGGGTGGTCGGCACCCGCTTTGTCGTCTATGTCCGCCCCCATTCCCTCGACATCTCGACCGAGCAGGGTCTCGTTCAGGTGATATCCGCAAGCCTTCCGGAATCGACTGCAACTGTATTCGTGCTGCCCGGTGAGAGCGCGGTAGTCACGGCCCCTGACGTACGACCGAGGATACGGCCCGCCGATCTCAAGCGCATCACAAACTGGCGCCACCAGCGGCTTGAGTTCGATGACGTACCGCTCGCGGAGCTGCTCGAAGAGTTCAGCCGATATACTCCTGTCCCCTTGCAGGCTGTAAATGCAGAAACCGGCGCCCTGCGTGTCTCGGGTGTGTTTCATATCGGCGATGTAGCGGCCTTGTCTAAGGCGCTACAAGCGGCTTTCGGGTTTTTCGTCCGGAGCTCAGACAACGGTGGACTAGTTGTCGATTGTGGAGATTGTCGAAAAGTCGCTCCGGACGGATCGTGACTATCGCAGAGAGCGATGGCAGTTGCCTCGCAAAGACCACCGTAAGGACGCATTAATAAATAAACGTGTCATCTGATGAATCAACGTGCTACGCTCACTATCCGTGA
>CAYSKN010000416.1:0-1607 GCA_964431565.1 uncultured Gemmatimonas sp.
ACACCAACTATTGCCAGTGTGGCGAGCGTCATCGCACCTGCAGTAGCCGGCATGAAGCGTGCAAGACCACCCATGTTCCTGAGATCCTGCGGATCGTCGTGCCGGTTCGTATGATCATACGCCTTGTGAACGATGTGGATGACGGAACCGGCTCCGAGGAAAAGCAGCGCCTTGAAGAATGCGTGGGTGACGAGATGAAACATGCCCGCGGTATAGGCACCGACACCGACACCCACGAACATGTAGCCCAGCTGCGATATCGTGGAGTATGCCAGTACCCGTTTGATATCCCACTGCCTGAGTGCAATACTGGCTGCAAACAGGGCGGTGATAGCACCGATGGCCATGACCGCCAGCGAGGCTTCCGGCGCACCGGCGAATATTGGAGCCGCACGGGCAACCAGGTAAACACCGGCCGTCACCATCGTGGCTGCGTGGATGAGCGCCGACACAGGCGTCGGGCCTGCCATTGCATCGGGCAACCAGATGTACAGTGGCAATTGAGCGCTCTTGCCAACACAGCCCACGAAAAGAAGCAGGGCGATCGCCAGAACTATGGAGGTGCCAGCCATGTTGCCCAGCACTGCATGGGCCCCGGCAAAGTCGAGATGTCCGGTGTTCGTCCAGATAAGGAACATGGCCAGCAGAAATCCGAAATCTCCCACACGATTCACGACAAATGCCTTTGTGCCCGCATCGGCATTGACCTTGTCGCCGAACCAGAAGCCAATGAGCAGGTATGACGACAGTGCAACCCCTTCCCATCCCACAAACACCACCGGATAGCTGGCCCCGAGCACAAGGAGAAGCATGAATGCCACGAACAGGTTCAGATACGCGAAATAGCGCGCATAACCGGGGTCATCCTGCATGTAGCCGATGGAGAACAGGTGTATCAGCGAACCGACACCGGTCACCACGAGCACCATCATCATCGATAGCTGATCCAGCTGGAAACTCCAGTCTATCACGAAATTGCCGACTGACACCCACTCTCCGAAGGTGACGACGACCGGTCCGGCTGGGCCCAGACGCATGCGCACGAACAGGACAACCGCCAGTGCGAATGCTGCGAGCACCACCCCGGGGCCGACAACTGCCACCAGTGGATTACGGGCACTCGTGCGCTTCCCTTCACTCTCTTCGCCACCACCGAGAGAAAGCGCAACCGCTCCGTTCACAACGAAACCGAGGAGTGGCAGCAGAATGAGGTATGGCAGCAGTGCGGGGATCATCCGTGGAGCGTCCTGAAGTTGGCCAGGTCTACACTGCCGAAGTGTCGGAACGCCGCAATCACTATGGCAAGCCCTACAGCTGCCTCGGCTGCCGCCACCGCCATCACGAGGATCACGAATACCTGTCCGGTGACTCCGTGCAGTCTTGAGAACGCCACGAGGCTGAGATTCACGGCGTTCAGCATGAGCTCCACGCACATGAACAGAATGATGACATTCCGACGAGTCAGCACGCCCGTGACACCGATCACGAACAGGATGGCAGATACGATGAGAGCTTCGCTGATCATGTGGTCACCCGTCTCTTTGCCAGAACCACGGACCCAATGACCGCAACCAGCAGCACGAGGCTGATAAGTTCGAAAGCCACCA
>CAYSKN010000417.1:0-1598 GCA_964431565.1 uncultured Gemmatimonas sp.
GACGAGCAAGATCTTCGTCGAGCGAAGCACCGAACTCCACTGGGGCATGCCTACCATCGGTTTGTACGTCCCGCCGAAACGTGGTCACCTCGTGCATCCGTCCATTACGGTCGAACACGCCAACCGTGCCGAACTCTATACCGACTGGCACCGTACGTCTGAATAACTGCCGCACCTGAGAAGGTGTTGCCGCGGTTGCAAGGTCCCAGTCGAGGTGAAGCTGCCCAAGCAGCGCATCGCGAACGGCTCCACCAACACACCAGGTGGAATAACCCGCATCCTGCAGTGTGCGAGCCAGCTCGATCACCGGGCCAGGCGGACGCAGGGAATGCTTTCCCGGCTCAATCAACCGCAGAGTACGCTCCCCCCATTCACATTGAGTATCTCACCAGTTACATGACGGGCGAGGGGACTCGCAAGAAAGAGCACCGGGCCGGCTATATCCTGAGGCGAAGCAACACGACCGAGCGGTATGCTTCGCTCAATCCGTGCCCTCCCCGCTCCAGCGAACGGTTTGGTAACGGCTTCGGTGTCCACCCATCCGGGCGCCACACCGTTGACGGTTATATCACGCGGGCCCAGTTCCACGGCCAGTGACTTGACAAACGAAATGATCGCTCCCTTGCTGGCAGCGTAGTCGGCGTGGCCAGCCTCGCCTCTCTGGCCCGCGGTACTCGAGATGAAAATCAGCCGTCCTCCGGGTCCGAGATGCGGAACCACGGCCTGTGCCCCATGAAACATCCCGTCAACGTTTGTGGCCATTGTATTCCTCCATCTTTCTTGCGAAATGACCTCGGCTGGCCGCGGATCAGGTGGCCAGACACCGGCGTTTGCAACGAAGATGTCCACACGTCCAAACCGATCGAGCGCATCGCGAACGAATGCGAAATTGACAGCTGCGACTGAAACATCCCCTTTATGGGCGAACACAGCACCACCCAGAGACGTGATCTCCCGTTCGACATGCAGAGCCTCGGACTCGGACGATCGGTAGGAAAATCCGATATTCGCACCCGCACGCGCCAGCAGCAGAGCACAGGCTGCACCGATGCCACGGGATCCGCCGGTAACCAGCGCGACCTTTCCACTTAGCGATATCACGTGGCCGGCATCACCCATGAATCCCTTCGTAAGAATGAAAGATGCGTCGCCATGCCACCCAGGCAACACATCACGAAATCTCGCCGGCTCCGTATCAGGCAAGCCATTCGCTTAGTCGGCCTGAGGTCTGTCCTCGGCATGCAGAGTCTGCTCAATTACCTCGCATATCGCATGCTGAATGCACAGGTGCATCTCCTGTGCACGATCCGTCCGGATGGTGGGTACAACAATGCAGACATCACTCAGCGACGGCAATGAACCGCCGTCACGGGCACTCAACGACAGGACCTTCATACCGGCCTTCCTTGCAGTAAGTGCAGCCAGGATCACATTCGGCGACTGTCCGCTGGTAGAGTGAATAACGAGCAGATCACCCGCTTTGCCGATGGCTTCCACCTGTCGCGAAAATATGTGATCGAAGCCTAGGTCGTTGCCCTCGGCGTTCAGCAGAGAAGTGTCGGTGGTGAGGGCAATAGCGGGGTAATCCCGTCGGTTGC
>CAYSKN010000418.1:0-1589 GCA_964431565.1 uncultured Gemmatimonas sp.
ACGCCGCCGTCAAGGATCAACCCATCCCGGTCGATGCGAAGGATGTCGATCTCCCGGTGCCAGGCCACCGGCCGGCACAGCTCTTGGGCGAGCGCCGCTGCCTTCTCGGCTATACGCCTGATGTCCGCGCGCACCTGGGTCGGCTCCGAGTAGCCGTGAATGCGCAGAAGAGGATCCGTACGCACCACGACGCGTGCCGTGAAAGTCTCGCAGGCGCCACGCTTCGTGCTGCGGCCCCGGGCAGAAGTGCGCGGCGCCGGCACTGCTACGTCGCAACTGAACATGATTCGTACTGCTTGAGTGCCTTGAGCATGGCGTGCACGTTGGCCGCCGGAGTATCGCGCGGCACCTCGCAGTCGGCCGACAGGATGTAGCGGTCCGTGGGCGCGGCCGCCTCCAGACAGGCGTGCGCCTCGCGCGAGATCTGCTCTGGGCTGCCCTGCAGCAGCGTGGCCACTGCCTTGACGTTGCCCATGGCGACGATGCGATCCGCGTAGCGCGCGGTGAATTCGCCGATATCGACCTTGTCGCAGTGGATGATGTCCATGTTTTCGACGCACAGATCAAAGCGGTCGTCCCAGCGCCCGCAGGTATGGAAGTTGATCGCCTTGGCGCCGGCTTGCTTGATCTCACCGTACATGCGCTTGGTGTAGGGATGCGCAAACTCCTTGAAGTGCTCCAGCGAGATGCAGTCCATGTTGGCCACCGGGTTGGAGAAGCAGACGATGTCCGCCCCCGCTTCCACCAGTGCCCGCCCATAGGCCGTGCACGCTTGCGTGGTGATCTCCAGCAGCTCATTGACGAACTGCGGATTGTCGAACATGTCCATGTACAGCTCGGTGTTGCCGCGGATCATGCAAGCCGTGCGAAACGGCGGCGAAGCCCACGCGCTCACCGGCATGTCCTTGCCCACCGCCTCCTTCAGCTTCGCCACCACGTCCAGCAGGTAGGGCATACGCCCGTCCTTCCAAGGATCGATTGGCTTGAGCTTGTTCAGGTCGTCGTGGCTGTGCAGACAAGGCTGGGCGATCCACGGCGGATCGTCCTCCGGCGTTTCCATCACCGCCCCCAGCGCCTCGTCGACCGCCGGCGTGCACCAGATGTCCCACACCGCGTCGACTTCGAAGTCCTCGATCATCTTCAGTTGCGAGGCCACGTAGGCGTCCGGGTCACGGTAGGCCTGGGCGAAGCTCATGCCCGAATACTTCATGCCGAAACAGCGCGACAGCGGCATGAACGGCACACGGTCCGGCCTCTCGTGCCGGCATACCGCCATCACCCGTTCCATCGATGTCATTTGCGCGCGCCCCATGCTCTTGCTCCCACGTTCCCGGTCTATCTTCGCTTCGCCTTCAGGCCACCGACCTTGCGCGTGTCTGGCTCTCCGTGACCGAATTGCTCTCCAATTCACCCGACCACGCTCCGCACCACAGAGCTTAGGTGCACGACGCCCCATCTTCAAACGAGTTATTCGGATCAACCATGTTCGTAGTTTTCGATGGTTGCGAACGAAGCTGCGAGCCCGAGCGTCGTTCGCGCACGAAACACGAACCGCAGAAGACAGAGAAAGGACAGAGGGAGACAGGCAG
>CAYSKN010000419.1:0-1572 GCA_964431565.1 uncultured Gemmatimonas sp.
CTGCGCATCACTGCGGCACACTCGCGACGCGAAGCAAGCAAGCAAGCAAGCAAGTATGATACTCATGACCATTTGCGGCCCCACAGGGAATTCACGAAGTATCGCGACTTGAAACGTCGCACTTGCGGAACGTCCGGATAGGCTGTAGATGCGAGGGGAACGGATATGCAACCACGCGATCGACGAGATGTCGATCGGGACTTGAACGTGTGGCGTCGCCCCCAAATCACGTATCGCCCCCTTGCACAGCATACGCTCGCGACTCTGCTGGTCGATTAGCGTCGTGGAATGGAATATCTCCCCAGTTACCCGCTGTCGTCAAGTCGGATGTCCGCCACAAGCCAGTCCACGTGTCGGCTTGACACTGCGCCGGAGCCGAGCGTAGTTTCCGAGCCGAGTCTCTGCGTCCGATTGGTCGAGCTCAGTGTTGATTGAGGGGTACACCATGCCACGGGCAACACGCGCGTTCGGAATCACCGCCATCATGGGCATTGGGGTTCTCTTGCTGGGGCCATGGATGACAGCAAGCGCGGAGGCTTGCTACTTCCAGCAATATTCACCCCATCTCAAGCAGTGGTTCAAGGTGTGCCAGGAGCAGACCGACAAGCAGTCCTGCGAAACAATCTCGTTGCGCGGCATGAAAAGCGATCCACGAATCGGTACCAAAGGTTGTGCCAGCCAAGGCGTCCTCGGTGCGTGCATTGTGGAAGGTCGCCCCCTCTACTTTTACCAGGGCCGGGCCAGCGAGCTCGCCGCGGGTTGCAAACGCATGCACGGGGAGTGGCAACCGGCCCTGAAGCCTGCAGCCGAGGCACCGTGAGTTCTCCAGGATGCATAGAAAATTGGGAGGTGGCGTAAAGACTGCCCTCTTCCGCACCCGCCTACAGCATTGGGTACTGCACGCCGCGGGCCGACTCGCGCTGAAGCGCTTCCAACGCCGGCTGCCCGTGGCCCGTGCGGTGAACAGCCGCGAACTTCGTGACATTCTGGAACGCAATGCCGCGACCGATTTCGGTCGGACGCATGACTTCCCGTCGCTGCTGGCTGGTTCCGATCTGGTCACTACTTTCCGTCAACAAGTCCCGCTCTCGACCTACCAGGAACTGCTGCCCTACGTCGAACGGATCAAGCAAGGCGAGTCAGCGGTCTTGACCCTCGATCCGGTGCACATGCTGGCCGGCAGCTCGGGCACGACCAGTTCCCCGAAGCGTATCCCGCGGACCCGCCGCGCCCAGCGCCATCACCTGTCGCTGGTCGTGCTGGCGGAGCAAGCCGTGATCGATCGCGACATCGCCGGGGCGAGGCAACCCCGCCGCGGCATCAACCTGATGAGCTTGGCGGCGAGCCCGGCCCCGGAGGTAAGCAGCGTGCCGATCCTGGCCGGCCCGAATGCCGGCATGACCCGGCTGCAGCGATTGATCCCGCTGCTGTGGTGCGCACCGCCGGCCGTGTATGCAGTGGCCGACTCGGTCACGGCGTTGTACCTGCAGGCCCTGTTCGCCCTCAAGGCACCGGACGCGCTCTATATCGAGACCCCGTTTGCGCCCCAGATCACCGGCTGGTTCGCGCTGA
>CAYSKN010000420.1:0-1558 GCA_964431565.1 uncultured Gemmatimonas sp.
AGCGCCTGCTTCGGGAGCAGGAGGTCGCTGGTTCAAATCCAGTCGCCCCGACTGTTGAACGAAGCCCCTGCAAGATACGGCAGGGGCTTCGTCATTCCATGTGCATCACGCACCGGAGATCCATTCCCGCCATCCGGCGTAAGCGGGCTCATGAAGTTGTAGGAAGAGCTGATCACTCACCGCAGACATCAACCGGTAAGCTGGCCACCCGAAGGCATCTCAGGTACGTACCGGACCCATCAGGTTGCGAACGAATACGGCAACGACAACCGCAACCAGTGCAATCTGACCGAAGGGGCCGATGGCAGTGATGAAACTGAAGATCCCCGAAATCAGCATCAATGGGATCTTGATGACGGGGAGCAGCCAATCGGCGTTCGCTGGGTGACTGAAGAACGGCATCAGGTAACCTCTGTTGGGGATCGGTTGGCAAATGTTAGTTGAGCAGCGCGTCGCGGGCAATCACCCCGTAGTCGTTTGAACCGTAACCCTGCGCTATGACGTCATCCATGCGCGCAGCAATTGAGGGCAGCACTGCGAGCGGCCGGTCACCAACGGTATCGAGCATCAACTGCACGTCCTTGCGGGCCATCGTCAACTCGAAGCTGGCCTCGAAGTTCCCCAGCGACATCCTCCGCCCCCTGTTCTGCAACATCGTTCCGGGATTGAAAAACTCGAGCAACCGGATCGCATCCGGTGCCTTCACGCCGGTGCCGGCGGCAATTGTGAACACGTCCGCCACCAGTGAGCCCAGCCCTATGATCAAAGCGTTACCCATGAGCTTGTAGGCAGCCGCCAGATCTGGCCGCTCGCCCCAGTAGACAACCCGCTCTGCCTGCTGCTCGAGAGCCGGCCGCACGCTTTCAAAAACGGTTCCGGGTCCAGCAGCAAGAATGATTCCCTGAGACAACCTGGCCGCCGCCGGACCGATGAACACCGGACAGTGCAGATACTTGACCCCTTCGGACGCAAGGCGCCGAGCGCGCTCCGCGGTCAGCGCAGGCATTGTGGTGCTGTGGTCAACGATGGTCGCTTCTGCCGGCAGTTCCGGGCGGAATGCTTCGATGACGTCGTTGACAGCTGCATCGTCCTTCAGGGACAGGTGGACTCTCTCCGCGGCCCGTACAGCTTCGGCAGGGGAGGTCGCGACATTGGCTCCAAAGGAAGCCAGGACGGCCGCCTTTTCGATGGTCCGGTTCCAGACGGTCACGCTATCCCCCCGTCCGAGAGCGGCCTCGACGAAGGCACTGCCCATCAACCCCGTTCCGAGAAATGCTATCGTTGCCATGCTGTTAAGGTAGCACGCGGACACCATGCAGTGGCGCCCGGAAGCAATTCCGATCAGCAGCGCGCCGGTGCCTGATTCCGCGTGTTCCGACAATCAGTATTCCTTGCCTGCGCGGTGGCTGTCGGGTTAGTTTTTTGGGTCTGGCGACGAACGGGTTGCGATTTGGTTCGTCTGGCGGAAGTCGGTGAGGCCTGCGCAAGCTCCCGGTGCCGCAGTGCGCGCGTAGCTCAGTTGGATAGAGCGTCGGCCTCCGGAGCCGAAGGTCGCAGG
>CAYSKN010000421.1:0-1553 GCA_964431565.1 uncultured Gemmatimonas sp.
CTGGATGCAACCGACTGAGATACTGCCAACCCTACTTGCGGGCTCTCGAGGGTCCAGGCCCGAAGCGCTCTCCACTGTCAGCGCGCTGCTCGTGCGACGCCCTTCCGCGTCCGGTACTCGCAACCATGCCGGGCCAGGCTGATGCGGATGGCACGATGGATCGCTGCCTCGTTGCGCCGTATGCGATCACGCAGACCTCCGACGCCGATGGCCATCGGGAAGTCCTCGATTGGCGACGGGAACGGCACCGCGACGGCGCCCGTGTCCGGGAACACAGCGTCATAGAAGACGGCAAATCCTGCCTTCCGCGCTGCGCACACGTTCTGCATCACAATAGGAGCATCCACCTGCCCGGCCTTGCGGCGTGTCCGTGCGTTGGCGCGGGCAACCAGGTTCGCGATCTCCTCGTCGGGCATGCAGGAGAGGATCGCGGTTCCCACCGCCGAACTGAACAGCGACGCCGTAAGGCCTTCCTTCATCCGCAGGGAGATCGGGAATGTTCCCGGTATCACCTTCAGAAAACTGACGCACAGGTCAGACTGCACTGACAGTGTCACGGTCTCCTGCGTTGCCACGTGGACCTCGGCCAGAATCTCGAAGGCGTCACCGGTGGCAAGTGCGACCGAGGGTATCCAGTCGCCGAGCGTCGTGACATTGAGCGACGGAAAGTAGCGCAGCGTCCGCACGTTCAGGACCAGATAGCCCAGCGACACCAAGCTCTTCAGCAGCGCATTCGCACTCGACTTCGGATAACCCAGCCTCTGGCCAATCTCGGCCGCGCTAAGCTGTCTGCGCTCCCGGCGGAACAGTTCGAGCACCTCGAGGACCCGGCCTGCCGACTTGACGACGCTCCCCGTCTGCGGCGCATCGCCATCACCTGAGTCTCTCGTTCCGTTCACGCTTTCCTGCTCCCGGGTCAGATGCTCCGCCGCGCCGCTACCGCATGCCTCATGTTCACGCCCGCGACCGCAGTGATTACAGCATAGAAGGCATTCGTTGCCCCCCGGATGCTGCACTTGTCGCCGTACATGAGCATGGCGCGCATCTCCGCTAACGATAAGGCAATGCCGCGGCCACGGGGACTCCCGACCCCGGTGCGGGCCATCGCAAGCACGAACCTGCAGCCGCGTGGACTTGGCTGGGTCAATGGCTGCCGCGTTACGCCACGGAGTGCCCGAATACATTGAAATGGGACCATGGGAATGGCCAGACGGGCGTTTGAATTGGTCGGAGCGCCGAGATTTGAACTCGGGACCCCTTGCACCCCATGCAAGTGCGCTACCAGGCTGCGCCACGCTCCGACATTTGTTCGATCCGGACTGCGCACGGCCGGGGACGCCGTGCGGAACTGAATGATACCACCCTGGCCTAGCGGCGCAGGATTCGGAGCAAGTCCTCGAGTTCCATACGCACCTGGCGCACGATCTGCTGGCTCTGCGTGGTATCGCTGCGCGCCTCCTCGCCGGTCAGCTTGTTGCGCGCACCGCCGATCGTGAAGCCCTGTTCGTACAGCAGGCTCCTGATCTGGCGGATCACGATCACGTCCTGGCGCT
>CAYSKN010000422.1:0-1508 GCA_964431565.1 uncultured Gemmatimonas sp.
TATCAAGTACAACACAAGCAACGGCGGACCGGCCCCCGAATCGTTCACGGACAGAGTGGCAGAACGTGCCGCGAAGCTTCACGAGTACCGAATCGCAGCGTTGCCGTCCTTCGATCTCGACACATATGGAACAACACATCTTGTGTCATCGGGGGCCGGGTCAGCCTCGGCATTTGCCATTGAGGTGGTCGATCCGGTTGACGCCTACGCCACTCTGATGGAGGCGCTTTTCGATTTCGGTTCCATAAGGAGGCTGCTCGCAAGCGGATTCCGAATGCGTTTTGACGCCATGCACGCAGCCACGGGCCCCTACGCCGTTGAGATTCTCGAGCGCCGCCTTGGCGCTCCCGCCGGCACCGTCATCAATGCGATACCCTTGCCGGACTTTGGTGGCAGTCACCCCGATCCCAATCTCACCTACGCACGCGATCTCGTCGGAGAGATGTTCGCATCCGAGGCACCCGATTTTGGAGCTGCATCGGATGGTGATGGCGATCGGAACATGGTACTCGGGCAACGTTTCTTTGTGACGCCAAGTGACAGTCTGGCAATTCTTGCGGCCAACGCCGCCCTGGTGCCGGGTTATCGCAGGGGCCTCGCTGGTGTTGCACGCTCAATGCCCACCAGCGCGGCGGTAGACATCGTGGCCCATAAGCTCGGCATACCGTGTTACGAGACACCCACCGGATGGAAATTCTTCAGCAACCTCCTTGATGCTCGGCTCATCACGCTGTGCGGAGAGGAGAGTTTCGGAACAGGATCCGATCATGTACGTGAAAAGGATGGCCTCTGGGCAGTGCTGTTCTGGCTCAATGTGATCGCAGAAAGAAATGAGAGTGTCGAGCATATTGTTCGTGCACACTGGGCAGACCATGGACGCAACTACTACGCCAGATACGACTACGAGGAGGTGCCTGCAGAAGCAGCTCGTGGCCTGATGAATCACCTGCGTGAACGTCTTCCAGGTCTGCCAGGGCAGGTTTTCGGAGAGTACACAGTCGCCGCTGCGGATGACTTTTCGTACACGGACCCGGTGGATGGATCAGTAACCGTCTCGCAGGGCTTGCGTGTGTTGTTCGAAGGTGGAGCCAGGATCATCTTTCGGCTTTCCGGTACAGGCACGCAGGGAGCAACCATTCGCCTCTACATAGAATCCAGGGAAACGGCCGCAGACAAGCTGGCAATGGAACCTGCTGAAGCGCTGGCGTCGCTTGTGACCACGGCCCTCGAACTCAGCCAGATAGAAGACCGCACCGGCAGGGATGCACCAACCGTCATCACCTGAAGACTCCCCGACATCAACGGGCTGTCCTTCGGTGAATGGCGAACGATCACTGCACCACAATTCTGGAGGACAGCAACGATGCCCCTTGGTATCGTCTATGGGCAGATAACCGATTCCGACGGCTCCGGAGTGGATAATGCAGTGTGCATCCTGGATACAATCAGGGAAATGGGCACTGCAGGCCGAAGAGCCGGAGGTCTGCCGATTGAACCAGTCGAACCGG